>WGBX01000001.1 GCA_015494075.1 Flavobacteriaceae bacterium
ATTTTATAACATGTCTATTGACATTAGGTATTAATTTTGTATTAAATTAGTAAGTGAAGTTGAAAACAAAAACTTTTTACATAAAAAATATGTTGTGTCACTGTTGTGACAAATTATTAAAACTGGTGTTTGAAAATCACGGTATCAATGTGTTAACGATCAAACCCGGTTTTGTAGAATTGGAATATGATGAAACGCAAACAAGTGTCGATGAAATTAATCAATTAATTAAGGCACAAGGAATGGAAGTCATCAAGTCAAAAGAGGAAAAAATTGTTGAAAAAATAAAGCAAAGTGTTATAGAGCTTATACATGAATCTAATAATATAGATTCGATCTTACGCAAGTCTGATTATTTAGTTGAGAAACTTGCTATGAGCTATCAACAAATGAGTAAAATATTTTCAAAATATGAGCATTTAACATTAGAACGCTATATTATACTTCATAAAATTGAGAGAATAAAAGAGTTGATTGATACAGAAGAATTTACACTAAGCGAAATTGCTTATATGATGGATTATAGCAGTGTTCAATATTTATCTAATCAGTTTAAAAAAGAAACCGGAATGACGGTAAGTGAATATAAAAAGAGTCGGGGTAAAAATAAAATAGCCTTGGATGAGTTAACAAAAAAATAAAAAATAAGCTTATGAAATTAAAAAGTAATATTGCTATTTCTGAAAATGGGTTTATGTTTGACCCGTATACAGGTGATTCTTACAACCTCAATAACACAGGTGTAGAAATTATCAAACATTTGAAAGCCGGTAAAACCAATGAAGAGATATTGGCTGAATTAAAACAAAAATATGATGTGGACGATTTGAGCTTAGAACAAAATCTATATGATTTTATAGCTATGCTTTCGCATTATGATTTATTAGAAAATGCTTAATTAAAAATCTGAGTTGTGGAAAAAGAACAATTAAATATAGCTGTTACAGGGCTTAATAATACTGACAATCCGGGTCCGGGAATTCCTGTTATCAGAGGGCTGCGCGAATCTGATAAAATTGATCCGCGTATTATAGGTTTGGCCTATGAGAATTTGGAACCCGGAATTTATATGAAGGGTTTGGTAGATAAGACCTACCAAATACCTTATCCTAAAATAGGTTCGGATATTTTTTTAGAGCGGATTAAATATATTAATGATAAAGAAAAACTGGATGTAATTATACCTAATTTAGATGCCGAATTATATACTTTTATCAAAGCTGAAAAGGAATTGTCCGGTTTAGGAATTCATACTTTTTTACCTACTTTAGAACAATTTGAAGAAAGAAGTAAGAGCAATTTGTATGAATTTGGTCAGAAATACGGTATAAAAGTACCTTTTAGCAAATCAGTTACCTCTTTTTTAGATATTAAGAATTTAGTACATGAATTTGATTTTCCGGTTTTAGTAAAAGGTAAATTTTATGATGCTTACCTTGCTTATAATTTAGAACAAGTTATTGGGTACTATAATAAGTTATCCTCTAAATGGGGATTGCCGGTTATTGTGCAAGAATTTATTAGAGGCACCGAAGTTAATGTAGTAGCTTTAGGTGATGGAGAAGGGGAAACTATTGCAGCTGTGCCTATGCGTAAACAGTATATTACCGATAAGGGAAAAGCTTGGGGCGGCATAACAATTCAAGATGAAAATTTACTTAAAATAACTCGTGATTTGATTCGAAAAACCAAATGGCGTGGTGCCATGGAGTTGGAAATAATTAAAACTTCCGGTGGTCAATATTATTTAATTGAAATTAACCCACGAATACCGGCATGGGTTTATTTGGCAGTAGCTGCCGGACAAAATATTCCCGAAGCTCTGGTATTATTAGCTCTTGGAAGAAAACTAAAACCTTTTAACTCATATGAGGTTGGAAAAATGTTTATCAGATATTCTTATGATATGATTGGTGATATTTCCCAATTTGAACAACTATCAATGAATGGCGAACTCTAAAAATATAAAAAAAATGGAAAAATTAAGATACGAAAGACCGATAATAAATAAAATAAAAGCCGGCGTACCTGATAAATATGGTATGCAACCTAAAATACCTGTAAAAAGTGAAATTGATGGTATTCCAGTTAAAGAAATTGTTGAAAAATACGGTTCTCCTGTATTTGTAATTTCGGAAAAAACACTAAGAGAGACTTTTCAAAAAGCTAATAGAGCTTTTCAAAGTAGATATCCTAAGGTACAATTTGCATGGTCATACAAAACCAATTATTTAGATGCTGTTTGTCGTTTATATCACGATGAAGGCTCTTGGGCAGAAGTAGTATCAGGATTTGAATATGATAAAGCATTATCTAATGGCGTTCCGGGTAACAAAATTATATTTAATGGTCCGGACAAAACGGATGAGGATTTAAAAAAAGCCATTGAAAACGGATCATTTATTCATGTAGATCATTTTGATGAGTTGTACAGTTTAATCCGTATCAGTCAAAATACGACCCCCAAAGCAAAAGTAGCCATCCGTGTTAATATGGATACCGGTATTTATCCTAAATGGGACAGATTTGGCTTTAACTATGAAAATGGTGAAGCTTGGAATGCCATAAACCGTATTATGTTAGCTGAAAATTTAGAATTAGTAGGCTTGCATACACATATTGGTACTTATATGATGACAGCTAATGCTTATGCCGTTGCAGCAAGCAAATTGGCTGAGTTGGCTGTACGTACGAATAAGAAATTTAACCATTCGATCAAATATATTGATATGGGGGGCGGTTTTGCTTCTAAAAACACTTTGAAAGGAGCTTATTTACCGGGAAAAGATACCTGTCCGAGTTTTGATGACTATGCCGATGCTATTACCTCCGCTTTAATCAATTCTGAGATTGCTCCGGATCAATTACCAACATTATTTTTAGAAACAGGTCGGGCTCTGATTGATGATGCCGGATATTTAATAGGCTCTGTTTTGGCCAACAAACGCTTATCAAATGCACGGCGTGCTAAAATTTTAGATATTGGTGTAAATATATTATTTACGAGTTTTTGGTACGAACATGAAGTTTATCCTGCACAAGAAAGTTCGCAACAAACAGAAGACACGACTTTATATGGGCCGTTATGTATGAATATTGATGTTATCAGGGAAAGTATACAATTTCCTACCTTGAAAAAAGGTGATTTGGTGGTTATCCCACGTGTAGGGGCTTACAATATGACGCAATGGATGCAATTTATCACCTACCGGCCTAATGTCGTACTAATTGATCAAAATAAGAAAATGCATTTAATTAGAAAACAGGAAAGTTTGAAGGTTTTTAAAGAACAAGAATTAGTGCCTGAATTTTTATTAAATGAAAAGCCATTAAAGGCTTAATAGAACCAAATTCATAAAATTCACTTATTTTTAATGCCCGGACTTGCGCCGGGCATCAAAATAAATCTCCAATCTATGATTTATCACGTAAAATCTCAACTCAAATTATTTTTACCGGCTATCTTAAAAAGCTATGCGCAAGTTTTCTTTTCAAATAATATACTATTTGGCACACTTCTTTTATTGGTAAGTTTTTTTGATTTTTATGCGGGTTTATATGGTCTTGTTGCAGTAATACTTACTAATATCACAGCACTTTTAATGGGATATAACGAACTTAAAATTAATAGTGGTAGTTATGCATATAATAGTTTATTGGTAGGTTTGGGAATAGGCTTGAATTTTGTTCCCGGTTGGCCTTCTTTCCTCATAGTTGTATTTGCAGCAATTCTAACTTTAATTTTTACAGTTATTTTAGATGGCTTTTTAGGAAAATATGGTTTACCATTTTTGAGTTTGCCATTTTTATGGGTGATATGGATCGTTATTTTGTCAAGTAGAGAGTTATCAGCCTTGGGGCTAAGTCAGCGTGATATTTATACATTAAATAAAATATATGAACTTGGCGGACAATATTTAGTTAATATTTATCAATGGTTTCAAGGTTTTGATTTTCCCATTTTTTTGAAAACTTATTTTTTATCTTTAGGCGCTATATTTTTTCAGTATAATATTTTAGCCGGAATTTTAATAGCTTTAGGTCTTTTATACCATTCAAGAATAGCTTTTTTATTGTCTTTTTTGGGTTTTTCAGTAGCTTTCTTCTTTTATCAGTTTTTAGGTGTAGATATGACACAGTATGCTTATTCATCAATAGGTTTTAATTATATTTTAACAGCTATTGCCATTGGAGGGTATTTTTTAATCCCAAATAAATTTAGTTTTTTGTGGGTTATTATTTTATTACCTATTGTTGTCTTAATTAGTATTAGTGCTACTCAAATATTAATGTATTTTCAATTACCGGTATATTCTTTACCTTTTAATTTGGTCGTCTTATCATTTTTATATTTCATTAAATTAAGAGCCAAGCAAAGTGTGCCGTTACAAGAAGTTATTGTACAACTTAATAGCCCCGAAAAAAATCTTTATTATTATTTACAAGCAAAACTTCGATTTAAATGGCTGAGTTTCTTTCCGGTTTATTTACCTTTTTTAGGTAAGTGGACGGTATCACAAGCCGAAAATGGGGCTTATACGCATCAAGGCGATTGGCAATACGCATGGGATTTTGTTATGTGTGATAGAAATACATTACAATATCAAGGTCAAGGCGATTATGTTCAGGATTATTATTGTTATGGTAAACCTGTTGTGGCCCCCTCTGATGGTACGGTAGTTGAAATTATAGATACTGTAGAAGATAATCCTATCGGCGATGCTAATTTATTGCAAAATTGGGGAAATTCAATAGTGATTAAACATTTAGACCAATTATATTCTCAGGTGAGTCATCTGAAAAAAGGGAGTATAAAAGTAAAAAAAGGAGATCCGGTAAAAAAAGGAGATGTTTTGGCAGTTTGCGGTAATTCAGGGCGTTCTCCTTATCCTCATTTACACTTTCAATTACAAGCTACACCTTATATTGGTTCGCCTACTATTAGTTATCCAATAAGCCATTATATAAAATATAACAATAGTCCGGAAAAACCTTTTGAGTTATATTCATATGATAAGCCAAAACTCAATGAAACCGTCTCTAATATGAGTACGACGCCTTTATTGGCTAAAGCTTTCAAATTCATTCCGGGACAAAAAATTAAATATGTTTTTAATGGTGAAAAAAATGAGTGGGAAGTACAGACAAATTATTTAAATCAGACCTATATACACTGTAAAGCTACCAATTCTTATGCTTATTTGTTTAATGACGGTCAAGTGTTTTATTTTTTAAGTTTTTATGGCGATAAAACATCTGCGTTATATCATTTTTATTTGGCTTTGTACCAAGTGCCATTAGGATATTATGAGCATATGCAAATTGAGGATACTTATCAGCCCAACCTTATTTTTGATAAAAAACAGATGTTTGTACATGATTTTATTGCACCTTTTTTCTCACTTCATAGAGCAAGTTTCAATTTCAAGTTCAAGGCAATTGATGACGAATTAATACCCGGAAAAATATCTATGCAATCTGTGGTAAAATTATATACATTTAATAAATTGATTAATCAGAAAAAATTTCAGATTGATATCACTACAAATGGTATTGAAAAAATTACAGGGCCGTCTTTTGATTGGCAAATAATTAAATCTTAAAAAAAATTAAAACATGAAAAAGTATCTATTCTTTTATTTGTTGATATTTATTTTGTCCAATAGCATCGAACGCATAAATGCACAAAATAAGTCATCGTTAAGCACCATTGAAGTAGATAGACTTACCTATCAGCAATACTTAAATGCCGATTGGAAAAATCTGATCAAAACTGGTAAAGAAGCCATCAAGCATCATATCGATTTTTATTATTTAAAAGTCCGGTTAGGAATTGCATATTTTCATGTAAAAAAATACCGGAAAGCAATTCCGTATTTACAAGAAGCTTACACAGCAGATCCAAAAAATACGGTTGTTGCAAGCTATTTATATAATGCATATCTCTTTAGTGGGCGGACGTTAGATGCTTATAGGTTAGCTCAATATTTTCCGTTTTCTTTAAGAAAAAAAATATCTTTTAATCAAGATAAATTTATAGAGCAAGCCGGTATAGCATATAAACAAGATATCATTTCAGATTATACAGCTGATATGAATAATGGCCCGGTAGAACAAGATGTGATAAAAAATAATGCTTATTATGGTTTTGATATGTTAAACTATTATAATGGCGGACATTTGTTTTATATGAATGCAGGAATTATTAGTTTAGAATTACAACACTACTATGTAGAAGACAATATTCAACAATCAGAAGCCGTATCTTTGACACAATATCAGCTTTATTTTGCTAATTACAGTCAAATTTCAGAGGGGCTTAATTGGTCTTTTGCTTTTAATAATTTGTTTATTAAAAATACAGAAGAAATTGTTCAATCTATCAATCCTAGACGTTCAGGTCTTATTACCAATACTTATATAACTTATGATTTTGCCGGGTTTACAGCACTGAGAAAAGATTTTAATGCTTTTCGTATGGGATTAACCGCAACATTTGGTTATATTGATAAAAATTGGCAAGCCATGCCGGCTTTCGAACTTGTTTATTACCCGCTTGGTAATGCCAATTTATATTTCTATACATCACCGGCTTATAAAATGGAAGATACGGATATTGAAGATGCAAACCAACAAATAGAGGAAGATTTTATTATAAAATCAGGTTTTGGTTTAAAACTTGGCCCACTCTTTGTAGATGCAAGTTATACAGACGGTAACATGTACCACTATATTGAAAATGATGCCTTGGTTGTTTATAATGACAATGAAAAAATGTCTCAACGTTATGAATTATTACTTACGACTTATCTTTTTAAAGGAAGAATGAAATGGTATGCTAAGGCACAACAATATACCAAAACAAATTATTATTTAAGAAATACACAACAACAACAAATAAATTATAACAATCAAACAATAACAACAGGAATTCTATGGAAATTTTAAGTTTATCTAAAACAATGATTTTATGGCTTTTATTGAGTTTTATAAGCCTGGGAAATGCACAACAAAGTAAGTTACTTTCGGCTTTTAAAAAAAGCTACACATTAGAGAAAAAAGGCGAATTTAAAAAAGCCGCAGACGCACTAAAAGAAGTTTATGATCCACAATCGTATGAAGTTAACTTACGTTTAGGCTGGTTAAATTATGAAGCCGGATTGTTTACCGAGTCAGCCTCGCATTATCAGCGCGCATTAGATTTGTTGCCATATTCGGAGGAAGCAAAATTCGGATTAATTTATCCCAAAGCTGCCATGGGAAAATGGGACGAAGTCATTGAAATTTATAAAAAAATATTAGAAATACACCCACAAAATACAGTAGCTCATTACCGGTTGGGGTTAATATATTACGGTAGAAAAAACTATGAAACGGCAGCTCAACATTTTCAAAAATTAGTCGATTTGTACCCTTTTGGGTATGATGGCTTGATTATGTTAGCATGGACAGATTTTCAGTTAGGCAAATACAGAGAAGCTAAAATCCTGTTTCAAAAAGCCTTATTATATAATCCTGAGGATCCTTCTGCTAAAGATGGTCTATCTCGGATTAAATAAATTATTTATAGAGGCTATTTTTTAGCTATTTTTGCGCCATGAAAGCATTTGAAGATACTATTATAGCTTTAGCAACACCTGCAGGAAGTGGCGCTATTGGAGTTATACGTTTGTCTGGACCGGCAGCAATTTCAATAGTTAACAAATTTTTTAAAGGAAAATTTAAACCAAAAGATTTAACACGGGTTTCTACACATACGATACATCTTGGGTATATAATTGACGGAACAAAAATTATCGATGAGGTTTTAGTGAGTGTGTTTAAAAATCCGCAGTCATATACCGGTGAAGATGTGGTAGAAATTTCAGTGCATGGCTCTCCTTATATTCAGCAAGAAATAATGCAGCTGTTTTTGCAAAATGGTGTACGACATGCCAAAGCCGGTGAGTTTACGTTGCGTGCATTTATAAATGGTAAAATGGATTTGTCTCAGGCTGAGGCTGTGGCAGATTTAATTGCGGCTAACAGCGCTGCATCTCACCAATTGGCTCTTCAACAAATGCGAGGTGGTTTTTCTTCTGAAATTAAAAAATTAAGAAAAGAGTTAATTCACTTTGCGTCATTAATTGAATTAGAATTAGATTTTGCCGAAGAAGATGTTGAATTTGCCGATCGGAAACTTTTTAACGATTTAGTACAGCGACTTAAAACTACTTTAAAACATTTGGTCGACAGCTTTGCTACCGGCAATGTTCTTAAACAAGGTGTGCCGGTAGCAATTGTGGGAGAACCCAATGTGGGAAAATCTACTTTATTAAATGCGTTGCTCAATGAAGAGCGAGCAATAGTTTCCAGCATTGCAGGTACAACGCGTGATGTAATAGAAGACGAGCTGGTTATTGATGGTATTCGATTCCGTTTTATTGATACAGCCGGCATTAGACAGGCACAAGACGAAATTGAGAAAATAGGAATAAAAAAAACCTACCAAAAAATAAAAGAAGCCAAAGTTGTAATTTTTTTGATTGATGCTTGTGCTTTAAGTCGTTCGGCATCTTGTCATTTGCCGCAACATGAAGAAACATTGCGAACGTTTGAAACTGAATTGAAACAAATCGGTCAAAACCATGCAGATAAAAAAATATTAATTGTTGCCAACAAAATAGATCAAATTGACCAAAAAAATTACCAAATTGATACTCAAAAGTTTCCCTTAATAGAAATTTCTGCTAAGCAAAAAACAGGTTTAGACAAACTTAAAAAAGAATTAATAACTCTTGTCAATAAAGCCTTATTAGACCAAAATGAGGTAGTTGTTTCTAACGCTAGACATTTCCAAGCACTAAATGAAGCTTTAAAAAGTGTGTTGCAAGTAGAATATGGACTTCAACATAATTTGCCTACTGATTTATTAACCATTGACATTAGAGCGGCTTTGCATAGTTTGGGCGAAATTACAGGCGAAATTACCTCAGACGACTTATTGGATAATATTTTTAGAAATTTTTGTATCGGAAAGTAACCTACACAAAACAAAGAAATAAAAAAACATACAAAAAACCACTAAAAAGAGTAGCATAAAATAAAATATAAGTTTTACACCTCAGATTTATAAAAAAGACTTGTTAAGGTGCAATATATTATATACATTATTTTTTAAAGTTATGAATAAAAAAATCTTGCAATTTCGATACTTTTAATGCAACAAGAACCGAGATTGCAAGACTAATATATTAATGATATCTTATTTTTCTGAATTCATAATAATAGGCAAACCATCTTTGCCGCCTACCACAATTACTTTTGTGTTTGGTGATTCAGAAAGCTTTAAAGTAGCTTCAATACCTTTCCAACGCAATAATTTATCAGAAATTCCCATAGAAACAATATCTTGAAAATCTTTTATACCTTTAGCTTCAATACGTTTTCGTTCAGCTTCCTTTTTTTCTTTTTGCAATCGATATTCATATTCTAAAGCTTCTTGTTGTTGTTTAAGTTTGCGTTCAATAGCATTTTTTATGGTGGCCGGTAAAGTTACATCACGCACTAATATGTTTTTTAAGTGCACAAAATTATCATTAAGGATTAGATTAGTTTCATCAAAAATTTCTTTAGTGATGGCCTCTCGTCGTGTAGAATATATTTCTTCGGGTGTATATCGTCCTACCACATTTCGTGCTGCCGAACGTATGGAAGGTTTAATGACATCATCAACATAATTTAAACCTCTGAGTTTAACCAACTTGGCTAAATCCTTATGTCGCGGCTGAAACCAAACTGTCGCATCCAGTTGGATATCTAAGCCATTTGAAGAAAGCACTTTCATACTTTCAAAGAGCTGCTGTTGGCGTACATCTATTTTATAAACGGTATTCCAAGGAGCAATAAAATGAAAACCTTCATTTAAAGGAATCTGGGTAGTATCAACACCGCCACTAAAAGGTTTATATAATACTCCTTTATGACCTGTATCTATAG
>WGBX01000002.1 GCA_015494075.1 Flavobacteriaceae bacterium
CCGTATGGAAAGTATTCCATTGAATACTTTTGCTAACGTGAAAGAGAAAATATAGTAGAAAATTGAAAATTATCAAAAAAATATAAAAAGCTAATAATCAACAAAATAGTTTTGACGTTAGTTGGAATCATCGTATAGAAAGTATTCCGTTGAATGCTTGTGCTTACATAGGGTCTGCTGATTTTATTTTTAATCCCTCTTGCTTATACAGGTAAAATTTCGATAGATTTTCTAATGATTTTAATTTTGAACCAATTTTTGATACAATTACAGAGTTTTTTTAATAAAGACAGAAAAATACCGCCATAATTTTCCATTTGTTCTGCTAATTTTTTCAAATTTATAACAAATAAGATTGCATTTACCCACGATTCGCTGGTTGCTGCTAATCTTGCTTTAATGTTATTAAGTTTGTAGCCTCTTTTTGCTTGTCCAAATTTGCCTTCAACTTGATTTCTTTCAGCGGCTTTTTTTCGTTTTTTTCGTTTTTCACTTGCCGTTTCATGACTTTGTTTAGGGGGGCGCCCCAGCGGTTTACCTACGATTTTTATATGTCTTTCTTTGAGATATTTTCGATTGGCTCTATTCAAATATATTTTGTCGCCTAAAAAATATTCCGGATAATAACCATAAAACGCATAATAACTTTCTATCATTGACTCAACCAATTGTCCTTCATTAAAGGCTTCAAAATCAAAATGATTTATCCGTACAAAACCGTCTTTTAGCATAATGTTTATTTTTGAACCAAACTCTACTTTTTTGCCCGACTTACCTCTGACTATCGGACGCACCCAAGGTTGATATAAATTGACAATCCGATTGGCAATACTATGTGTTTTTTGTTCATACATTTCTTTTTGTTGTTGGTACAGTTTATCAATGGTTTCTAACAATTTTATGTCAGATGATTTTAATTGTTTTTGCCTTTGTGTGTTAGCTAACATTTCTCGCAATGCTTTTAAATCTCTCCGGACATATTGTAATTGTTTTTTGATATTTTGGCGAATAAATTTTTTACTTTTTCGTTTTTTCTTTGAAAAATTAAGAAAATCTACACGTGCCACTCTACGATAAAGACGTGGTTTTTGCTTGTCTATGTCCTGTTGATAAAGCGTATCAACCATACGCTCTAAATGTTCTCGAGCTTGATTTAACAAATCGACATCATTTGGAAATTTAATCTCTTGGTCTGCTACTGTGGCATCTGCTATAAGAGTGCCTTTGTTTTGGGTTTGATTTTCAGAATCGGGATCTCTATGATGGTCGTCGGATGATGATTGTTTCTTTTTACTTGATTTTTTCTTGTTTATTGCCTGTGATTTGACGGCTTCAAACTTGGAAATGACGAGTTTATTAAATTCGTCAAACTCACTGCCACCCAAACGTTTGCGGATATCAACAAATAAGCTGGGATCAAAGACCGGTTTATGGGTAAATTCCGGTAAACCACAGAAAAATTGCAGATAAAGATTCTCTTGTATCATCTGTATCGTCCCTCTATCGTCCAGTTTTAAAAAATGCTTAATAATCATAGCGGCTAAGACAGTGCGAACATCGACTGAAAAGCGACCACGATTGGAATCTAATTTTTGGCTGTAAACATTTGCAAGTTCATCCCATGGAATAAGTTCTGATAATTTAACCCAGCGATTGTTCGGATCTAAATCGTTGTTGAACGGATGCTTAAAAAATTCTAATTTTACCTGTTTTTGTGATGTATATTTGACCATAAACTGCACGGTTTTATTACATAAAGATACAAAAAACTTGCATTTTGACCAAATTTTTAATCATTTTTTTTAGCTTCCGCTTCAATATTTATTGAGATATTGTAGAAAATCAGCAGACCCTATGTATAATGTAAGTATGGGACACTTAACAGTAAAGCCAACAGTAAAGCCCATATATATTTTTTTGCCGTATTTAAACGAACTAATGCATACCAAAAAAACAACAAAACAAATAAAACCAATACTACATAACCGAATATAACTTTGGTAATCATCAAATAAAATATAGCAAATCCCAAGAAAAAAATATTGTATAAAGGTCGTCTTTTATCATAGTATAATTTGAAACTTAAAAACACGATTAAACTGACTAAAAACCAACTAAAAGATTCGGTCAAAATTTTAGGTAACATCCGGTATAACGGATAATAAAATCCTAAAACAGCCGTCCAAAAGAAAGCTTTTTTACAGGATAAAAAATATCGCAAAGTTCTATAAACCAACACTAAGGATAGGTATATCCATATAGCGTTGGTTAATACAATCATTAAATCGGAAAGATGAATTTTGATAAAAAAACTTAATAGCAAAGGATATCCCGGACC
>WGBX01000003.1 GCA_015494075.1 Flavobacteriaceae bacterium
ATATTAAATAATACATATTTTCTATAAAGGAAAATGTTGCAACTACAAACATTATCCAATATAAAACAGGATTGAATCCTTTAATGAATAATGCCAAAAAAAATAAAGCTTGTAAAACGCCGGACACCTTGGAAGAAATTAAATGCAGACTGGCAATTTCCCTAAATTTAAATAATGCAAAAAGGTCAATGAATAAATAGTAAAAAATCAATAAGAAAAAGCTCAATTTATATGGTTCTAATTCGTCCCATTTAAACCGGATCAAGGCATACATGGCTAATAAATACATAGCAAAGTCAGCAGTAGAATCTAACTTTGCCCCAAACGTCGTTTGCATGTTAAACTTACGCGCTATAAAGCCGTCTAAAGCATCTGTAAAAACATTGAACAAAAACCAGTAAAAAAATAATGATTCATTGCCTTGATAGGCAACATAAAACAAAACTGGCACAGATAACAGACGATATAAAGAAATAAAATTCGGGACTGTATATATTTGTTCTTTGATCGTATCCAAGTTTTTTAATTTTTTATAAAGATAAGAAAAAGTACACAGATTAAAACTGTTGACGGCGATTTTTTATTAACATAAATATGCTAATAATCTTTTGTTAAGGCTGTGTTTTCATCTATATGTTTTTATTATATTTGCAGTTAATAATTTAGAAAACAAGAATAAAAATGAAAAAATTAATTTTATTAAGTTTAAGTATGATTTTGCTTGCTTCTTGCGGACAAAAGTCTGCCAAGAAAGATACCAATGTGCAAATTACTGGTACGGTTATGGGTATGGATAAAGCGCAAGTAAAACTCATTACTTATGAGGGAATGACAGCAAAGCCTATTGATTCGACTACTATGAAAGAAGGCCATTTTACTTTGGCTGAAAAGGTAGAAAAACCTCAGTTAGCATTTTTACATGTTGATGGTATTCCAAGTGATTTGCCTTTAATTTTAGAACCCGGAGGTGACATTAAGGTCGATTTAGATAAAGAGCATATTCGCCGTTCAGCTGTTTTAAGTCAAGGGCTAAATAAAAAATTCTATGATTATTTAGATGAGTTGAAATTATACAGAGATAAGCAAGAAAAATTAGCTAAACTTTATCAAGCAGCACAGCAAAAAGGTACTAAAGAAGAACAAACAAATATCATAAACCGATATTATAATATTGATGATGAAAAGCATGCTTATGAGTACAAATTTATTGAAGAAAATAAAGATAATATAGTTGGCGGTTTGGTTTTTGAAGCCATTTCTTATGACCGTGCCGAACCTAACTATAACAAATTGGCTAAATTATATGAAGGTTTTAGTGAAGAAGTAAAAAAAATGCCTAATGTTCAAAATGCTTATCAAAATGTAAAAGCTAAAACTGCTGTGTCAGTTGGTAGTAAAGCTCCTGATTTTTCGGCGCCTACACCTGACGGGCAAACACTTTCATTAAAAGATGCCATGGGTAAAGTCACTATTATAGATTTTTGGGCTTCTTGGTGTAGACCTTGTCGTGCAGAAAACCCTTACGTGAAAGAAATTTATAAAAAATACCATGATCAAGGTTTAAATATTATTGGTGTTTCATTAGATAAACCCGGGCACAAAGAAGATTGGGTAAAAGCTATTAAAGATGATGGATTGACTTGGTATCAAGTATCAAATCTTAAATATTGGCAGGATCCGATTGCACGTCAGTTATACCATGTTGAATCTATTCCGGCTACTTTTATCTTAGATAAAAATGGTGTTATACGAGCCAAAAATTTACGTCGGGATCGATTAGAAGCAAAAATTAAAGAGTTGTTAGAAGAAGAAAAATAATTTTTTATACCTTTAAAAAACTATTAAACGGAGCAGATTTATGACTAAACTTTATCTGTTCCGTTTTTTAAAATATAAGTTTATGAAAAAAATGCTCATTTTAGGATTTAGTCTGTTGTTAGTTGTTGTTAGTTGTAAAACTGCACCCAAACCTATACTATATGATGTTAAAGGAAAAGTGTCACAATTAGATCAGCATCAAGCATATTTGACAACTTTTGACAGGAACTTAAAAAGAAAAGTCTTAGATACCATATTAATACAAGACAGTCTTTTTATATTTAAAGTGCCTCAACAAAATCCATCTATTGCAATTGTCAGTTTTGAAGGCAGTAAATTGCAAATACCGATTATTATAGGCGATGGAGATATTAATATGATAGTTAATGAAAAAAATCCTTTTGACTCCAATCTGGTAAAAACAACTTCTAAACTGACGCAAAAATTTTATCTTTATGAAAAAAATATTCAAAAAGATAAACAAAAAGGTCAGAAGATGATACAAGCTTATCAAATGACCAACAGCCAAGCAGAGAAGGACAGTATTCGTCATGCCTTTGAAAATTGGAAAGATAGTGCTAAGAGAAATCAATATACATTTATTAAAAACAATAAAGATATTGTAGGCTTAATAGTTATGCAATCATTAATAAATGATCCTAATTCAGATTTTCAAAAAATAAAATCAGCTTTTGAAAGTTATCCAATTAATGTGCAACGTTCTGAATTAGGCAAAAACATCCATACAGTCTTACTTACAAAAGGTGCAACTGAAATAGGGGGGAGAGCGCCCAATTTTTCCGGAACAACTCCGGAAGGAACTAAAATAAGTCTTAGTCAAGCAATGGGAAAAGTAACTATTATTGATTTTTGGGCTTCATGGTGTAGACCTTGTCGCATGGAAAATCCATATTTAGTTCAATTGTATAAAAAATATCATGACCAGGGTTTAAATATTATTAGTATTTCGTTAGACAAAGACAAAGCAGCTTGGTTAAATGCCATTGAAAAGGACAGTTTGACTTGGCCGCAAGTTTCAGAATTGAAATACTGGCAAGAGCCTATTGCTAAAATTTACGGTGTTGTTTCTATTCCGCAAACTTACATTTTAGATTCTCAAGGCATTATTCGGGCTAAAAATTTACGACGTGAAAATCTTGAGAAAAAAATTAAAGAATTATTAAATGATTGAATCAAATTCGCAAAATAAATCAAGAAACTGATTAAATGAATTTAAGAGCAAGAAAGGAAACCCTCATCGGTGCTGCATTAGTTGCCTTTGCAGCTGCATTATGGGGTATGGATGGAATCATTTTGACACCAAAATTATATAATTTAAATGTATGGTTTGTTGTTTTTATTTTACATGCCGTACCTTTTTTATTTATGAATTTGTTTCTATACAAACGCTATAAATATTTTAAGTATTTAAATCGTATTGAAATACTTTCACTATTTTTGGTTGCAGTTTTTGGCGGGGCCATCGGAACATGGGCTATTGTAAAAGCCTTGTTTTTAGTGCATTTTAAGTCATTAAGTATTGTTGTATTACTGCAAAAATTACAACCTGTTTTTGCAATAGTATTAGCACATTTTTTTTTGAAAGAACCTTTAAAGAAAAATTTTTTACTCTGGGGGAGTATTGCTTTATTAGGCGGTTATTTTTTAACCTTTGGCTTGCAATTACCGCACATTGATCATCATAGAAACACCATTTATGCCGCATTATATGCTGTGTTAGCAGCATTCAGCTTTGGTGCTTCAACAGTATTTAGTAAAAAATTATTACATAAATTAGATTTTATTACTGCAACATTTTTTAGATATGCAGCAACTACATTAGTAACATTTATCATTGTTATTCTAACCGGTCATTTGATGGATTTTAATCAAATGACACCTCAAAATTGGTTAATTGTTTTTATTATAGCTTTAACCAGCGGATCTGTTGCTATTTTTATTTACTATTACGGACTCAAAAAAATAAATGCCATGTTGGCTACAATCATGGAATTATTTTTTCCCATTACCGCCATCTTATTAGATTACTTTGTCAATCATCAACGACTTTCAATTGTACAATGGATAAGTGCAGCCGTTATGATTTTTGCTATCATTCAAATTAATAGAACAACAGATTAATTTTTAAAATATATATTTGTAATATAATTTATATTATGTTAAATAGAACAGTCGAAATTAAAGCCAATGACTTTTTATGGTTATTGGCTTTAAAAATTTAACAGTACTTCTCTGCTATGCTATAAATCATTAATTTTATTAATTAAATCATTAACTGCTTGTACTATATCTTTATTTAAGTTGTTGAAATATTTTTTTTTATTATCAGCTTGTCTGCTGGCATTGATTTTTTTATAAAAATCTTCATAAGCAGCAACAGCTTCGTCAATAA
>WGBX01000004.1 GCA_015494075.1 Flavobacteriaceae bacterium
ATTTAATAGAATCATTAAAAGCCGTTTATTTTTATTAATATTTGTTATTATTGTTGTTTGTTAAACAATAAACCATAAAACAGGAGGTATTATAATTATGAAAGAAGTATACATTTCCGATATTAAAAAGTATGGTAATGATGAGGAAGTACTGCTTTATGGATGGGTTTCAAGGCGTAGAAAACATAAAAATGTTTTGTTTTTTGATATTGCGGATTCAACTGGTTTTATACAGATTGTTATTGAAAAATCTTTCGTTGGAAAAAAGTTGTTTAATTGTTTTTCTAGGGTGGCATTGGAATCGGCTGTTAAGGTAATTGGTAAGGTTAAAAAAGGTCCTACAGGAATACGAGAGATATACGTCACATCTTTTGAAATAATTGGAAAAGCTGTTTTATCGTTAAGCCCATCTCCGCGTAGTAATTTTAATATTTTTGACGATAGGTATACTGAACAAATATTAAAATTTCGACATATTTATTTACGTAATCCAAAAATTATGGCAATTCTTCGTTTTCGGGCTAACTTAATGAGAATTGTTCGTGAATGGTTTTATCAAAATGGATTTGTCGAATTCGATGCCCCAATTCTAACCCCGGTACCATTGTATGATGAAAAAACCGCAATGTCTATTGATGTTCGTGGTGAGAGTGTTTTTTTATCGCAGTGTGCAGGCTTTTATCTTGAGGCCGCCGTACATGCTTTTGAGCGTGTTTTTAATATGGGACCCAGTTTTCGAGGTGAAGAATCGCGGAGTAAAAGGCACTTAATGGAGTATTGGCATATAAAAGCTGAAATTGCTTTTGGTAATCGAGAAGATATTATCGCATTAGTAGAAGACATAATAGTTTATATTATACGGCAATGTCAAGAGAAATGTCAGAATATTTTAGATACTTTAAATACAGAGTTATGCTTAGATGGTTTAAAAGTTCCATTTCCACGAATTACTCATGAAAAGGCTGTAAAGTATCTCCGAAGTAAGGGTTTTGATGCGGATTTTGATAAAGGTATAAGTACTGCGGAGGAAAAAGAATTATCCAAATTATATGATAGTCCTTTTTGGATTATTGGTATTCCGCGAAGCGTAGAACCTTTCCCATATGTTATTGATCCTGATGATAGTAAAATAACGATGGTGGCTGATCTTATAGCTAGTAACGGTTGTGGAGAATTATTAGGTGTTGCTGAAAAAATATACGATCCATTAATGCTTGATGAGCGATTAACGGAAAAAGGGAAAATTAATAATTCCCGATATCAATTTATTCGCGATGTTCATTGTGTTGGATGCGTTCCTCATATTGCTTTTGGTATGGGATTAGAGCGATTAATTCGCTGGCTGCTTAATATTCCACATGTTCGTGACACTATACCTTTTCCTCGAGTAGTTCGTCGAAATATTTATCCATAATTGACATAACTTTTAAAAGAGGTTGAGCGTTAGAGAAAGACGTGTTGTTAGTATTGTTTAGTTTATTAGAAAAATAAAACGATAAAAAGAGAGGTTTTTTATGAAAAAACGTATTTTGGTAAAAGATTTGTGTAGGTACGTAGGAAAAACGGTACAGGTAATGGGTTTTATAGATAAGATTCGTGATCAAAAACGAATGCAATTTGTTATTCTCTGTGATCATAGTGGTAAAGTACAAATTGTACATACAAAAAATTCTAACGAGCTTATAGCCTCTAGAATTAGTACTTTAACTCCAGGATCAACAGTGATTGTTATAGGTAAAGTGGTTAAAGCTTCAAATGTGAAATTAGGCGGACTTGAGATCCGTATTGATTCTATTAGCATTAGTAGTATTGCTGAAACACCTTTGCCGATTAACGATAGTTCGTCTCTTGAAAAACAAATGGATTGGAGGCAGATTAGTTTACGAAAAAAAGAAAATTTTTTAATTTTTCAAATTCAAAGTACTTTAGAGAGGGCCATGCGTGAATATTGGGACAAGGAAGGATTTATTGAAATTCACTCCCCAAAACTTATGGGGACTGCAAGTGAATCTGGTTCTGAGCTTTTTGAAATAAATTATTTCAAAAGAAAAGCTTATCTTGCACAATCCCCACAGTTTTACAAACAATTGGCAATGAGTGCCGGTTTTGATAAAGTATTTGAAATTGGTCCAGTATTTAGAGCAAACCCTTCTTTTACATCTCGTCATGATACGGAATTTGTTTCTGTTGATATGGAGGTTTCATGGATTGATTCTTGCGAGGATTTAATGGAAATCGAAGAATCTTGGCTTGCTTATATTCTTTCGGCTGTTTCCAAAGAATATGGTAATGAAATCGTAAAGACATTTGGTACTGAACTTATTGTTCCATCATTGCCTTTTCCGAGGATCACACTTGCTGATGCAAGGAATATTTTAAGAGCCAAAGGGCATCTGATTAGTCATAAGGCAGATCTTGATCCTAAAGGAGAAAAATTATTGAGTGAATATATTAAAGCAAAATATGGTCATGAATTTGTTTTTGTAACAAATTATCCTGTTGATGTACGTCCTTTTTACCATATGAGATCCCACGAAAATTCTAGGCTAACAGAGAGCTTCGACCTTTTATGGAAAGGTATTGAAATTACCACCGGAGCGCAAAGAGAGCACAGAATTGATAAATTAAAATTACAAGCGACTGAACATGGTCTTGATCATGGTCCATTAGAGCATTATTTTAATTTTTTTAGGTATGGTTGTCCTCCTCATGGTGGAATGGGTATTGGTTTATCTAGGATTTTAATGATGATGTTAAACAAAAGAAATGTCCGTGAAGTTACATATGTATATCGCGGACCAAATAGATTGTATCCGTAATAAAATTAATTAAAATGCGGATTTTATAATAGCCTGATTATTATTGATAATCAGGCTTTTTTTTACAAAAAACATTTTTAAATGTATAATTAAAATATCAATTAATTAAACAAATATTATGAAAAAAATTATAGCAATTGGAGGAGGGGAAATCGGGGATTTAGATACATTGTTGATTGATAAAGAGATTGTACGATTAGCGGGAAAAAGGAAACCGAGGGTGTTATTTATTCCAACGGCAAGTAATGATGCTGAAGCTTATTGTGATACTTTTCAAAAAATATATGGTAAAAAATTAAGATGTCAAGTTGATTTTTTGTTATTGATCAAAGAAAAGGAAAAATTAAATAAAAAAATTATTTTAAATAAAATTTTGTCAGCGGATATTATTTATGTTGGCGGAGGAAACACCTTAAAAATGTTAAATCTTTGGAAAAAGATTGGCGTTGATAAAATTTTAAAAAAAGCTTATAAAAGCGGAATTATACTTGCCGGTTTATCAGCCGGTGCTATTTGTTGGTTTCGTTATGGGGTTAGTGATTCGGTTGTTAATACAAAGGATAGTAAATTGTTTGGAAAAATAAAAGCTTTGGATTTGTTAAGATCTGAAAAATCAATTATTTTTAGTCCACATAATATCAGGGAAAAAGAAGTGAGAGAAAAAAGTATTAAAAAAATAATTTTAAATACACCCGGTATTTGTTTGGCGGTTGATGATAATGCCGCTTTGTTTGTTTGGGAGGAGCTTGATTCTCGTTTAAAAAAACCGGTTCAAAAATACAAAATTTTAAAATCGAAAAAAAACGTTGGGATTAAAAAATTTTTCAGAGAAAAGAAAAAAGTGAAAGAAGAAAAAATTCCGGAAAGCGGAATTCTGGATGATTTATAAAATTTTAAATTTTCCTAAAATTTGATATTACTTAAATTTATAAAAAACCAAGCCCAAATCGGTCGTGTTGATCATAGTCTTTTGGAATAAGTAGTGAGAAAGAGTTTCTGATATAATGTCAGAGTTTTTCGTTTATTTATTCTTTTGTAATAGACTAAGACAGAGAGTTTGCTTCTAAATTATTTTTTGTTTTTATAAATATTTTTTATTTTCTTTTATTTACTTCTTTTCGCACGATTCTTTCAATTTCATAAAATTCCAGTGGTACAATTTTAATATTTTTTAAGTGTTCACTCGTTTCGGGGTCCTTAGTGGAATCAATTTTTTCTTTAATCTTTCTTTTAAGTTCGGGGATTATTTTTTCCGGTACTTGAATCTCGGAAATATTTTTTATATCTACATCTTCATATATTCTTCTCTCCTGCCCGGATGGATGAATCGGTTTTTCCGTACCATTTTCAATTTTTGTTTTTTGGAAATTTTTTATACCTTCTTTTTTAATAGTTAAAATTACGGGCAATTGATGAGTTTTTCTTTTTTGTTCGTTTGGCGAAAGTTTTTTGTATTCTTCCAATCTTGATTTTGTTCTTTCTAATTTATTTTCAAAATCATTTACAAAGCTTTCAATACTGTCCGGATATTTTTTAAGAGCTGAGGAAATTGCCAGCATAATTTTTTCAATAATTTCATTATTCGTAACATTTCCGTACAGATGATGAACTTCCGGCATTTTAATATATTTTTCGGGAGCTTTTGGTAATTTATTATTTTTAAGTCTTTCTAAAATTGATTGATATACAAAAATTTTATCCTCCTCTATTGCCGGTTCAAAATAATGAGGACGTTCGCTGATTTTTTCAAGAGTTTCTCTGGAAAAATTATATTCTTTGTTTAATCGTTTTTGTTCTTTTTCAGAAAGATTATCCCAAGCCTCCAAAACAACATTTGATTGATTGATTTGATTGGCGTCAATATTAAGGGTATTGATCGTTTCGGGACGAGCAAAGCCGCGGGCGTAAAAATAAGACAAAGCCATACCCATTGTTTGATTTTCCGAAACAGATGTATATGTTTCGTTTTTACCGTCTTTTTTGTCTATTTGATGTCCCATTTCAACATCGGCTCCGCCAAATTCCGAGCCCCGTCTGATAATTTTGCCTTTTTCAATTATGCCGAAGAGAGCGTCTGTGCCTGTTCCGTGAACAAATTTATTATCTTTGTTTCTTTGTTTTTCAGAAATATATTTTTCACTTTCCGTAATTAATTTTTTCAAATGTTCTTTGTCTTTTTCTGGCTCAGCTTTGGAGAGTATTTTTTCAAAAGCGGAATTTATTGCCGGTTTAAGTTTTTTTTGATCGCAATTAAATATTTTTTCCAATTCTGATAATTGATCGTAATTAATTACTTCATTTTCAATACTTGCGGATTCTGTTAAGCTTGTTGAAGTTTCAATCAATGAGTCGTTTTTTTCATTATTGTTCATAATGATTTATAATTGATACTATTTCGCGGATAAAGAAATCTATATTATAATCTATATTATAATATAGATTTTTTAAAAATTAAAAATTTATTTTTCATAAAATTCCAAAGGGATTCCGTTGGGATCTGTCGTGAAAGAATAGTAATGACCGCTGCCGCCAAGTTTTGGTTCTGAAAATTTTATTCCTTTTTCTTTTAATTGAGAAATGCTTTGTTTCAGATTATCAACCGCAAAAGCTATATGTCTTATACCTCTAACTTTAATATCGTTTAGTGATTCGATATTTTTTTTCATGTCTTGAAATTGCCATAATTCTATTTGAAAATCATTTAATTTTATAAAACAGACAGACGCTTTCATGTCTTTTTTGGTAAATTTTTTAACAATTTCAAACCCTAAAATTTGAGTATAAAACTTTATACTTTCTTCGAGGTTGTTTACGGTTATTGCTATATGATGAATTTTCATAATATGATATTTATACATTGTTATCATCTTAATATAAAAAAGACTAAATATCAAATAAAAATTTATCCTTATGTCATGCTGAATTTATTTCAGCATCTCGTAAAATAAAGTAAAACCTAAAAACCATGAGATTCTGAAACAAGTTCAGAATGACAGTGTTTGATCCGAAATTCTGAACTCTTCATGCTATGCTGAATCGCCCCCATGTCATGCTGAACTTGGTTCAGCATCTCGTTGAAAGAGGAAAAACTAAAATCTATGAGATTCTGAAATAAATTCAGAATGACAGTGTTTGATTCGAGATCTTGAAATGTTCAGAATGATAACAGAATTAATATAAAACATTAGTTGTTTTAATAATTTTCTTGCCCAAAAAAGATTAAGGTGATAAACTGAATTTAGTTTATCTTTTTTTATGAAACAAATTTTAGATTTACATATTCATTCCAAATACTCGCGCGCTTGTTCGCCGTTGTTGGATTTGGAGCATATTGATTTATATTCCGCCATTAAAGGCGTAAACATTGTGGCTACGGGTGATTTTACTTATCCGCAATGGTTTTTGGATATAGAAAATAAGTTAGTGGAAATTGATAATAGCGGATTATTCAAATTAAAAGACGAGTTTAAAATTAAAGATAATGATTTTTACGGAGTGGTGGCGGATACGAAATTTATTTTGGGGACCGAATTGGCCTTGGTTTATAAATTTAACGGAAAGGTGCGTCGTTTACATATTGTTGTTTTGGCTCCAAATTTAAAAGCGGTTAAAAAACTAAACGAATATTTGGACAAAAAATATAATATTCGTTCTGATGGTCGTCCGATTCTGGGAATGAGCGCTCAAGATTTGTGTGAAATTTGTTTTTCCATAGATGATAATTTTATGATTATTCCGGCTCATGCTTGGACACCTTGGTTCGCTGTTTTTGGATCAAAGTCGGGTTTTGATTCTTTGGAAGAATGTTTTGGAAAATGGACGCCGAGAATCAAAGCGATTGAAACCGGACTTTCCAGCGATCCGGAAATGAATTGGCGACTTTCTCAATTAGACAAGATTACTTTAATTTCAAATTCAGATGCTCATTCTTTGCCAAATCTTGGTCGGGAGGCAAATGTTTTTGATTTAAAAGATTTTACTTATCAAGAAATAAAAAAGATTATTGAAGAAAAAGACAGAAAGCGTTTTTTATTTACAATAGAGTTTTATCCCGAAGAAGGGATGTATCATTTTGACGGACACCGAAGTTGTGGGATAAGTTTTTCGCCAAAAGAAACCAAAAAATATCAAGGAATTTGTCCTGTTTGCAAGAAGCCTTTAACCATAGGAGTTTCTTATCGGGTTGATGAATTGGCGGATAGAGAATTGGGCTTTAAACCGAAAAATGCCATTCCTTTTGTTAAATTGATAGAATTGGATAAAATCATCGCCGATAGTTTGGGAATTAAAAGTCGACAAAGTAAGAGAGTTCAAAACGAGTATAAGAAAATTATCAATAAATTGGGGAATGAGCTTGATATTTTATTGAGTTTGTCTTATGAAAAAATACAGAAAATCGCCGGTGAAAAAATTACCGAAGGAATTAAAAGGGTTCGGGAGGGAAAATTAATTATTAAACCCGGTTTTGACGGGGAATATGGAAAGATAAAAATTTTTTCCGAAGAAGAGCGAGAATTGCAAAAAAAATTATTGTAAAAAAGTTTTTTTCTTGTTATTATAATAAAAAATAAAGTGATTTAAAGTTTAAGATTATGTCTTTTGGGGCTTATTTGATTTTTATGTTC
>WGBX01000005.1 GCA_015494075.1 Flavobacteriaceae bacterium
CCTATGGATATTACATTGAGTGATGAAGTACATGCAAGCATTCCAAAAGTTATTGTAACTATTAAAAATATTTTAGACAAAATAAAAATTGGTGTAAGTACAACCTAACATTTTTTAGATATTTATTATTATTAATTTAATTAGCTTTTTTATACCTATTAATTTCTAAAATTAATAGGTATAAAAAAGGTTTTCAATCAGTTTATTCAATAAAATTATTTGAACAGTAAACTTGTTCTTGTGATATACATAAAACAAATATTTACCATTTGTTATAAACTCCTAATGCAAGGAGTTTTTTTAATATATTTGATTGTACTATGCAAACCTATCATATACATATTAAAGGTGTCGTACAAGGTGTCGGATTTAGGCCATTTGTATACCAAATAGCTAGACGATATCATTTAACCGGTTGGGTCAATAATACAACTGATGGTGTCCATATTGAAATTAATGCTCAGAAACAATATGCTCAGCTATTTTTAGAAGATATATTAAAACATTTACCACCATTAGCAATTGTTACGGAGTATTCCATAAAAAAAGTTAACAGTAAATATTTTGACAACTTTAATATTATTGAAAGTAAAGGCAAAACACAAACAAATGTTTTGCTCACACCGGACGTCGCGATGTGTCCTGATTGCCGGCGTGAACTTTATGATATCGACAATAGACGCTATAAATATCCATTCATTACCTGTACCAATTGCGGCCCACGTTATTCTATTATAACCGCTTTACCCTACGACCGGCCCTATACTACCATGAATAAATTTGAAATGTGTCCTGTTTGTAAAACAGAATATGAAAATCCACTCGAACGCAGGCACTTTTCACAAACCAATTCCTGTCCGGATTGTCCCATAGAAATGCAATGGTATGAAAACGGAAAAATAACGGAACATTTCACTGATTTAGATAAGGTAATCCAATATTGGAACGCCGGAAAAATCATCGCTATTAAAGGTATCGGCGGATATTTGCTGACTTGTGATGCTACCAATGCAGATGCTGTAAAAACCTTACGACAACGTAAACAAAGACCTAATAAGCCATTCGCCTTGATGTATCCTAGTCTTATAAGTATCGAAAAGGATGCCGTTATAAACGGTAAAGAAAGAAAAGAATTACAAAGTATACATTCTCCAATTGTATTGTTACAATTAAAAAAACAACAAACTTCTCTAATAGCCACAAAAGAAATTATAAAAAATTTAGGACGTATTGGCGTGATGTTGCCTTATACGCCATTATATGATTTGTTGCTCAACAAATTTGGCAAACCTATCATCGCTACCAGTGGAAATATGACCGGTTCAACCATTATTTACGATGACCAAACGGCTATTGATTATTTAACGCAAATTGCCGATGTTCTGTTAATGAACAACCGTGACATCGTCATACCGCAAGATGACGGACTGGTACAATTTACGACTAAACATCGGCAGAAAATCGTTCTGAGACGTTCGCGTGGCAAAGCCCCCATTTATATCAATCCTGAATTATCTTTTAAAAACAAAGATATTTTGGCCACCGGAGGTATGCTTAAAAGTGTTTTTGCATTTACACACCAAAATAATATTTTTATCAGTCAATTTCTTGGTAACACCGAAAATTATGAAGCACAAAATAATTATGAGAAGACTTTTAAACATTTATCAAAGATTATAAAGCCTGACATAAAAATTATTGTAACCGACAAACATCCCGGATATTTTGCAACAGAATTCGGAAAAAAGTATGCTCAAAAGAATAGTATCAAACACGATGAAATTCAACATCATAAAGCGCACTTTTTAAGTGTTTTGGCTGAAAATAACTTGCTCGACAATCAAGATAAAATATTGGGAATTATTTGGGACGGCACCGGATTAGGCGATGACGGTAATATTTGGGGGGGCGAATTTTTTAGTTACCAAAAACATAATATAAAACGCCTGCATCACATCGGTGAGTTTGATTTTATTGTTGCTGATAAAATGGTTAAAGAACCACGAATTTCAGCTTTGGCTATCGGACACAAATTAGAGGTTGCTCAAAAATATTTACAGCCAAAATTTACCAATGTAGAATGGCAAATTTACAATAAAATGTTATCCAAGCCCCAACTAAAAAGCACAAGTATGGGACGCCTGTTTGATGGTATTGCTTCTCTGATCTTCGGCTATGATAAGCATAACTTTGAAGCCGAAGCTAGTATGAAACTTGAATGGCAAGCCACACGATTTCTAAATAAAAAGCAAACAAAGGGCTATCAACTTACCCCCTACGCGTTTGAAAATTTTACAGCTTTTATTTTTGAACAAATTTTAAACGATTTAGATAAGCAGATTAACAATCAAGAAATTGCTGCTAAATTTCATTTAACCTTAGTTGATTACATTTGGCAAATAGCAGAAAAATATAAGTTTGAATATTTGGCTTTCAGCGGCGGTGTTTTTCAGAATGCACTTTTAATTGATTTATTAATCGATATGAACAATAAAAGAAAAAAAATATATTTTCATAAAGAATTATCTCCTAATGATGAAGGATTAGTTTTGGGACAATTGGTTTCAGCAATTAATAAATATAAAGATACCATATTAAAATAACATAAAAATTCGATCAAAAATCATTAATTTTTTCCATAAAACATCATAAATTAAAAAATCAAATTTTAATTTTCATATTTAATTTCCATGAAACATTTAACAGAATATCGCAATCCGGAATTAGCTAAAAAAATACTGAAAGAAATAGAGAAAACAGCCACAAAAAATTGGAAAATAATGGAAATATGTGGTGGCCAAACACATAGTTTGGTTAAAAACGGTATTTTATCTGTGCTACCTAAAAATATAGAAATGTTGCACGGGCCAGGTTGTCCGGTTTGTGTTACGCCATTAAACTTAATAGATAAAGCTATTTACTTGGCCAAAGAAAAAGGTGTTATTCTATGTAGTTTTGGTGATATGTTGCGCGTTCCGGGATCAACAGATAGCCTGCTGGAAGCCAAAGCCAAAGGTGCTGATGTACGTATCTTATACTCGCCTTTAGAAGCGGTTCAAATAGCCCATCAAAATCCCGATAAAGAAGTTGTGTTTTTTGCCGTTGGCTTTGAAACTACGGCACCTGCAAACGCTTTATCAATACTACATGCTCAAAAATTAGGATTAAAAAACTATTCCATTCTAAATTCGCATGTATTGGTTCCGCCGGCTATCAAAGCGCTGATGGAAGATCCCGAAGCTAAAATTGACGCCTTTTTGGCTGCCGGACATGTTTGTTCAATAATGGGATACTGGCAATACCACGAACTTGCTGATAAATATAAAATACCAATTGTCGTAACCGGTTTTGAACCCTTAGATTTATTGCAAGGTATTTTGGCAGCTGTTAAACAACTGGAAAACGGAAACTACCACGTTGAAAATCAATACAAACGTATTGTCAAAGAAGAAGGAAACCGTGAAGCACAAAACATAATCAATCAAGTATATGAATACGGCGACCAAATGTGGCGTGGTATCGGCACCATACCGGATAGCGGCTGGCATTTAAGAAAGGAATTTGAACGATTTGACGCCGATAAAAAGTTTAATATCGACATAGAAAAAGTCCCTGAAAATGCCCTCTGTATAGCCGGCGACATTATGAAAGGTATAAAAAAACCTTTTCAATGTCCGGCATTCGGTACTACTTGTACACCCCAAAATCCGTTAGGAGCCCCAATGGTTAGCAGTGAAGGCGCTTGTGCTGCCTATTATAATTTTAGAACTCTGTTTGAAGAAATGTCATAAATATAAATAAATACCATTAGAATATAACAATATAAAATATCAATTTAGTTTTCTTCTAAAATCAAGCTATAAAATATAAACAAAAACATAATATCCAATGAACAAAAGCCTATTCAAATTACAATGTCCTGCTCCAAAATTTGATTTTGACATCATAACCTTGGCGCATGGAAGCGGTGGTAAATTGACCAATCAATTATTGGAAACCGGCGTTTTTGATGTACTCAAAAATGATATTCTCGACAAACATCACGACGGAGCATTTTTAGAGATGACCGGAAAAATAGCTTTTTCTACCGACAGCTTTGTTATTTCTCCGATTGAATTCCCCGGTGGCGATATAGGCGAATTAGCAATCAATGGCACAGTCAATGATGTCGCTATGTGTGGTGCCATTCCGCAATATTTATCATTGAGTTTTATCATTGAGGAAGGCTTACCTGTCAGTCAATTTTGGGATATTATTGTATCTATAAAATATGCCGCCGAAAAATCCGGTGTAAAAATAGTAACCGGCGATACCAAAGTAGTTGATAAAGGTAAAGGCGACAAAATTTTTATTAATACAACAGGAATTGGACATTTACATCCAAATGCACAAATTGATATGTCTCGCATAAAATCCGGTGACAAAGTTATTATTAGTAATAGCATTGCCACACATGGTATAGCTATTCTATCTGTTAGAGAAGGATTAAAATTTGAAACAGAAATAGAAAGTGACACAACCAACCTCAATCATTTAACCAAAGAACTGCTAGATAAATTTGGAAATAAGATACATTTATTCCGTGATCCTACCCGCGGTGGTGTAGCAGCAACTTTAAACGAAATTGCTTCTGAAATAGAAAAAGGAATTATTTTGAATGACGATAAAATTCCCGTTTTACCACAAGTAAAAGCCGCTTGTGAAATTCTTGGATTAGATCCCTTATATACTGCCAACGAAGGCGTTTTTATGAGTTTTGTTGCATCTGAAATTGCTGATGATGTAATTAAGGTTTTACAGCAATATCCGGAATCGAAATTTGCTTCAATAATTGGTGAAGTAAAAGATGAACCCAAAGATAAAGTGCTAATAACAAATCCAATGGGAGGTAAACGAGTGGTTCATATGCCAATAGGAGAACAATTACCGAGAATTTGTTAATGTATTAAATCACCATACTTAAATCTATAAATTATATTTCTATGAAAATTCCGTTTCTTTTAGGTTTCTTTGCCGCATTGTTTCATGTTTTAAGTGGTCCTGACCATTTGGCTGCTGTAACTCCACTAGTCCTTGAAAAAAAATCTAAATATTGGAAAATAGGCATTGGGTGGGGTTTAGGACATGTACTGGGAATGCTACTTATTGGCCTCCTATTCTATTTTTTCAAAAATAGAATTCCGGTAGAATATATCTCAAAAAATAGTGAAAAATTTGTAGGTTTTATGCTTATAGGTATTGGTTTATGGGCCGTTTACAGAACAAAACAATCCCAAAAAAAATTAGCTTATCCTCATTTTCATAAGGATGAGATCAGTACTTTTAGTCATATTCATTCTCATAAAGGGGCACATCAACATCAAGAAACCATTAAAAAACATAATGCTTGGTTATCATTTGGCATTGGTATTGTTCATGGTTTTGCAGGAGTTTCTCACTTTATCTTAATGCTACCGGTATTAGGCTACCAATCCAATTTTGAAGCCATCCAATATATGAGTGGATTTGCCGTAGGAATAGTAATAGCAATGGTCACATATGTAAGTATAATTAATAAAGTAGCAGACAAAACCATACTTAAATCACAAAGAAAACTTACATATCTGCAATATGGTGGTGCCATTTTTGCTTTTATTATTGGGATTTACTGGATTTTTGACAACTAAAATTATTAAAACAAAAATTTGTAATAATAGTTGCAACTATTTAGAATAAATATAAATAAATTTGTAGTGGTTTTCTTTCATTAATTTAAATATGATAGAACTCTTAATTTTTTCAACCAAATAAAATTTTAAATTATGATAATAGCAGTCGCTACAAATGACAGAAAAACAATTGCCAAACGAACAGGTAGAGCTGCCGAATTTGCATTTTACCAAATAAACGGCAATAAGATAACCGATGTTACTTTCGAAAAGAACAATCATGAACACCACGATCATGACAGAAGGGAAGGAAACCATCGACAAGGCCGACACGGACAGGGCTTAGGTCATAGGCATGGGCATGGTAACCATCATCACGAAGAAGAAGAGCACAGCCATGATGAAGTTATCGAACAACTCAAAAATGTTGATATATTTTTAGTTAAAGCCGTTGGCAAATATATGAGAGGCGACCTAGAACGTGGCAATATTCCTTTCAAATTGGTCAAAGGTGAAAATATCACAGATATTGTTAAGGATTATATTAAAAGTTTATCTGAAAATTAAACAAAAAGAGACGCAAAATTTTGCGTCTCTTTTTGTTGATTAATTGGTTAGTTAATAGTCCAATGTCGCACTTTTTACTTACTTATTCCCCATCAGCATCTTATC
>WGBX01000006.1 GCA_015494075.1 Flavobacteriaceae bacterium
AATTTTTAAGATAAATACTGTTTTTCTACATCTTTGATCTCAAAGCTTTATTAATTTATTATCATACCGTAAAATATCTGTACATTTGCAAAAAATTTTAACAATGAAAAGACTTATTCAACTTATTTTTTTTATCAATTTGGGTCTATTTGTATATGGCATTTATTTGCAAAATTTTAGTCCGCAATCAAATTATGAGAAGGTTATGGGTTTTGGAGTTTTACTTTTAGTATTTATACTGATGCCTTTATTTATTTATTACCGTTATAAGGATAAGTCTATTGATGATTACCGTTTTAAAGGTTTTCAAAATAAGAATAAACAACATAAAGATGAATATAATGCGTGATTTTAAGAAAGAACTGAAAAAGGCTGCCTTAGGTATATATTATATGGCACCTATGATTTTGGGAGTTTTAGGGCTCTCGGCAATTTTATTAACCTTTATAAATCCATCACAAATTAAAACGATTTTTACAGGCAGTCCGATATTAGATACATTGTATGGTACTTTAACCGGCGCTGTAATGATGGGCAATGCAATGTTGAGTTATATATTGGGAGGTGAGTTGTTAAAAATGGGCGTTTCTCTTTATGCTGTTACAGCATTTTTATTAGCTTGGGTGAGTTTGGGGTTAGTACAAATACCAATGGAAATAAGTTTTTTTGGTAAAAAATTTGTTATTATAAGAAATACATTAGCGTTCTTATTTACTTTAATTATTAGTGTTTTAATCGTACTTGTTTATGAAAAATGGTCAGCAATTGGATAGTAACAAGAATAAAAAATTTCAAGGTGAAAAATTTTTATTGTTTGTTATTTTATTATATGGTATTTTATTTTTGATTAATTCGAAAAAAACCATACATAGTTTAGAATTATTTGGTAAAAATACACTTAAAATAGTACCGATATTTCTTTTTGTCATTTTAATAATGGCTATTATCAATTATTATTTTCCAAAGGAGCGTATTGCCAAAATGTTTCAAAAAAAATCAAAATTCCAAATTTTGATGGTAAGTTTAGCAGCAGGTATTATTAGTCATGGTCCTGTTTATGCATGGTTTCCCATGTTAAAGAATTTGCAAAACAAAGGTCTGCCAAAGTCAGCTTTAGTGACCTTTTTTTATGGCAGAAGCATTAAGTTGAGTTTGTTACCGGTAATGATTGGCTTTTTTGGTCAGCTTTATACTTTAATTTTTATGTTATTTATTGCTTTGGCAGCGCTTATACAAGGTGTATTATATGCCTATTTGGATCGTAAAAATTGATTAAAATTTTAAATTTATTCCGGCTAATGAATAAGCCGGAATACCTATTTGCCATCCATATCTGATTTGTAAAATTGTATGGGAGCATTGTCCTTATTCTTGTAAATAAAGCTTGATCTTAATGCCGTAGCAGGCATGGTTATCTTAAAAAATCATTCAGTCTGCCCATTTATTTTGTGCAAATGTTTTAAAATGCAGTCACAAGATAAAAATAAACGCAAAAGTTTATACGTCATACTAATTTTGATTTGCCATCAAGGTTTTGATTTTTTGAGCATAAACCGATTGTTGGATTTGTGTAGGCAACGTTTTATAAATGGTATCTAAAATTTTTGGATTATTATAAAACTGCATCATAGCTATATAAGGGGCAATTTCCTTATCTTTATTTCTAAAAATGAAATTGAGGGTATAAAGTTTACGTTTTTGTTTTAAACGTTCAAGTTTTTTTCCTAAAGAATCTGCCTCATGCAATAAATGTTGTCGAGTAGCTTCAAATTTAGCTTTAAATAAATCGAGTTCTTTATTACTAAACTGCCGCATCATTTTATCATATTCATTTTTAGCTGTTTGGTTAGCACCACCATTTACAATTGCTTGTGCTCCAAAATTCTCTACATAGGTAAATATATGTATAGTGTCATTTGGTGCTGCAAAAAAGACCAAATGTCCGTTTTTAACTTGTGGCAAAGATAAAACCAAAGCTTGTGGTTGGTTAATATGGGTGGCGAAATGAAATTTTTCATTTCCATCAATGTTTATAGAATCAATAGTAACGAGTGTATCATTTTTTAGTTTTCCAATTTTTAAGGTGCCTAACCGCAAACCTTTTACAGTACCTTTTACTATTAAATTTTTTGAGTGGTTAGAAGTTGTGCAAGAAATTAATATGATAAACAGCAAACTAATTAAAGATAATTTTTGAAACATAAAATTGCGTTTTTATTTTGGCCGTAAAAGTAATAAAAAAGGTTTTGTAATTCTTTATTTGATTCTATTTTTTTGTTTTAAAAAAAATTTTATTTAAGATAAATTTTTCAAAAAAAGAACTTTTATAAATTGGAATATTGTCTAGAAAAGCTATGGCAGTTTTATAATAAAATTGTATTTTTGTCCGTATCTAAAATTAGAATAACTATGCATAAGAATATAAAATTGGTTACGGCTATTATTGTTTTTTCCTTAGCAATATGGCAATTTGTAGAAGGAAATATCGGTAATGGTATTGCCTTGATTGTAGGAACATTAATAGTTTTGTTTTTTTATGTCCGAAATGAATATCTTTTATTGGCATTTTTACGTCTTAGAAAAGAAGATATGGATGGCGCAGCCAAATGGTTAAATAAAATACATAATCCTAAAGCACAACTTATTAAGCCACAAGAAGCTTATTATTATTTGCTTAAAGGAACTTTAGCACAACGTAATAATATTACGCAATCCGAAAAGTACTTCCGTCAAGCTCTTACAACCGGCTTAATGATGGATCATGATAAAGCGATGGCTAAATTGAATTTAGCAGGCATTGCCATTGCAAAAAAACGTAACCGTGAGGCCATTAATCTTTTACGTGAAGCTAAAGAATTGGATAAGAAGAAAATGTTTTTAGATCAAATTAAAGAACTGCAACACCGTATAGATCCGACAATTAAAGGTAAAAAGTTTACACCTAAGAAAAAAAGACGTAAAAAGTAAATATTTATTAACTGTATTTTATTTTATTTTATTTTTGTAAAATGCAGTTTATAAATTTGTGATGTCTGAAAATTTTGCGCTATTTTATCATTTCCTGATTGGCTTTTTTATGGCTTTTATCGGATTAATGTCTCCCGGTTTATTGACCATGAGTGCTTTAAATATAGCTATTGATCGAGGTTCTAAGGAAGCCGGAAAATTTGCTATTGGGGCATCTTTACCTATAATTATTCAAGCTCATATAGCTTTGTTGGGGGCTCATCATATTAAAATGCATCCTGAAATTTTAGATAAATTTTCTGTTGTTGCTATTTTTATCTTTTTTATACTGTCAATTGTTTTTTTTAAACAATATCGTCAACGTAAACTGACAACAAAAACACTAAGGTTTAGCATAAGAAGCAGTTTTTGGTATGGTTTTTTTATTTCTGCCATCAATCCTTTGGCTATTCCTTTTTATTTTACATATAGCACTCTCTTAGAATTACAAGGCTGGTTACAAATTAAAGAACCTTATATTACTATTTTTGTATTGGGTGCTGTTTTGGGTGTTGTCAGTATTTTGACTTTATACGGAAAGCATGCGCCAACTTTACTTAGCCGGTTGCAGTTTGTAACCAAACATTTTAAATTAATTTTATCAATAATAATGTTAGGTTTGGCGGTTATATCATTATTACATGTCTTGAAGGTGTATTAAATCATTTGCTATATTTTTGGCTTGTTTTATGCGATCTGCCATACCAACACCATCACGAATATTTCCTGCCAAAATAAGCCCTGGATATTTTTTTTGTATTTGCTCAATGCTTTCTAAGCGTTTGTTACTGTCAGTTCCATATTGCGCTATAGCTTTACTATAAGATTTAATATGAATCAGGTCGGGATTAAACTCTTTTATAGCCATCATATCCATAAAATCGTTTCCAATGAGTTTAAGAAGTTCATTTTGGTTTAATTGTGTTAATTCAGGGCGCTTGGCGCCACCGATAAAGAGCGTAAATAAGGCGCCTTGTTTAGGGGCTCGGTTTTTAAAAATAGTAGACATAAACAGTAAGCCTAAAATATTACGTTGTTCTTTTCCGGGAACCAATCCACCAAACGCTTTAATATCCATGCCTTTCCATTGACGAAAGCCTAAGCCTATCTCAACAACCGGTGCATATTTTAAATTTTGTATAGGATTTAACAGATTTGGTTCAATAAAAGGAAAAATTGCAGCTAATTGATCGGCGCGGACAGTACTTACAACATTATGATAGATTTGATTATTTATCTTAAATTGTTGTTCAGTGTGCTGGATATTTAACGAAGTTTGTCCTGTCAAAATATTTTGTTCGCCGATGTGTTTGATTAAGGCTTTAACCAATTCTTCCAAACCGCCTTTAATTGAAAAAATTTGTTTGGTAACTTTTTTATCGGCAATAGTTTTGGGTTCTTTGGCTTTTTGAATAGCGCCTTTGATAAAACTGCCATAAGTTTGTTCTAGATCATAAAGTTTTGGTAGTGCAAAACGTGTTACCAAATACTCGGGGTCTCCGGCATAAATTCCTGAAATAAAAGGATCAACAGCATAATCTAAAAAACTTTGACCGAGTCGTCTGCGGACCATATCAGCAATATTTTCATTTGGATTGTTACCTTTTGCTTGAAAAGGTTCCTTTAAAACATTTAATTTGTCTTTGAATGTAAATAAAGGTGTTTTAACAGCAGATATTAAGCCATCCGGCAAAGCTTCCCATTGATTATTTTTCCAAATAAGTCTTTTTTTAGCAAGTTCATCTGCTAATTCAACTTCAATATCGGCTTGTAAGGCTTCTAATAATTGTACGGTTTCTATATTTGATAAAGTTCCGGAATTAGGACCTTGTTCATATATAAAACCTTCATGATTAAAACTTTTAATAACACCACCTATATGATTTGATTTTTCGTAAATTTTAATAGGTATGCCTTTTTTTTTCAAAAAATAGCCTAAGGTAAGTCCTGTGAGACCTGCGCCAATTATAGCGATGGGTTTCTTGTCGAGTTGTTTAGTCATTTAAGGGGATTCTAGCTTTGGGAATTAAATTATAAGTGTCAAATTGACCTGCTTGATATTTTAAATAACCGACTATGGCTATCATAGCAGCATTGTCAGTGGTATATTCAAAATTTGGAATATATACTTTCCAGCCCCAGTCTTTTTGCGCTTTTAATAAAGCTTGTCTAATACCACTATTTGCCGAAACACCTCCTGCTATGGCAATTCGATTAATGCCGGTTTCGATAACGGCTATTTTTAATTTGTCAATCAAAATATTGACAATAGTGTACTGAATAGAGGCCGATAAGTCATATAAATTATTGGATATAAAATCAGGGTCTTTTTGTTGTTGTTTTTGTAAGAAATAGAGAATGGAAGTTTTTAAGCCGCTAAAACTAAAATTCAAACCTTTTACTTTTGGTTTAGGAAATTTGTAAGCTTTTGGGTTTCCTTTTTGTGCGTATTTATCAATCAAAGGTCCTCCCGGATAGGGAAGTCCCATAATTTTGGCGGATTTGTCAAATGCTTCACCAACAGCATCATCTAATGTTTCTCCTAAAATTTTGAAATCGAAATAATTATTTACCTGAACAATCTGGGTGTGTCCACCACTTATTGTTAAAGCCAAAAATGGAAATTCGGGCAATTCCATTTTATCATCCTTAATAAAATGTGCTAATACATGCGCCTTCATATGATGAATTCCAATTAAAGGAATATCTAATGCCAGACTCATAGATTTGGCAAATGATGCACCAACTAAAAGCGACCCTAATAAGCCGGGACCTTTAGTAAAAGCTATTGCTGATAATTCATAAGGGGTTATACCGGCTTCTTTTAAAGCCAAATCTACAACGGGTACAATATTTTGTTGGTGGGCTCTTGAAGCGAGTTCAGGCACAACGCCGCCATATTGTTCATGCACTGCTTGATTCGCTACTTTGTTACTGATTATCTTTCCATTTTTTAACACAGCAGCAGCTGTATCATCACAAGACGATTCTATCCCTAAAATATAGATGTTTTGATTATTTTTATTTTTTGGCTTTTGTGGCATAAAAAATTACTATTTTTATAGGCAAAATTAATACTATCTGAACGATATTAAAAGATTTGTCAAAATATTATCCCGAGTTTTAATCATTTTGCTGATAACCAGTTTGTTATTAAGTTTGGTTATGATGCTTCCATCTGTGCAAACTGCCTTAGGAAGATATCTGACGAAAAAAATTAATGAAGACTATGGCGTGCATTTAAATATTGATCAGTTGCAAGTCACGCTAACAGGTTCTGTAATATTAAAAGATTTTATTGCTTTTGACCATCATAATGATACTATTTTTTATGGTAAACGTTTAAAAACTTATATCCGTAACCCATGGCGAATTAAAAAAGAAAATGCCCTAAAATTTGGCCATACACATATAGAGCAACTAAAAAGTAAAATAATTATTTATAAAGGGCAAGAAAAGACGAATTTAGATATTTTTATTAAAAAATTTGATCATGGTAAGACTACCGGTAAAGTATCGGCGCCAATGGCCATACAAATTCAGAATTTTTTACTAACCAATTCAGAATTTAAATATTTAGATTATAATGCTTCTGATTCTATCCGGTATAACTTATCACATATTCAAACTGATATAAGTAATTTTTTGCTGCGTGGAAAATATATAAGATTTAAGGTAAATAATATACAAATGCTTGAAACACATGGTATTCAAGTTGATCATTTTTCTACTGATTTTATTTATACCGGTAAGCGTTTGGATATAAAAGAAATGGTTTTAAAAACTCCTGAGTCAAATTTGCAAGCAGACTTGAGTTTAATACTCGATACGGTTCCTCAAAAAAACATAAATCCTCAAACTGTAATAACCGGACAAATTTATACAGCTCATATTAGTACTACGGACTTAAACAAATTATCAGAAACGTTTTCGCCTGGTCAACTAATTGATTTTAAAACAGATATCTCAGGTGACTTAAACCAACTTTATCTCAAAAATATTGACTTAAAAGCTGTTCAAAATATAAAATTCAAGGGAGCAATTTTATTAAAAGAAATTTCGAAGCCGGATAATTTTGAAATTCAAGCCAATTTGTCCAAATTAGATTTTTCATTTGCTGAAATACAAGAAATGTTTCCCCATCTTTTAGATGAACAATTGATTAATAATTTGCAAGTTTTTGGACAAAATCACGTGCGTGGTAAATTAATTTACGGAAAACATAATCTTATAACAGATTTAAAAGCACAAACAGCTCTTGGTGAACTTTGGCTAAAATTAAAAATGCATAACCTTAGCCATATATCAAAAACAAGTTATAAGGGACATGTTCAGACATTTGATTTTAAATTAAAAGATTTGATTAAAAGTGATATTAATGATTTGACATCTAATCTTAAAGTAAAAGGTAAAGGCCTCACATTAGCGTCTTTAGATGCTAATTTTAACGGTGAAGTACAAAGTTTATTGATCAAAGGCTATAATTATCATAATATCAATTTAAATGGCGATTTCAAAAGAAAATTATTTCAAGGTCAATTTGATGTTGCCGATGAAAATCTTGAAATGGATTTTAATGGTTTAATAGATTTTTCAACCAAGCAAAGAAAAGTTGATTTCTATGCTGAAATATGTCAGGCTAACTTATATGCATTAAATTTTTCAAAAGACAAACAAGCGCGCTTAAACGGTGAGTTGAGCATGAAAGCAGTAGGAACAAATATTGATGATGTAATAGGAACCGTTGATATTAATAATTTGAAAATTGTTAATCGATATGATACTTATGAGTTTAATAATTTTTTATTGACATCGACTTTATACAAAACAGGCGAACGACATATTACCTTTAAATCAACTGATATTGTAGATGGTTATTTAAAAGGCAAATTTAAATTCAAGAATATTCCGGTATTAGTTAAAAATGCTGCCGGAAGTGTATTCCCTAATTATAAGGTAAAACCTATAAAAGAACAGCAGTACATTTCTTATCGATTTAACTTGCATTCAAAGATATTAGCCTTATTTGCACCGGGATTAGAAGTTGCGCCGCAAACATTCCTAAAAGGAAAAATTGACTCTAAGGATAATCAATTAAAATTAAAAATGGCTTCACCTGAAATTGTTTATAAAAACAAACAATTTAAAGGTATTAGTTTGCGCATGGACAACAAAAACCCTTTATACAATACCTTTTTTAAAATAGATACAATTAATCTGGGATTCTATAAATTTAAGAATTTACGTTTATTAAATACCACAATAAATGATACTTTATATTTAAAAACTAAATTTAAAGGTGGTTTAAAATTTAAAGATGACTATGATATATCTTTTTATTACACCTTGGATCAATTCCAAAACTTTATCTTTGGTTTCAAGCCGTCTGTATTCAAATTTAAATCTGTACCATGGCTGATTGATCCACACCAACAGCCCAATAGAATTATTTATAATCCCGTAAATAAATACTTATCAATAGACAGTATAGATTTGTTTCACGAAAAAGAACATCTAAAAATTTCAGGCATTAAATCAAAAAATGATATTGATTTCAAAATAGAACTAGATAGTATTCGTCTAAACCACATTTTGCCCGATATTAAAGATTTTGATTTTGATGGAAAAATGGACGGGTTTGTAAGAGTCGCAAAATACAATAATGAAGTATTGCCATCTACAGTCTTAAAGATTAAAGACTTCACCTTGAATAAAGAATTAATGGGTGATTTATCATTAAAAATTAATGCATTGCCCGGTAATAATATCTTTATAGAGTTATCTGTTATAAAAAAAGGGACACAAAAATTGAAATTGATTGGTTATTTAGATTTAAAAACAGATCAGCCAAAATTAAATGCCGGCTTATTGCTAAATGACTTTCCTGTCAAACCTTTACAAAAACTATTTAAAGAAACATTTGGTAATTTACGGGGAGACATAAGTGGCCGTGTACAAATTAATGGTGAGTTAGATAATTTGTCATATAACGGAAAACTCTATTTAAAAAAGCTTGGCTTTAAAATATTGGCACTTAATGCCGATTATCAATTTGACAATAGGGCAGAGGTTTATTTGCATGATCAAACTTTTGAATTAAAAAATGCAGCTTTTTTTGACACCAAATATCAGACAAAAGGCCAAATATCAGGTGTTATAAAACATCATAATTTTGCTAATTGGTTTCTCGATTTAAATATTACTACAACTAATTTACTGGTGCTCGATACACCGCCAGATCCATTAGAAATGTTTTACGGTAGTGTTTTTGCAAGTGGTAGTGCCCGTATTGATGGATACATAAACAAATTAAAAATTGATGCGGACATGAAAACCATGTCAAAAACCAATTTTGTTATTACACTCAATGATGTTGAAACCATGGGTGATAATGATTTTGTCAGGATTATTTCAAAAAAAGATTATTTAAAGGAGAAAAAAAGTAAAAAAATAAGACGCAAAATTTATGAAGGGCTTGAAATGAATTTCGATTTGGATATTACACCCGAAGCCCAAGTAAAAATATTATTAGATAAAGAATTTGGCAGCACCTTAGTCGCAAAAGGTACCGGTGCCGTATTAATGGAAATCAATACTAACGGTCAATTTAATATTTTTGGCGATTTTGCTGTTGAAGAAGGTTATTATAATTTTAAATATGGCGGTTTTATTGACAAAAAATTTATAGTAGAACCCGGAAGTTATATTAGTTGGGAAGGCGATCCTTATAATGCAACATTAGATATCAAAGCTGTCTATGAAACCTTTGCCGATCCTACGGTAATTTTAGCAGAACAAGGTTTAACTGCTAAAAAAATGCCTGTAGAAGTTATAATTTACCTCAAAAACAAATTGATGAAACCGGATATCAGTTTTGATTTAAAATTGCCAAAAGCTAATGCTATCCTAAAATCACAGATCGATTATTTGTTAAGTGATCCTGATAAAAAAACTTTACAAGTACTTTCATTATTATCTTTTGGAAATTTTATCAATGAAAATAATTACAATTTATCCAAGCAAGCCGGTGAAACTATGTATAAAACCATTTCAGAAACCGGCTTAAACATCTTAAACAGTATCATGGCGCAAGATGATAAATTTCAAGTTAACTTGAATTATACACGAGGAGATGAAAATATAGAACAAAATATTATAACAGACCCGCAAGTAGGATTAAGCTTGGTAACCCAAATTAATAAAAAAGTATATATCAATGGTAAAGTAGCCATTCCTGTTGGACGTTATACCAAATCATCTATCGTTGGCGATGTAGAACTGGAAGTATATCTAGACAAAAAAGGCCATCTTATTTTTAGAGTATTTAACAAACAAACCGAGCTAGAATATATTGGACAACAAGAAGGCTATACACAAGGACTCGGTTTTTCTTATCAAGTTGATTTTAACACATTTTCAGAAATACTTAAAAAACTTGGAATTTCTGTAAAAACTAGCGATTAATTTTATTATAAATGCAAAATCTGACTGTTTTTTGAAAATTTATTATGCACGCATAATAAATTTTCTTATATTTGAAACGCAAATGAATAAGTCTTATGTTGAAAGAAAAAACCATTGACCAAATAATTAGAGAACTTTGGATGAGTATTACCAAATTATATAATGAAGAAGCAGCCAAATATGGCGGAACAATGTCAATTGGCTATGTGCTGCTAAAAATAGATCCTCAAATAGGTACACCATCCACCGCATTAGCGCCTATGTTAGGCATGGAAGTTACAAGCTTGTCACGGACTTTAAAAAAAATGGAAGATAAGGGATTAATTTTTAGAGAAAAAAATCCTACCGATGGCAGAAGTGTTCTAATAAAATTAACAGATTATGGTTGCCAAATGCGAGAAAAATCAAAAGAAACAGTTTTAAATTTTAATGACGCAGTAAAGCAAAATATTGCAGCACAAGATCTGGAAATTTTTAAAAATGTATCCACAACTATGCTAAATCTTGTTAACGAAAGAAAAATATTCAAATAATTAAAATCATACATACATTCATTAATAAATATAATAATATTATGAAAAGAAGAATAGAAAAAGCCGCAGTTATTGGTTCAGGAATTATGGGGTCAGGCATTGCCGCTCATTTAGCCAATGCAGGTGTGCAAGTTTTATTACTCGATATTTTACCTCGAGAATTAACAGATGCCGAAAAGGCAAAAGGCCTAAGCATGGAAAGTCCACAAGTGCGAAACCGTGTTGCTGCCGAAAATTTAAAAAAAGCCATGAAATCTAAACCGGCTTTATTTTATGACAAAGCTTTTGCCAAGCGAATTACCGTTGGAAATACAGAAGATGATATGGCCAAAATAGCCGATGTAGATTGGATTATAGAAGTTGTCCCGGAACGTTTGGATATCAAAAAAGCCGTGTTTGATCAAATTGAAAAATACCGTAGCAGCGGTACAATTGTGTCATCTAACACATCAGGTATCCCAATCTCTCTAATGGCAAAAGGCCGTTCGGAAGATTTTAAAAAGAACTTCTTAGGAACCCATTTTTTTAATCCGGTTCGATATCTACGTCTTTTAGAAATTATACCAACTAAAGAAACAGATCCCGAATTGGTCCAATTTTTCTTAGAATATGGTGATAAATTTTTAGGAAAAACAACAGTCTTAGCCAAAGATACACCAGCTTTTATTGGAAACCGGATAGGAGTTTATGGTATTATGGATATTTTCCATTTGGTTGATACTGATGATTTAACTGTTGAAGAAGTAGATAAACTAACCGGGCCGGTAATTGGTAGACCTAAATCAGCAACTTTCCGTACAGCTGACTTGGTGGGACTAGACACCTTAGCACATGTTGCTACCGGTCTCTACGAAGGTGTGCCGGGTGATGAAGCGCACAACTTGTTTGAGCTGCCGGACTATGTCCAAAAAATGCTTGAAAATAATATGCTAGGCGATAAAACAGGTCAAGGTTTCTATAAAAAAATTAAAAAAGACGGCAAAAAAGAAATCCAAGTACTAGATCTTAAAACCTTAGAATATCGTCCAAAGAAAAAAGTACACTTTGCGACTTTGGATATGACGCAAAACATAGATAAAATATTAGATCGTTATAAAGTTTTAATAAAAGGAAAAGATAAAGCAGGCGATTTTTATCGTAAAACTTTTAGTGGGTTATTCTCTTATGCTTCTCACCGGATTCCTGAAATTGCAGATCATTTGTATCAAATAGACGATGCTATGCGCGCAGGTTTTGGCTGGGAATATGGCCCTTTTCAAATGTGGGACGCAATAGGTGTTGCCAAAGCCGTGGAAATGATGACCAAAGAAGGAAAAAATATTCCGGATTGGGTTTCACAAATGTTAGCCAATGGTATTGAAAGTTTCTATACAGTTAAAGACGGCGCTACTTATTATTATGACATAAAAAGTCAATCCTATAAAAAAGTTCCGGGGCAAGAAGATTATATCAATTTAGATAATTTGCGTAAAACCAATACATTATGGAAAAACAATGACGCTTCCATCATTGATTTGGGTGATGGTATTATCGATATAGAATTCCATTCAAAAATGAATACTCTAGGCGTAGGCGTCATTGAAGGTATTAATCGTGCCATAAATTTGGCAGAAGAAAAATATGATGGATTGGTAATTGGCAATCAAGGCTCAAATTTTTCTGTCGGTGCCAATTTAGCTATGGTTTTAATGTTAGCAGTTGAGCAAGAATGGGATGAACTCTATATGGCTGTTAAAACTTTTCAGGAAACAGCAATGAGAGTACGTTATTCAAGTATTCCTGTCATAGTCGCCCCGCATGGTATGACATTTGGTGGCGGTTGCGAAATTACACTTCATGCAGATAAAGTAGTTGCAGCAGCCGAAACATATATAGGTTTAGTAGAAGTAGGAGTTGGACTAATTCCTGCAGGTGGCGGAACCAAAGAATTAGTATTACGTACATCTGACAGCCTTAAAAAAGGCGATGTTGATATAAATCGTTATACAGAAGCCTTTATGAATATTGCCACAGCCAAAGTTGCTACCAGCGCATACGAAGCTTTTGACTTAGGCTTCTTGAAAAAAGGACGCGATGTAGTGGTGCTCAATAAAGATCGTCAAATAGCAACTGCAAAACGACATGCCTTACAAATGGCACAAGATGGTTATGTAAAACCTATAAAACGAACAGATATCAAAGTATTAGGACAAGAAGTATTAGGAACTTTTATGGTAGGAGCAGACAGTATGCGTGCAGGTAATTATATTTCAGAATATGATCAAAAAATCGCCGATAAATTAGCTTATGTAATTTCAGGTGGTGATTTATCAGGTCCATCACAAGTTAGTGAAGATTATCTTATAGAACTAGAAAGAGAAGCCTTCCTGAGTTTGTTAGGACAGCGTCAAACATTAGAACGCATCCAGCATATGCTTAAAACCGGTAAACCATTAAGAAACTAAGCTTTTAGCGTTTTAAAAATTAATATAAAATTTAAATCTAAGAAAATGAAAGATATATATATAGTAAAAGGTTACAGATCGGCTGTTGGAAAAGCCAAAAAAGGGAGTTTTAAAAACTACCGCCCTGATGACTTATCTGCCGATATTATCAAATATATGATAAATGAAATAACCGAAGAATCAGGAGGAAAATTTAATCCTGAAATGATTGACGACGTTATTGTCGGTAACGCCATGCCCGAAGCACAACAAGGCCTAAATATGGGCCGTATGATTAGCTTAATGGGGTTAAATAATATTAAAGTTCCCGGACAAATTATGAATCGTTTTTGTGCAAGTGGTCTTGAAACTATTGCCACAGCAGTTGCAAAAATTAATGCAGGACATGCCGATATTGTTTTAGCAGGTGGGGCCGAAAGTATGTCAATGGTGCCTATGGGTGGCTTTAAGCCTGCATTGGCGTATAGTGTAGTTAAAAGTGGACATCCTGATTGGTATTGGGGAATGGGATTAACAGCCGAAGAAGTAGCAAAAGAATATCAAATCAGCCGAGAGGCGCAAGATAAATTTGCTTTTGAATCTCATCAAAAAGCTATCAGAGCCATCAAGGAAGGTCGGTTTAAAAATCAAATTGTACCTGTAGAAGTTGAAGATATTTATTTCGATCCGAAATCTGGCAAAAAGAAAAGCAAAAAATTTATCGTTGATACCGATGAAGGACCACGTGCAGACACAACCTTAGAAAAATTAGCCAAACTAAGGCCTGTTTTTGCACAAGGAGGCTCAGTTACTGCCGGCAACTCTTCTCAAACTTCTGATGGCGCGGCTTATGTAATGGTTATGTCTAAAGAAAAAATGGAAGCACTAGGGCTTAAACCTTATGCCCGACTGGTTGAGTATGCAGTTGTTGGCGTGCCACCTCGTATTATGGGTATCGGGCCATTATATGCTGTCCCCAAAGTACTCAAAAAAGCAGGTATGCGTTTAGATGATATGGATTTGATTGAATTAAATGAAGCATTTGCATCACAATCGGTAGCCGTAATTAAAGGTTTAGGCTTAAATCCTGATAAAGTAAATATCAATGGTGGCGCTATTGCCTTAGGGCACCCATTAGGAATGACAGGCGCTAAGTTAACCGTTCAAATATTAGACGAACTCAAACAGACAGGTGGCCGTTACGGTATGGTTACAATGTGTGTCGGAGCAGGACAAGGTGCAGCCGGAATATTCGAACTTTTAGATCGATAAGATTATAACCCGGATTTATTTATGTTCATAAATAAATCCGGGTTTATATAAAAAAATTTTTTTACTAAATATTATGCTTGCATAATAACATATTTTAAAAACAGCTAAAAAGCAATAAAAATTTATAAAAATGAAAAAAGGAGCAGATTTTATAATTAAAGAGTACAAACCTGATGAAATCTTTACATTAGATGATTTGTCAGAAGAGCAAAAAATGATGGCTGATGCCGTTAAAGAATTTTCAGATAGAGAAGTATGGCCGGTTAAACCACGTTTTGAGGAGCATGATTATCAATTGGTTTTAGATTTAATGAAAAAAGCCGGCGAAATGGGATTTTTGGCTATTGGAATTCCTGAACAATACAATGGAATGGGAATGGATTTTGTGTCAACAATGTTAGTTTGTGATCGAATTTCGGGAGTTACAGGCTCATTAGCTACGGCTTACGGCGCTCATACAGGTATTGGAATGATGCCGATTTTCTTATATGGTACAGAAGAACAAAAAGCTAAATATTTACCTAAATTATCAACCGGTGAATGGATTGGCGCTTATGCTTTAACTGAACCGAATGCAGGATCGGATGCCAATGCCGGAAAAACTACTGCAGAACTGTCAGAAGATGGTAAATATTGGATTATTAATGGACAAAAAATGTGGATTAGTAATGCCGGTTTTGCACATACATTTATCGTTTTTGCCAAAATAGTTGAAAATGGTAAAAAAGACGATCGTTTATCTGCCTTTATTTTTGAATATGATCCTGAAAATCCCAATGGTTTTAAATTAGGAGAAGAAGAACATAAATTAGGTATACGTTCCTCATCTACTCGTCAAATTTTCTTCTCAGATACTAAAATTCCGGTAGAAAACATGTTAGGCAAACGTCAAGAAGGCTTCAAAATAGCTCTAAATGTTTTAAATATTGGACGTATCAAATTATCTGCCGGTATAGTAGACAGTATGCGACGTATTATTAATGAAAGCATTCAATATGCTAACGAACGTAAGCAATTTGGACAGCCGCTTATTAATTTTGGCGCTATAAAGAAAAAAATTGCCGAAATGACTACCAAAGCCTATGTTTCGGAGTCAGGCATTTATAGAGCATCAAAAGATATTTCTGATCGGATTGCAGAGCATAAAGCCAATGGTTTAAGTGAAGAAATGGCCGAAAAGAAAGCTTTTGAAGAATATGCCATTGAAGCAGCTATACTAAAAGTGTATGTTTCAGATAGAGCACAAGAGGTATCGGATGAAGGTATCCAAATTTTTGGTGGTATGGGCTTTTCTGAAGAAATGCCAATGGAAAGCTGGTGGAGAGATGCGCGTATTACTCGTATTTATGAAGGAACAAACGAAATAAACAGACTTTTGACAGTTAGTATGTTACTTCGTAAAGCGATGAAAGGAGAATTAGATTTATTAGGACCGGCCAAAGCTGTCGCCGGCGAACTTATGGGAATTCCTTCATTTGATAAGCCCGAATTTAAAAATCCTTTAGATGAAGAATTAGAACTCGTTAATCGTTTGAAAAAAGTCTTTTTGATGATTGCCGGTACCGGTGCGCAAAAATTTGGTGATAAATTAGGCGGCCAACAACAATTAGTATTAGATGCTGCTGATATCCTAATAGAAATATATATGGCCGAAAGTGCAATTTTGGCTACACAAAAGAAAATAATGCAAAATGATGATGCTGATGTCAATGCAGAAATTGCAATGAGTAAGTTAAATTTATTTAACGCAGTAGAAAAAATAAAATTTAAAGCTACTGAAGCCATTTACTCAATAGCAGAAGGTGATGAGCTGAAAATGATGCTTATGGGTGTAAAACGGTTTACTAAATACAACAATACGCCAAAGTTAAATGAGTTAAGACGCATTATTGCTAAAAAAGTAAGAGAAGAAAATAAATATGTATTCAATGGTTATTAATAGTTAAACACATTTTAGTTTGTTGTCTATTTGTTTTGATTAATTAAAAGAGTGCAGGATTTTTCTGTGCTCTTTTTATGTAAAATTATGCGGTTAATCATATTATTTCAAACTTAATTTCATTAAATTTGAAGGGAATTTAAAAAATACTACTATGAATAAAAAAGTAACTGTCATTGGCGCTGGTAACGTCGGTGCAACCGTAGCAGATGTGGTCGCTAAAAAAAATATTGTTAATGAAGTTGTATTAATTGATATCAAACCCAATTTTGCCGAAGGAAAAGCTTTGGATATTTGGGAGTCTTCACACATCAATTACTTTGACACCAAAGTCAAAGGTTATACAGATGATTATTCAAAAACTGCCGATTCTGATGTGGTAGTTATTACGTCCGGCGTACCCCGTAAACCGGGTATGAGTCGCGATGATTTAATTGGTATTAATGCCAAAATTATGAAAGAAGTTTCTCAAAAAGCTTATGAATACTCTCCTAATGCTAAATTTATTATCGTTGCTAATCCTTTGGATGTAATGACATATACGGCTTTTTTAGCCACAGGTTTACCTCGTACGCAAGTTTTTGGTATGGCAGGTGTTTTAGATACAGGCCGCTTTGAAGCTTTTATAGCAGAAGAATTAAATGTATCTCCAAAAGATGTCAATGCAATGTTAATGGGTGGACACGGTGATACTATGGTACCATTACCCCGTTTAACAAGTGTTTCTGGAATTCCGTTACCTGAATTAATGGATGCTGATACCATTCAAGCATTAGTTGAAAGGACCAAAAAAGGCGGTGGAGAAATAGTTAAGCTTTTAGGAACTTCTGCATGGTATGCACCCGGAGCAGCAGCAGCAGAAATGGTAGAAGCCGTTGTTTTAAATTCGCATCGAGTTTTACCTGTTTGCGTTATGCTTGACGGCGAGTATGGCCAAAATAACGTAGCATTAGGTGTGCCTGTAAAATTAGGTTATAACGGCATAGAAGAAATTATAGAACTCGATTTAACAGCAGAAGAAATGAAATTAATGGAAACTTCTGCAAACCATGTAAAATCGGTTATGAAAGTTTTAGATGATTTAAAATTATTCTAACCAAAATCTTTTTAAATAGATTTAAAGCCGGGATTTAATTCCGGCTTTTTTTGTATTCATCAGCTTTTTTTATAGATTTTTCATTATATTTATTGTCATAAACATAAAAAAATACCACTATGAAAATTTATGACAATAAACACATCAAAAATGTCGCCTTTGTTGGCGCCCACGGCAGCGGCAAGACCACGCTTGCCGAAACTATGTTATACGAAGCTGGACTGTTAAAAAGACGTGGTAATGTTGAAAATAAAAATACAGTATCAGATTTTACAGAAATTGAAAAAGAAAGACAAACTTCTATTTTTGCGACACCTTTACATACAGAGTGGCGTAATTATAAAATAAACATCATAGACACTCCCGGATTAGATGATTTTATAGGAGAGATTATTTCAGCAATGCGTGTGTCAGAAACTGCTCTAATGGTAATAAACGGCCAGCATGGCGTAGAGGTTGGTACTGAAATTATATGGAATTATATAGATAGATTTAATAGACCAACGGTATTTGTGATTAATCAAATAGATCATCCCGATGTACAATTTGATGAAGCTTATAATAGTATTGTAGATTTGGCTGGAAAAAATGCTGTTAAAATACAATTTCCGCATAAAATGCCTGATGGGCGTCAAGCAATAATTGATGTGTTAAAAATGAAAATGTATGTTTTCGGTCCGGACGGCGGAAAACCTGAAAAACACGATATACCTGATGAACATAAAGAATTAGCTGAAATGCTTCACAATGAATTGGTTGAAAAAGCAGCTGAAAATGATGAAGAATTGATGGAACTTTTCTTTGAAAAAGGGACATTAAATGAAGATGAAATGAAAAAAGGTATAAAAAAAGGCATGTTAAACCTTGAATTATTTCCTGTATTTATAATGTCTGCATTAAATGATATGGGTAGTGGTCGGCTAATGGGTTTTATCGATAATGTTTCTCCATCAGCATTAGATATGCCCGCTGAACAAAGTTTAGAAGATGAAATTATAGAACCCAAAGTATCGGCTGAGCCTTCTATATTTGTTTTCAAGACCAAATATGAACCTAATGTCGGTAAAATCAGTTATTTTAAAGTAAAATCCGGCGAAATTAATACAGGTGACAAACTCTTAAATACGCGTACCGGAGAATTAGAAAATTTAGGTCAATTATATATTATAAATGGCAAACAACGTGAGTCAGTTGAGAAACTGGTAGCCGGTGATATTGGTGCAGTTATCAAATTAAAAACAACCGAAACCAGTGATACATTGTCAAACCCAGAACATAAAATAAGTTTTAAACCCATTCAGTTTCCGGCGCCGCGTATTAGAAAAGTGGTAAAAGCGGCTAACAAAAATGAAGAAGAAAAACTTCAAGAAGCCTTAAAAAAAATACATAGTCAAGACCCTACGGTTGTTGTAAGCTATGATAAAGAAATGAAACAACAAATTTTAGCTTGTCAGGGCGAATTACACTTGGCCATAGTGGATTGGATTTTACAAAAAGAATATGGTATTAAAGCAATTTTTGAAAAACCTAGAATTTCTTATCGTGAAACTATTCAACGTTCTGCCTCATCAAGTTACCGCCATAAAAAACAATCGGGTGGTGCCGGTCAGTTTGGTGAAGTGCATTTAAAAATAGAACCTTATTTTGAAGGTATTCCTGACCCTGACAGTTTCCCTGTAAGAGGTAAAGAAGAAGAAAAACTACCTTGGGGTGGTACTTTGCAGTTTATAAACTCAATAGTTGGTGGCGTCATTGATAGTCGTTACCTGCCTTCAATTAAAAAAGGAATTTTAGAGGTCATGGAAGCAGGCCCATTGACTAAATCACCTGTTAGGGATATTCGTGTGATTGTGTATGATGGTAAAATGCATCCGGTTGACTCCAATGATATTTCATTTAAAATAGCTGGTGCCAATGCTTTTAAACAAGCCTTTTTAGATGCTAATCCTAAATTATTAGAACCCATTCAAGAACTAACAGTAAAAATGCCGGAAGAAATGATGGGTAATGTAATGACAGATTTGCAAAGTCGTAGAGCCATTATTATGGGTATGGAAACAGCCGGTAAATATCAAAAAATAAAGGCGCGAGTGCCATTAGCAGAGATGTATCGTTATTCTACAAGTCTGCGCTCTTTAACACAAGGTCGCGGCACTTTTACTTCTGAATTTGCCGGTTATGAGATGGTGCCTCAAAATATCCAAGATGAATTGATAAAGCAAAACAAAGAGGATGAATAAACATCGACAATTAAAAATAAGGCAGTTCGTACTGCCTTATTTTTTTTGCCATATTCTAAAAAAAACAAATATTTTTATTTTAAAAATTTGATTTAAATAGGTATTTGTTGTATTTTTAGGAAAACTTTATAAAAATAACTTAAAAAATCTTTATTATGCATGAACTTCTAAGTTTTATTCATGACAACATTCAGATGATTTACATTGTCATCTTGATGATTTTTGTCGGTATCGAAATCATCAGTCATGTGCCGGCAGTTTTACATACACCTTTAATGTCTGGGGCCAATGCTATACATGGGGTTGTTATTATAGGTGCTATTTTGGTAATGCTTCATATGAATCCTGATAATAAAATAGGTTTAGCTATAGGTTTTGTAGCTGTAATTTTAGGAACCCTAAATGTAGTAGGTGGGTTTGTTGTTACTGATAGAATGCTTGATATGTTTAAAACTAAGAAATAATGGAAACAACTTTACTTGATATTTTATATTTATTAGCATCAGTCGGCTTTATAGTCGGACTAAAAATGCTAGGTAGCCCAAAGACAGCACGTAAAGGAAATTTTTACTCTGCTATTGGTATGAGTTTGGCTATTATCGGAACAATTTTTATTTATCCCAAAGTTGCAGGTTTACATATTAAAAGCTTTGTATATATTTTAATTTTTGTTGCTATTTTAATTGGTACCCTTATAGGTTGGGGGATTGCTAAAAAAGTAGAAATGACAAAAATGCCTGAATTAGTATCGTTTTTTAATGGAATGGGAGGCGCTACTGCAGCTTTAATCGGATTAATGGAATTTCAGCATAATATAGGTCATTCTTCCAAAATGTCTATGATTGTTTCAGGCTTGGTTATTGGTAGCATATCTTTTTCTGGTAGTATGATTGCTTGGGGAAAATTAAGTGGAAAATTACGAAAACCTATTAGATTGCCACACTATAATGTTTTAAATTCGCTTTTAGCCTTGTTGATAGTTATTTTTGGAATATATATAATTGCTGCACAGGTTAACAATCCTATTTATATCTATATTTTATTTTTTCTAGCGCTTCTTTATGGTATTTTATTTGTCATACCAATAGGTGGTGCAGACATGCCTGTTGTGATTTCATTACTTAATTCATTTACCGGTTTAGCAGCTGCATTTGGAGGCTTTTTATATGACAATATGGCGATGCTAACAGGTGGAATTTTAGTAGGATCGGCCGGTACTATTTTGACTGTTGCAATGACAAAAGCTATGAACCGTTCTTTGACAGCAGTTGTTTTTGGAGCTTTTGGTGCCGGTAGCAAACATGCAGATACAGGTGCTAAAATAAAAGGCAATATAAAAGAAGCCGGGCCTAGTGATGTCGCTATTTTATTAAATTATGCTAATAAAGTTATTATTGTCCCCGGTTATGGGTTGGCAGTCGCTCAAGCCCAACATGTTTTACACGAGTTGGAAGAGTTGTTAACAAAAAAAGGTGTAGATGTTAAATATGCCATACATCCGGTAGCAGGTCGAATGCCGGGTCATATGAATGTTTTGCTTGCGGAAGCCAATGTAGATTATGATAAATTAGTAGATATGGATGATATCAACAATGAATTTCCTAATACTGATGTTGTCCTAGTTGTAGGTGCCAATGATGTAGTTAATCCGGCTGCTCATAATGATCCGGGAAGTCCAATTTACGGTATGCCTATTTTAGATGTTGAAAATGCTAAAAATATAATTGTTAACAAACGAAGTATGAAACCGGGTTATGCCGGAATTGAAAATGAGTTATTCTATAACCCTAAAACATCTATGTTATTTGGTGATGCTAAATCGGCTTTAACAAAGGTCGTTCAAGAACTTAAAAATATGTAAGATAGATTTATAAAGCAATACTTAATTGAAAATGTTTAATTGCGTGTAGTACAATTGCAAATCAATACATGTAAAGTTTATTTCTAATAAGAAAATTCAATAATAATACTGTAGAAAAAAATTGAATGGTAAAGTAAAACTTAATCCTACCAAGAAATTTATGAAACGCTATTTTTATTTAACAAACAAAGTAAATTACTTATCATAAATAAAAATAATCTTAAAAACCTAAATTAGGTATCACTTGATAAAAATCATAAATACGAGCTGGGTTTTTTATG
>WGBX01000007.1 GCA_015494075.1 Flavobacteriaceae bacterium
AAAGAAAAAAGAATTTGTTTATAGCAATAAAGATAAATTTAAAAAAATGATGGAAAAATATCCTGATTTAATTTATTTAAAAAATAAATTTAAAATTGATTTGTAAATTAGTTTTAAAATTGAAATTTTTCCCAAAAATCCGGAAATGATTTTTCTACAACGCCGGGATTATTAATGCATATTTGCGGATATAATAATTTTAAAATAGCAAAACTCATAGCCATTCTATGGTCTTCATAAGTATCAATAGTAATATTAGTTCGGCTAATTATCGGCGTAGTAATTTTTAATTCATTATGGCTAATTTGAACAGTTGCGCCAAATTTTTCCATTTCATTTTTTAAAGCTTGCAATCGGTCTGTCTCCTTTATTTTAAGAGTTTGTAAGCCTGTGAGATGGCATTTTATGCCTAATGCTAAACAAGTTGTTGCCAAGGTTTGGGCCAAATCGGGAGTGTTGATCAAATCAAATGATAACTTTTTCGGGTAAATAAAATTTGGAATAGGGCGTAATAAAAGTTTATTTTCTTCAATAAATTGAGATTCTATGCCCAATTTCTGAAAGTATTGCATAATCCAACGATCTCCTTGTATAGACTGCTTATTAAATTTTTGAATGATTAATTTTTGTTTTAAGACTGCAGCAGCTCCGTAAAAGTATGAAGCTGATGACCAGTCTCCTTCAATATTTATTGTTTTAGTTGTAATATTTTTAGTCTTATAAACTTCTATAACTTGCTCTTTTTCAATTACTTTAATGCCAAGGTCTTTAAGAATAGCAATGGTCATTTGAATATAAGGCTTAGAAACTTGTTTGCCGGTTAAGTGAATTTTTAAACCGTTTGGTAAAGCCGGCGCAATGAGTAATAATGCAGTAATATATTGACTGCTAACATTTTGAGCTATAGTTATATGGTCTTTAAGAAGCTTTGTTCCGGAGATTGCCAGCGGTGGAAAGCCTTCATTTTTTAAATAAGTGATGTCTGCACCAAGTTGTTGCAGGGCTTCAACTAAAATTTTTATGGGACGTTGTCGCATTCGTTCTGAGCCATCTAAAATAAACCTTTTATCAGATTGTAAACTGAGCAATGCTGTCAAAAAACGCATTGCTGTTCCGGCATGGCCTATGTTTATTTTGTCATTGGTTTTATCACTTGATAGTTTTTTAAGAGATTTTTCTAAAATTTGGGTATCCTTAGCAGAACTAAGATTTTTAAGTTTTAAATTAGGAAATAAAAATTTTAGAATTAAATATCTGTTAGACAGGCTTTTAGAAGAAGGAATGTCAATAGGAGTTAAATCCATGTTGTTATATGCTTTTTGTTTAAAAATGAATTGTAAATTTATACAAAAATTGGTTAGTTCATTTTTTAGAAGTTAAAAAAGATAAAAATGCTATCTTAGCCCAATCAAAGTTGATGCTTATGAAATTTATTGCTATTAATACGCAATTGAAACTTAACAATCATGATGTGACTTCCGTTAGTGAATCTCAATTTTATGATTTGCCTTTAAATAATATCGATTATATAATTATCAGTGGAGGAGATGGTTTAGTACGACGAATTATCGAATATATTATTTTTTCGGGTCAGCACAAACCTAAAATTATCATAGATGCACAAGGTTCTTTTAATGTAATTGCTAAAAAACATTTTTTACCTAAAATTTCTAAAATCATTGATAAAATAGAAGCCGGAGAAATTTTAAAAACCAAAACACAAGCTGTTTACAAATTAAATAATTACATTTTTTTGTTTTCAGCAGGTAATATGTTTGATGCTTTACATATTCATCTTTCTGAAATATTGCGTGTGGGCTTTTTAAAAAAAGGACCTTATAAGTATCTTTTTTCGGCTTTATTGATTTCTCCTGTGGTTTTATTAACAACACCGTTTTTATTATTTTCAAAAAAAAGGTTTTTTGTTTTCACACCATTTTCTATATTTAATTTTAGAAATTTTTATACCAAAATCAAGCATTTAAAAGTCGATTTGGAAAACCCTTACAATTTAATAGAAATCGATGGTGATTTAGTTATTATAAAAGATTCGATTATTGAAATAAAACTATTGGATCAAGTTGAAATTGTATATAAATAAACGATTTCTTAAACTTACGGCTAATTAAAATTAATTAAAAAAGTGTATTTTTGGAAAAACAATTGACTATGGATAGATTAAAAGATATGAATATTGTAATTACCGGCGCTGCGCGAGGCATAGGGCGTGTTATTGCGCTATTATTTGCAGAATATGGCGCAAATGTTGCATTTACCGGTAGAAAAATAGATGATAATTTTATAAGCTTAGAAAAAGAACTTCAAGAATTTGGAGTAAAAGCAAAAGGATATGTTTCTGATGCCTCAAACTTTGATGCTGCTCAAAATACTGCCAGCGAAATCATCAAAGATTTTGGATCAATTGATGTTTTAATTAACAATGCCGGTATTACCAGAGATAATTTGTTAATGCGTATGAGTGAAAAAGACTGGGACGATATTATGAATGTTAATTTGAAATCAGTTTTTAACTGGACTAAAGCTGTTGTAAGACCCATGATGAAAGCTCGTAAAGGTTCTATAATAAATATGAGCTCAGTTGTAGGTGTTGGCGGCAATGCCGGACAAGCTAATTATGCTGCTTCTAAGGCTGGAATTATTGGTTTTACAAAATCAATAGCTAAAGAACTAGGTAGCCGTAATATACGTTGTAATGCCATTGCTCCCGGTTTTATAGAAACAGAGATGACAAAAGAATTGCCAGAAAAAGTAATTAATGATTGGTTGGCTAAAATTCCACTTAAACGCACAGGTACCCCGGAAGATGTGGCCAATACATGTTTGTTTTTAGCTTCTGATCTTTCAAGTTATATTACTGGTCAAGTTATAACTGTTGATGGTGGTATGACCATTTAAACGGACCTTTTTATTTTTATAAATGTATTATGTAATAGCCATATTAACGGCTTTCGTTCTTAGTGCTTTTCAGTATTTATATAAACGAAAAGCACTTTTCCTTTTTATTTTAAGATTTTTGGCGTATGCGATTATTTTTATATTATTACTTAATCCTAAAATTATTTATAAAAAGAAAAAAATAACAAAACCCGATCTTATTATATTGGCAGATAATACTTTGTCTATAGCAAAGGCAAATCAAGCAGATACAGTTGCACATTATATTAAAATATTGAGAGATTATCCGGATTTAAAAAACAAATTTAATCCGCAATTTTATAAATTTGGAGAAATAACGCAAAAATTAGATTCACTTCAATTTAACGAAACTAAAACAGATTTGGCACAGGCTCTGCAGAAGATTGCTTTTTTTAATCAATCAGATAAACCGGTTCCGGTAATCTTATTATCAGATGGGCAGGCTAACTTAGGTCAAGATTATAATAGAACATCTTTAGATACTTCTAAAATTGATGTTTTTCCCATAATTTTTGGTGATACTATTCAACCGCAAGATATTCGTATAGATTTAGTTAATGTAAATCCGTTTGCTTTTAAAGGTAATAAATTTCCAGTTGAAGTTTTTATTTCGGCAGATCTTAAACATTCTATAAAAGCGCAGCTAAATATTTTAGAAAACAAAAAAATAATTGCGCAAACCCATTTTATACTTTCGCCTACAAAGCGCACTAAAAAATTGACCGTATATTTACCTGCCGATAAAGTTGGTGAGCATTTTTACCGTATGGTTTTAAGTAAATTGCCCAATGAAAGCAATATTTTTAATAATACTGCATATTTTCGGGTAAATGTTCTTAGTAATCAGCATAATATTTTACTGGTTTCAGATATTATACACCCCGATTTGGGCAGTTTAAAAAGAAGTTTGGCAAGTCAAAAGAATATAAAAATTGATATAGTTACGCCAGATAAGTTGCCCAAAAATTTAGAGCATTATGAAAGTGTTATTTTATATCAGCCTTCTTCTAATTTTGCAAAGGTTTTTGATATAATAAAGAAACAACAAAAATCATGGTTAATAATTACCGGTACCCATACAGATTGGACTTTTTTAAATCGTCAAACTCTATTTTTTAAGAAACAACCTGCACATTCTTATGAAAACTATTTTGCTCGTAAAAATTCACAATTTTCATTATTTGAATTGCCGGATTTAAAAGTTGATAATTTACCACCTTTAAAAGATTATTATGGACGGGTTCAATTAAATAAGGGGACAGATGTAGCTTATTTTAGTCAAATAAATGGCATAGATAGCCGTCAGGCATTAATTGCTTTTAATTCACAAGAGCCTCAAGCTGTTATTTTAGGCGAAAACATTTGGCAATGGGGAATAGAAGCCGGCGTACAACAGCAAAGATCATATTTTAATAAATTGTTGTATAAAATATTTCAATATTTAAGTTTGCAAAAAGATTACGATAGATTAAAGATTTCTTATCATAATACCTATACACAAGGTCGACCTATTAAAATATTTGCCCAATTTTTAAATAAAAATTTATCTCCGGATACAAGCCTTAATCCGGTAATAATTTTAAAGTCGGATATCCACCAATATAAATTTCCAATGGTTTTATCGGGAGAACAGTATGTTGTAGATATTAGCACTTTGCAACCGGGCACTTATAATTTTACAGTTTTGGACAAAGGGGCCAATCTAAAAAAAACAGGCCGTTTTACTGTATTGCCATATTCTTTGGAAGATATTAATATACAAACTAACCTTTCAAAACTTAGTCAATTAGCTATGCAAACGGGGGGGGCTGTATTAAATGGCCTGACATTGAAAAAAGATTTATATAAAATTATGGATTCTCATAAATATAAGGCAATTTTATCATATCAAACCAAAGAAGGTCATTTAATAGAATATAAGATTTTATTATTTATTTTAGTGTTTCTATTAGCGTCAGAATGGCTAATTAAGAAATTAAAAGGAGATTTGTAATATGTCTAAATTAAGTGCCGGAATTTTATTATATAGATATAAAAATGGTATGCCACAATTTTTTTTAGTCCATCCGGGTGGTCCATTTTGGCGTAAGAAAGATAAGCATGCTTGGAGTATTCCAAAAGGTGAAGTAACTGAAAAAGAAGATCTATTGATGGCAGCTAAAAGAGAATTTAAAGAAGAAACCGGTTTCGATTTGCCCAATGGCAAATTAATTTCATTAACGCCTATAAAACAAAAAGGGGGTAAAATAGTTTATGCATGGGCTTTGGAAGGCGACATTGATGCTGATGCTATTAAAAGTAACACTTTTGAGCTAGAATGGCCGCCCCAATCAGGTCAGATAAAAACTTTTGAAGAAATAGATAAAGGCGCTTGGTTTTCTTTAAATGATGCTGAAAATAAGATTATTACGGCGCAAAAATCTTTGATTATTGAATTATTACAAAAATTAAATAGAAAATTATAACTCTGTTAAAATTTGGCCATCCTTTACCAAAAGTGTTTTTTGGGTTATTTCATCTTCTAAATCCCATTTAAATTTACCATTTTCGGTAAGATAGGTGATAAAATTGAAAAGATTTTTTGCATATAGCTCACTGGCATTTGTAGCGAGTGTTGAAGGGAGATTTGTTTGTCCAATTATTTTGACCCCATGTTTTAACACTATTTTGTCAGGTTCGCTTAATTCTACATTACCGCCTTTTTCGACTGCCATATCAACAATAACAGCACCTCTTTTCATATTTTTAATTTGATCTTCTGTAATAAGAACAGGCGCTTTGGCACCTTGAACTAATGCTGTGGTTACTACCAAATCAGCATTATATAATGATTTGTTGACAGCTTCTTTTTGTTTTGTTAAAAACTCTTCTGATTGTTCTTTGGCATAACCACCTTCTGATATATTTTCATCTTCATTTTCAACACTAATAAATTTTGCACCCAAACTTTCGGCTTGCTCTTTGGTTTCAGGCCTTACATCAGTTGCTTCTACTACGGCTCCTAAACGTTTGGCTGTTGCTATTGCTTGCAATCCGGCAACTCCTACACCATAAATCAAGACTTTTGCAGGCGTAATAGTTCCGGCAGCTGTCATCATTAAAGGAAAAATTTTTGTCATATTATCAGCCCCTAAGATTACAGCTTTATAACCGCCCAAATTACTTTGGGAGGATAAAACATCCATGTTTTGAGCACGTGAAATACGTGGCATGGCATCCATAGAAAAAAGACTTGCACCTTTTTGAGCTATGTTTTTTACAAGATCAGGATTTAAACGATGATAAACCATTGAAATAACAGTCTGTCCTTTTTTAAGCTGATCAATTTCAGGGGCTTCCAAAGGATTTATCTTGACAATAATATCCGTATCTTTAAATATAGTTGTTTTAGATACAATTTCAGCCCCTGCTTTTTTATATGAGGCATCGTCAAAAGCCGATGCTAATCCGGCATCCTTTTCAACCAAAACATCAAAGCCTTTATTTTTAAAATCTTGGGCTATTTTGGGCGTAACGGCAACTCGTTTTTCATTAGAACGCGTTTCTTTAAGGATACCTATTTTCATATTCGAAATTTTTAAATTATTTTACTAACAAATATAACAAATATCT
>WGBX01000008.1 GCA_015494075.1 Flavobacteriaceae bacterium
CCAAACGACTATTATTAATATAATAATGTATAAAAAATTAAAAAAAACTTAACTTTAATAACAATTTTAATTTGGTGCTTTTTAATAAATATCTTACTTTTGCAATGCAAAAACAGCGGAGCGAAAAAAACTTAATTTTTTCTTTGTAGATAAAAATAAAGTTTATAAATTTGCAAACCGTAACAAGAGCGAAAAGCCGATGTAGCTCAGCTGGCTAGAGCAGCTGATTTGTAATCAGCAGGTCGTGGGTTCGAGTCCCTCCATCGGCTCTTGTTTGACAAAATGAATAAAATGGTGAGGTACTCAAGTGGCCAACGAGGGCAGACTGTAAATCTGCTGCGCAAGCTTCGGAGGTTCGAATCCTTCCCTCACCACAACCTGGGAGTGGCGCTCCCGATAGCATCGGATCTTTGTGTCCGGCAATAAAAAAGCTTGATGCGGGAGTAGCTCAGTTGGTAGAGCATCAGCCTTCCAAGCTGAATGTCGCGGGTTCGAATCCCGTCTCCCGCTCCACTCAAGGCCGATGTAGCTCAGGGGTAGAGCGCTTCCTTGGTAAGGAAGAGGTCACGGGTTCAATTCCCGTCATTGGCTCTAAGGAGGGCTCAATAAGTAGAAAAATAAAGATTAAAAATTAGTATTATGGCTAAAGAAAAATTCGAAAGAACCAAACCGCACGTTAATATAGGTACCATTGGTCACGTTGACCACGGTAAAACTACGTTGACCGCTGCAATTACAGAAGTTTTAGCAAATAAAGGTCTTGCAGAAAAAAAAGACTTTGATGCTATTGATAATGCTCCCGAAGAAAAAGAAAGAGGGATTACCATCAATACCGCACACGTAGAATATCAAACTGAAAAAAGACACTACGCACATGTTGACTGTCCGGGTCACGCTGACTACGTTAAAAACATGGTTACCGGTGCTGCTCAAATGGATGGCGCAATTTTAGTTGTAGCTGCAACAGATGGCCCTATGCCTCAAACTCGTGAACATATTCTTTTAGCACGTCAAGTTGGTGTGCCTAAAATTGTTGTGTTTATGAATAAAGTTGATATGGTCGATGATGAAGAATTGTTAGAATTGGTTGATATGGAAATCCGTGACCTATTAAGTTTTTATGAATATGATGGTGATAACACACCTGTTATTCAAGGTTCTGCTTTAGGTGCCTTAAACGGTGAAGAAAAATGGGTTAAAACAGTAGAAGAGTTAATGGACGCTGTTGATGAATGGATTCCTGAGCCGGAAAGAGATACAGAAAAACCTTTCTTGATGCCTATCGAAGATGTTTTCTCTATCACAGGTCGTGGTACTGTTGCTACCGGTCGTATTGAAACCGGTGTTATTAATACAGGAGATCCTGTAGAGATTTTAGGTATTAGTGATGAAAAATTAACATCAGTTGTTACCGGTGTTGAAATGTTCCGTAAGATCTTAGATCGTGGAGAAGCCGGTGATAATGTAGGTTTATTGTTACGTGGTATTGATAAAAACCAAATCCGTCGTGGTATGGTAATCGCAGCCCCCGGAACAATTACACCTCATAAAAAATTCAAAGCAGAGGTATATATCTTGAAAAAAGAAGAAGGAGGTCGTCATACACCTTTCCACAACAACTATCGTCCTCAATTTTACTTGAGAACGACTGATGTAACCGGAGAAATTCATTTGCCGGAAGGTGTTGAAATGGTGTTACCTGGTGATAACTTGACTATTGAAGTAGAATTGATTTACCCTGTAGCTATCAATAAAGGTTTGCGTTTCGCTATCCGTGAAGGAGGTAGAACAGTTGGTGCAGGTCAAGTAACAGAAATTTTAGACTAAATTTAAAGTCATAATATATTTGAGATTTGAAGCCCATTTCGGGCTTCAAATTCTCTATAAACAAACCATCCTTAAATTGGATAATTAATACGGGCGTAGCTCAGTTGGTAGAGCACTGGTCTCCAAAACCAGGTGTCGGGAGTTCGAGTCTCTCTGCCCGTGCAAAATATTTTAAAATTAAAATTATAACAATGTTTAAAGGTTTTATTGAATATGTAAAAGGAGCTTACAATGAGTTAGTCAACCATGTAGTGTGGCCTAAATGGGATGAAGTTTATAAAATGACGATTGTTGTAGCTATTTTTTCTGCAATCTTTTCAATCTTCATTGCCGTTGTTGATTACATATTCAGAACTTTACTTCAAGCTTACTATAAGCTTATAAAAGGCTAGTATAGATGAGTGATCAAGTGAAAAAATGGTATGTCGTTAAGGTTATTAGCGGTAAAGAAGCCAAAATACAAAAACTCATTGAAAATGAAATCCAACGAAATCATTTAGAAGATTACGTTGGTGATATTCTTGTTCCTACCGAAAAAGTTGTACAAATAAGAAATGGTAAACGTATCCAAAAAGATAAAACCCTTTTTCCTGGATATATTTACATTGAAGCAAATTTGTCAGGTGAATTGCCTCACGTTATTAAATCTATCCCTGGTGTTATGGGCTTTTTGAGTGGTGTTAAAGGTGGTGACCCTATGCCATTAAGTAAAAAAGAAGTTAACCGTATTTTAGGTAAATTAGATGAGCTGGCAATGAATGAGGATACTATTATGATTCCATATAAAGTAGGCGAGGCTGTTACTGTTACAGATGGCCCTTTTAAAGGTTTTGAAGGTGTTATTGAGGATGTTAATAAAGATCGTAAGAAAGTAACTGTTATGGTTAAATTCTTTGGTAGAAAAACACCTTTGGAATTAGGATATTTTGAAGTTAAAAAAATATAAACTGTTACGCATTTAAACTATTAAGCTTCCAAAATAATAGTTTTTATAAAAAAACACATCAGAAATGGCAAAAGAAATAAGTAAAGTAATTAAATTACAGATTCGGGGAGGTCAAGCGAATCCTTCGCCACCGGTTGGACCCGCATTAGGTGCCGCAGGTGTTAACATCATGGAGTTTTGTAAGCAATTTAATGCACGTACACAAGACAAAATGGGTAAAGTGTTACCTGTTGCAATTAATGTTTATAAAGACAAATCTTTTGATTTTGTCGTTAAAACGCCACCTGCTGCCGTCCAATTATTGGAAGCCGCTAAAATCAAAAAAGGATCAGGCGAACCGAATCGTAATAAAGTAGGCACTGTCACTTGGGAGCAAGTTAGACAAATAGCTGAAGACAAAATGCCCGATTTAAATGCATTTAGTGTTGAATCGGCTATGAAAATGATTGCAGGTACCGCAAGATCAATGGGATTAACTGTTGAAGGCGAAAATCCTTTTAATTAAAACGATTTTAGAAAATGGCAAGATTAAGTAAAAAAAGAAGAGAAGCATTATCCAAATTAGATAAAAATAAAGTCTATAGCTTAGAAGAAGCAGCCAAATTGGTTAAAGAAATTTCTAATGCTAACTTTGATGAATCTGTAGATATTGCTGTAAGATTAGGTGTTGACCCACGTAAAGCTAATCAAATGGTACGTGGCGTAGTAACCCTTCCTCATGGTACAGGTAAAGATAAAAAAGTTTTAGCTTTAGTTACGCCGGATAAAGAAGAAGAAGCTAAAGCAGCTGGTGCAGATTACGTCGGTTTAGACGAGTATCTTGACAAAATTAAATCCGGTTGGACTGATGTAGATGTTATTATTACCATGCCTAGTGTCATGAGAAAATTAGGACCGTTAGGACGTATATTAGGACCTCGCGGCTTAATGCCTAACCCTAAAACCGGCACTGTTACCATGGAAGTAGGTAAGGCAGTTAAAGAAGTTAAAGCTGGTAAAATTGATTTTAAAGTGGATAAAACAGGTATTGTACATGCTGCTATCGGAAAAAAATCTTTTACATCTGAAATGATAAAAGAGAATGCAGCCGAATTAATTACCACTTTAAACAAATTAAAGCCTTCTGCAGCTAAAGGTACTTATATGAAGAGTATTAATATGTCTTCTACCATGAGTCCTGGTATTAAAGTTGATCCTAAAAGTGTCTAATTAAGACCCAAAAAATCAAACAATGAGAACAAGAGAACAAAAAGCTCAGTTAATTGATGAATTAACACAGAAACTTTCAGAATACGAGGTTGTATATGTAGTCGATATATTAGGTTTAAACGCCCAAATTACTTCTGATTTACGTAGAGCTTGTTATGGTGACGATATCCGCTTACAAGTGGTAAAAAACACTATGTTACAACAAGCTATGGATAAATCAGATAAGGATTTCGGCCCCCTTAAAGATATCCTGACAGGTAACTCAGCCCTAATGTTATCCAATGTTGGAAACAAACCGGCAAAAATTATCAAAAACTTTAGAAAAAAATCTGAAAAACCTGTTTTAAAAGGTGCTTGGATTGAAGAATCCGTTTATATCGGAGATGACCAATTAGATACATTGGTTAACATCAAATCTAAAGAAGAATTGTTAGGCGAATTAATCGGCTTGTTGCAATCACCTGCTAAAAATGTTATTTCAGCACTTAAATCAGGTGGTGGAAAATTAGCAGGTATCATAAAAACCTTATCAGAGAAGTCTGAATAAACACTTTATTTTAAAATTTAATTAAACAATAAAAACGATAGAAAATGGCAGATTTAAAAGCATTAGCAGAACAATTAGTTAACTTAACAGTTAAAGAAGTTAACGAATTAGCCGATATTATGAAAGAAGAATACGGCATTGAACCAGCAGCAGCAGCTGTTGCAGTAGCAGGTCCCGCAGGTGGCGGTGCCGATGGTGGTGAAGAAGAACAAACTGAGTTTGACGTTATTCTTAAAGCCCCCGGTTCATCTAAATTAGCAGTTGTTAAATTAGTAAAAGAATTAACCGGACTTGGACTTAAAGAAGCAAAAGCAGTTGTTGATAGTGCTCCAGCTCCTGTAAAAGAAGGCGTTTCCAAAGATGAAGCCGAAGGCATCAAAAAATCTTTAGAAGAAGCAGGCGCAGAAGTAGAATTCAAGTAGTTCTAACATATATAATTTTTTGGTTTAGGTCTTCCCGAATTACCCCGGGATAGACCTAAACCATTTTGCATATAAAATACGCAAAGCACTTTATTGGCTGAATTACAGCTGTTTTAACATTTTGATAACCTTTAATTTTGTCCTACCAATATGACAAATAATACAAAAGACCTACCCCAAATCGAGAACAATCAAAGAATTAGTTTCTCTTCTGTAAAGAATATTCCTGATTATCCGGATTTATTAGCCATTCAGTTAAAATCATTTCAAGATTTTTTTCAATTAGAAACCAAACCGGAAAATCGAACCAATGAAGGATTGTACAAAACATTTCAAGACAATTTTCCTGTTACCGATACCCGTAACCAATTTGAATTGTCTTTTCTCGATTATTTTGTCGACCCGCCACGTTATTCTATTCACGAATGTATCGAACGCGGTTTGACATACAGTGTGCCCTTAAAAGCCCGTTTAAAATTAGAGTGTAATGATCCGGAACATGAAGAGTTTGAAACTGTAGTGCAAGATGTTTACTTAGGAAATATTCCTTACATGACACCTCGTGGTACTTTCGTTATAAACGGAGCCGAACGTGTTATTGTATCGCAATTGCATCGCTCGCCCGGTGTCTTTTTTGGACAATCTTTACATACAAACGGCACTAAATTGTACTCTGCCAGAATTATTCCCTTTAAAGGCTCATGGATCGAATTCGCTACGGATATTAACAATGTAATGTATGCTTATATCGACCGAAAAAAGAAATTACCTATTACCACACTACTTAGAGCTATTGGTTATGAACGGGATAAAGATATTTTAGAAATCTTTGATCTTTCAGATGAAGTTAAAGTTACCAAAACCGGTCTAAAAAAAGTAATAGGACGTAAGCTCGCCGCTCGTCTATTGAAAACATGGCATGAGGATTTTGTAGATGAAGATACAGGTGAAGTTGTATCAATTGAACGAAACGAAATTATTTTAGATCGTGATACAGTTATTGAAAAAGAACATATTCAAGATATTTTAGACTCAGGTGCTAAAACTATCTTATTACATAAAGAAGATATTTCACAATCAGACTTTGCTATTATTTACCATACATTACAAAAGGATTCTACAAATTCAGAAAGTGAAGCTGTTGAATATATATACAGATTGCTAAGAAATGCCGAACCACCCGATGATGAAACGGCCCGTGGTATTATTGACAAGTTATTTTTCTCTGATCAACGTTATAGTTTAGGTGAAGTTGGACGGTATCGTATTAACAAAAAATTGGGCTTAGATATTCCGCTCGATATACAAGTTTTAACGCGTGAAGATATCATTACTATTACCAAACAATTGATAGAGCTGATCAATTCAAAAACGGAAGTTGATGATATCGACCATTTATCCAACCGTCGCGTAAAAACAGTCGGAGAACAATTATCACAACAATTTGGTGTTGGATTAGCTCGTATGGTACGAACAATTCGAGAACGTATGAATGTCCGCGATAATGAAGTTTTTACACCAATTGACTTAATTAATGCTAAAACTTTATCATCGGTTATTAAATCTTTCTTTGGAACCAATCAGTTATCTCAATTTATGGATCAAACCAATCCATTATCAGAGATTACTCATAAACGGCGTTTATCAGCCTTAGGGCCCGGAGGTTTGTCAAGAGAACGAGCCGGTTTTGAGGTGCGTGATGTTCATTATACGCATTACGGACGTTTATGTCCTATTGAAACACCCGAAGGTCCTAATATTGGTTTGATTTCTTCATTAGCAGTTTATGCAAAAATTAATGATATGGGCTTTATTGAAACACCATATCGAGAGGTTGAAGATGCTCAGGTTAAGTATGATGAACCAATCAAATACTTGACAGCCGAAGAAGAAGAAGGAATGAAAATAGCCCAAGCCGAAACACCAACTGATGAAGAAGGCAATATTATTCCTGATCATTTAGTAGCTCGTGAGGAGGGTGATTTCCCTGTTGTAGACAAAGAAGAAGTTAATTATATGGATGTAGCACCTAATCAAATTGCATCTATTTCTGCTTCTTTAATTCCATTTTTGGAGCACAATGATGCAAACAGGGCATTGATGGGCTCAAACATGATGCGACAAGCTGTCCCTTTACTTACCCCACAGGCACCTATTGTAGGTACCGGTATGGAGAAAAAACTGGTGCAAGATTCACGAATATTAATTAACGCAGAAGGAGAAGGCGTTGTAACTTATGTAGATGCCAAAAAAATTGTTATCAAATACGATCGTACTGATGATGAACGTTTGGTAAGTTTTGATGACGATGAAAAAACATACGAATTGGTTAAATTCAGAAAGACCAATCAAAATACAACAATTAATTTAACACCTATTGTTAAAAAAGGCGAGAGAGTTACCAAAGGTCAAGTACTAACCGAAGGTTATGCAACTGACAAGGGCGAATTGGCCTTAGGACGCAACTTGCGTGTTGCATTTATGCCTTGGAACGGCTATAACTTTGAGGACGCTATTGTTATTTCAGAAGATGTCGTGCGAAATGATTATTTTACCTCTATGCATATAGTCGAACATGCATTAGAAGTAAGAGACACCAAACTTGGACAAGAAGAATTAACTAATGACATTCCTAATGTAAGCGAAGAAGCTACCAAAGACCTTGATGAAAACGGTATGATTCGTATTGGAGCCGAAGTTAAGCCCGGTGATATACTCATTGGAAAGGTGACTCCAAAAGGAGAATCGGATCCTACACCTGAAGAAAAATTGTTAAGAGCTATTTTTGGGGATAAAGCCGGTGATGTAAAAGACGCTTCCCTTAAAGCTTCCCCTTCTTTAAGAGGTGTTGTTATCGATAAAAAATTATTTACACGTTCTATTAAAGATCGTCGTAAAACAGCACAAGATAAAGTCAAAATTGAAGAACTCGAAAGAGATTTTGAAGCCAAATATGAAAATTTACGCCAACGATTAATCGAAAAATTATTTGCATTAGTAAATGGTAAGACGGCACAAGGTGTTAAAAATGATTTAGGAAAAGACATTTTTCCAAAAGGAAAAAAATTCACTTTGAAAATGTTGAATGCCGTTCAAGACTTTGAGCATTTAACCCAAGGAACTTGGACAACGGATAAACATATTAATGCATTAATATCAGAATTAATCAATAATTACAAAATTCGACTTAATCAACTAAAAGGAAATTTACGACGTGAAAAATTTGCTATTAGTGTAGGTGATGAACTACCTCCGGGTATTTTAAAATTGGCTAAAATTTTTATTGTTCAAAAACGTAAACTGAAAGTCGGTGATAAAATGGCAGGCCGTCACGGTAATAAAGGTATTGTTGCCAAGATTGTTCGTCGTGAAGATATGCCTTTCTTAGAAGACGGTACACCGGTTGATATTGTATTAAATCCATTAGGGGTCCCCTCTCGTATGAATATTGGTCAGATTTATGAAACTGTATTAGGATGGATAGGTTTAAAAACCGGCAAAAAATTTGCAACACCTATTTTTGACGGTGCTTCTGAAGATGATATAATAGCTTTGACAAAAGAAGCCGGTTTGCCTGAGTTTGGAGAAACACATTTATATGATGGCGGTACAGGTGAACGATTTGATCAACCTGCAACAGTAGGGGTAATCTATATGTTAAAACTCGGACATATGATTGATGACAAAATGCATGCGCGATCCATAGGGCCTTACTCATTGATTACACAACAACCCTTAGGTGGTAAAGCACAATTTGGTGGTCAGCGTTTGGGAGAAATGGAAGTTTGGGCATTAGAAGCTTATGGCGCCTCACATACATTGCAAGAAATGTTGACTATTAAGTCAGATGATGTTATGGGCCGAGCCAAAGCTTATGAAGCTATAGTAAAAGGTGAAACTATGCCCGAACCGGGTATTCCGGAATCATTTAACGTCTTAATGCACGAACTTAAAGGTTTGGGACTTGATGTAAGATTGGAAGATAAACAAGGAAATGATGTTTTGGATAAAAACAAAACAGATAAATAATAATTACAAGTAGCAATTATGGCAAAGAAAAATAAATATACAACTATTAAATTTGATAAAATTTCTATAGGCTTATCTTCACCTGAGCGCATTAAAAAAGCCTCAAGAGGAGAAGTTTTAAAGCCGGAGACTATCAATTATAGAACCCATAAACCTGAAAGAGACGGTTTGTTTTGCGAACGGATTTTTGGTCCCATCAAAGACTATGAATGTGCTTGTGGCAAATATAAAAGAATCAGATATAAAGGTATTGTTTGCGACCGTTGTGGGGTTGAAGTCACCGAGAAAAAAGTCCGTCGTGAACGTGTAGGTCATATAGAATTGGTGGTGCCTGTGGTACATATTTGGTATTTCAGATCTTTACCAAACAAAATTGGTTACCTGCTGGGTTTGCCAACCAAAAAATTGGAAATGATTGTTTATTATGAACGTTATGTCGTGATCAATCCCGGACCGGCTGTGGATGCAGAAGGTAATCCAATTCAAAAAATGCAATTCTTAACAGAAGAAGAATATCAAGATATTCTTGAAAAATTACCACCGGAAAATGAGTATTTAGAAGATAACGATCCCAATAAATTTGTTGCTAAAATGGGTGGAGAAGCCATTCGTGATTTATTATCAAATATTGATTTGGATCAATTATCTTACGATTTACGGCACAAAGCTAACCATGAAACTTCAAAACAACGAAAAACCGAAGCACTTAAGCGCTTACAAGTTGTAGAAGCTTTCCGTAAAGCTAATGAAAGACGACCTAATAAACCCGAATGGATGGTGATGAATATCATTCCTGTTATACCACCGGAGTTAAGACCTTTAGTTCCCTTAGATGGTGGTCGTTTTGCCACTTCTGATTTGAATGATTTATACCGTCGGGTTATTATTCGAAACAATCGTTTAAAACGTTTAATGGATATTAAAGCCCCGGAAGTAATTTTACGTAACGAAAAACGTATGTTGCAAGAGTCAGTTGATTCTCTTTTTGATAACACTCGTAAATCATCAGCCGTTAAAACAGAATCTAATAGACCTTTAAAATCTTTATCAGACTCCTTAAAAGGTAAACAAGGCCGTTTTCGTCAAAACTTATTAGGTAAACGGGTTGATTATTCTGCTCGTTCGGTTATTGTTGTAGGACCTAATTTGAAGCTTTATGAAGCCGGAATCCCAAAGGACATGGCAGCAGAACTATACAAGCCGTTTGTGATACGAAAATTGATTGAAAGAGGTGTTGTTAAAACGGTAAAATCAGCTAAAAAAATTATTGACCGTAAAGATCCTATTGTTTGGGATATTTTAGAAAATGTTTTAAAAGGCCATCCGATATTACTCAACAGGGCACCGACTTTGCACCGGTTAGGTATACAAGCTTTTCAGCCGAAATTAATTGAAGGGAAAGCTATACGATTGCATCCATTGGTATGTACAGCCTTTAATGCGGATTTCGATGGTGACCAAATGGCAGTACATTTACCATTAGGACCACAAGCTATTTTAGAATCCCAATTATTGATGTTGGCTTCTCAAAATATTTTAAATCCTGCCAATGGTTCTCCTATTACAGTTCCGTCTCAGGATATGGTTTTGGGACTTTACTATATTACCAAACGTAAAAAAGGCGCCAAAGGTGAAGGCATGACCTTTTATTCACCCGAAGAAGTCAAAATTGCTTTAAATGAAGGGCAAATAGACTTGCATGCCGATATAAAGGTTTTTATAACCGATTATGATGATGAAGGTAAGGCTTTTGAACAAATTATTAAAACCACGGTAGGACGTGTTATTTTCAATGAAGTCAAACCGGAAGGCGTACCTTTTATCAATAAAGTGTTAACCAAAGGCTCTTTGCGTGGTATTATTTCGGATATTTTAAAACGAACTGATGTGCCGACAACGGCCGATTTTTTAGATGCGATTAAGCAAATGGGATATTACTATGCTTTCAAAGGCGGTTTGTCCTTTGGTTTAAGTAATATTATGGTGCCTGATGAGAAAAAACGCATTGTAGAAGAAGCACAAGAAAAAGTCGATGCAATTAAAGAACAATATGCCGAAGGTATTATTTCGCAAAAAGAACGATACAATAAAACTGTTGATATTTGGACCACAGCCAATGCCGAGTTAACACAAATTTTGATGGATCGTATTACCAATGATAAAGAAGGTTTTAACTCTGTGTATATGATGTTAGATTCAGGTGCACGAGGATCCAAAGATCAGATTCGTCAGCTAATTGGTATGCGTGGATTGATGGCCAAACCTAAAAAATCTACTTCAGGTGGTGGTGAAGTTATCGAAAATCCGATTTTGTCTAACTTTAAAGAAGGTTTATCCATTCAAGAATACTTTATTTCAACGCACGGTGCACGTAAAGGTTTGGCTGATACAGCTTTAAAAACAGCAGATGCCGGATATCTAACACGCCGGTTGGTAGATGTATCACAAGATGTAGTGGTAAGGGAAGAAGACTGTGGTACCTTAAGAGGTATTGAAGTGAAACCTTTGCGCAAAAACAATGAAATTGTTGAAACCTTAGGAGAAAGAATATTAGGAAGGGTTGCATTAGATGATGTTTATCATCCGGAAACAAATGAACTGTTAGTAGCTGCCGGAGAAGAAATAACAGAAGGTAAAGTAGAATTGATAGAGCAAACTAATATCGAATCTATTGAAGTGCGTTCGCCTTTAACTTGTGAAGCCAAACATGGTATTTGTGCCAAATGTTATGGTCGTAACTTAGCAACCGGAGATATGGTTGAAAAAGGAGAAGCCGTAGGTGTCGTTGCTGCACAGTCTATCGGAGAGCCCGGAACACAGTTAACATTAAGAACTTTCCACCAAGGAGGGGTTGCAGGTAACGTTTCCGAACAAAATAATATTACAGCTAAGTTTGACGGGCTGGTAGAAATAGACGAACTGAAAACCGTTAAAGATGAAGAAGATAATATTGATATTGTTATTTCACGAACTTCTGAATTAAAAATAATTGGAGAAAAATCAGGAAAAGTATTAAGTACACACCAATTACCTTACGGATCTAAATTATATAAAAACCCCGGAGAAAAGGTCTTAAAAGGTGAAATTATTGCCGAATGGGATCCTTGGAACTCTGTTATTATTTCCGAATTTGGCGGTAAAGTATTGTATGACAATATTATTCAAGGGGTTACTTATCAAATTGAAAAAGATGAGCAAACCAATCGGGAAGAAAAAGTTATTATAGAAAGTAAAAACAAAAAATTAATACCGACACTTAAAATTGTCGATAATAAAGGCGAAGTTTTACGTTCTTACAACTTACCGTTTGGCGCTCGTATTAATGTAGAGGACGGCCAGAAGATTAAACAGGGAACAACCTTGGTTAAAATACCGAGAACGTCTGTAAAAGCCGGTGATATCACCGGAGGTTTGCCAAGAGTAACCGAATTATTTGAAGCGAGAAACCCTTCAAATCCTGCTGTAGTATCAGAGATTGACGGTATCGTGTCCTTTGGTAAAATAAAACGTGGTAATCGCGAAATTATCGTGACAGCCAAATCAGGTGAAACCAAAAAATATCTGATCAAATTATCTAATCAGATTTTGGTACAGGAAAATGATTTTATCAAAGCCGGAACGCCATTGTCTGATGGTGCTATTACACCTAATGATATTTTGAAGATTAAAGGACCGTCAGCAGTACAACAATATTTAGTTAATGAAGTACAAGAAGTTTACCGTTTACAAGGTGTAAAAATCAATGATAAGCATTTTGAAGTCGTTGTACGTCAAATGATGCAAAAAGTAAAAATTGAAGATTCGGGAGATACAACTTTCTTGCCGGGAGAATTGGTCCATAAATTGGATTTTATTGAAGAAAACGACCGTATTTCTTCCATGAAGGTTGTTGAAGATCCGGGAGATTCGGATAACTTAAAAGCAGGTCAATTGGTAACACCGCGTCAGTTGCGTGAAGAAAACTCTATGTTACGCCGCCAAGATAAAAAATTGGTGGTAGCGCGTGATGTTATTCCGGCTACGGCTTCACCTGTGTTGCAAGGTATTACACGGGCATCATTGCAAACCAAATCATTTATTTCGGCTGCTTCCTTCCAAGAAACAACCAAAGTCTTGAACGAAGCCGCTATTCGTGCCAAAGTAGATGACTTAGAAGGTTTGAAAGAAAATGTAATTGTAGGTCGTAAAATACCCGCAGGAACCGGCCTTAAAGAATATGAAAATATCATTGTATCTCAAAAAGAAGATTATGAGAGTATGATTATTGATAAAATTCAAAATAATTTCATTGATTAACTTTTTAATTATTATAGTATGAGTGAGCCTAAAAAACAACAGCAAATCAACATAGAATTAACAGAAGATGTTGCCGATGGTATTTATGCCAATTTGGCCGTAATCAATCATTCGGCTTCCGAATTTATCGTTGATTTTATCAATATTATGCCGGGAGTACCCAAAGCAAAAGTAAAGTCGCGGATTATATTAACGCCACAACATGCCAAGCGATTGGTACGGGCATTAAGTGATAATGTTAAGCGTTTTGAAAGCGTTCACGGTGTCATTAAAGATTATGACCAAGCAACTCCGCCACCGATTAACTTCGGTCCGGGTAGCGAAGCCTAACCATTTAATAAAAAGCCCCTCAATTTTGTGAGGGGCTTTTTAATTATTATAATCAGATCTTGTTTATTCGTTTTCCAAGGCTTGTTTATAACTTTCAAACTTAGCTTTCTCTTCGTCGCTGAGTTTTGGAAAATCTATTTTTAATTTTTTTAACTCTTCTAAAAGTATTTTAGCAACAATTAAACGGGCCGTAGGCTTATCGTCTGCCGGAATTACATACCAAGGTGCATAGCCTGTTGAAGTATGATTTACAGCATCTTCATAAGCCTCTTGATAATCGTCCCAATAGTTGCGTTCTTTTAAGTCGGCAGCATTAAATTTCCACTGTTTGTCTTCGCGTCTGATACGCCTCAAAAAACGGTTTTTTTGCTCTTCTTTGGATAAATGCAAAAAGAATTTAAACATTTTCATGCCATTTTCAACCTGTATTTTTTCAAAATCTCTAATTTGTCTGAAACGCTTTTTCCAAAATTTATCATCAATATCTTCTAACTTATCAATTCCATATATTTTTTGATTGAGAACCAACTGCGGATGAATACGTGCGATAAGCACATCTTCATAATGGGTGCGATTATGAATACCGAATTTACCGCGCTCGGGCAAAGTAATGTAATGCCGCCAAATATAATCATGAGCATGTTCTAAGGGCGTCGGTTTTTTAAAATCAAAAACCTCTAAACCACTCGGGTTTATATCTTTAAAAACCTCCCGGATCAAGCTATCTTTACCGGCTGTGTCCATGCCTTGAATTCCGATATAAACTGCTGGTGTACCGGCAGCATAAATTTTAGTTTGTATTTCGGCTATTTTACGTCGTACCTTGCGAAGCTCGTCTTCTATTTCTTTTTTGTCTGCATGCAAATCATATTTAGTGGGCAATTTGTCTATTTTAACTTTTTTGCCGGGCTTGACTTTAAAATCCTTGGAATTGATTTTTTTCATTGATTTTAATTTTAAATTCTTTTAATGCCTTAAAAATAAGAAAAATTTATTTAATCTTGGTCAGAAATTCATTGCCAAAATTATTGTAATTTTGTTATTCAATAAATTAAAACTTATGTCGTTAAATAAACCTGAAAATACACCGGAAAAACATTTATTTACTACGATAAACACACCGGTTCGCTCTGATGTAAATGCTATACCGGATGACCAAAAAATGCAGTTGATAGAGCAAAAAATGTATGACGTATTAGATATTTTAGGCCTGGACCTGACCGATGACAGTCTTCAAGGAACACCAAGAAGAGTGGCTAAAATGTTTGTTAAAGAGATTTTTAAAGGACTTAATCCGGAAAATTTGCCTAAACTTTCATCCTTTAAAAATAAATATAAATATGGTGAGATGCTGGTTGAAAAAGATATCAGTGTGTTTTCGACCTGCGAACATCATTTATTGCCGATTATTGGAAAAGCGCATGTGGCTTATATATCTAACGGAACAGTTATAGGTTTGTCTAAAATAAACCGTATTGTAGATTATTTTGCGCGACGGCCTCAGGTGCAAGAGCGTTTAACTGTACAGATTGTTAAAGCTATGCAAGAAGCCTTGCAAACCGAAGATGTTGCTTGTATTATTGATGCCAAACATATGTGTTTGGTATCCAGAGGTATTAAAGATATTACATCTTCTACTTTAACGGCTGAGTATGCCGGTAAATTTAAAGATCCGGAAACTCGTAAAGAATTTTTGCGATATCTTAATTTGGATACCAGATTTATTATTTAAAAAAAAACTTATGCAAACCAATTTGAAAATATATAATTCGCTAACCGGTCAAAAGGAACTTTTCAAACCTTTAATTCCAAAACATGTCGGCATGTACGTTTGCGGTCCTACCGTTTACAGTAATGTGCATTTGGGCAATGTCAGGACTTTTATTTCTTTTGATGTTATTTACCGTTATTTAAAATTTTTGGGCTACAAAGTGCGATATGTTCGTAATATTACTGATGCCGGCCATTTAGAAGATGACTCTAATGAAGATAAAATATCTAAAAAAGCCCGTTTAGAAAAGCTAGAACCGATGGAAATTGTACAGCAATACACCATCGATTTTCATAAAGTTTTAGATTTGGTTAATAATTTGCCACCCGACATTGAGCCAACAGCCACCGGTCATATTATAGAACAAATTGAAACAACCAAAGATATTTTAAAAAAAGGCTATGCTTACGAAAGCAATGGCTCTATTTATTTTGATGTACTTAAATATAATGCCGAAATTGACAAATACGGCAAACTCAGTGGCCGTAATATCGAAGATATGATTGCCAATACACGTACGCTTGAAGGACAGGATGAAAAACGCAATCCGCAAGATTTTGCATTATGGAAAAAAGCCAGTCCGCAACATATTATGCGTTGGTCTAGTCCGTGGGGAGAAGGCTTTCCGGGCTGGCATATGGAGTGTACCGTAATGAGCACTAAATATTTGGGCGAACAGTTTGATATTCATGGCGGCGGTATGGACTTAAAATTTCCACACCACGAATGTGAAATAGCACAAGGAAAAACTGCCAATGGTGTCGATCCGGTCAAATATTGGATGCATGCAAATATGCTGACCTTAAACGGTAAAAAAATGAGCAAATCGACCGGTAATCATTTATTACCTCAAGAAATATTTAGTGGCGACAACACTTTGTTAAGTAAGGCTTATTCGCCTGCTGTTGTCAGGTTTTTTATGCTGCAAGCGCATTATCGAAATATGTTAGATTTGTCTGAAGACGCACTTCAAGCTGCCGAAAAAGCTTATAAAAAATTGATGGAAGCAGTCAAAATACTACCGGACTTGCCACAATCAGAAAAAAGTTCGGAAGATGTCGCGGCATTAATAGAGAGTTTTTATGAAGCAATGAATGACGATTTTAACACTCCGATTTTGATTGCGCGACTGTTTGAGGCAGTGCGTTTGATTAATTCGGTTAAAGACGGGAAAGCAAGCTTGACTAAAGCCGACAAGCAGCAACTTCAAAATGCACTTAACCAATTTGCTTTTGAGGTTTTAGGACTGCATCATACAGCCCAAGATGCGGCAACACATCAAGCTTTTGATAAAACCATTCAATTGCTCATTGATATTAGAAACAATGCCAGAGCAGAAAAAAATTGGGCTTTGTCCGATCAAATTCGCGACGAATTGGCCCGTTTTGGAATACAATTAAAGGACGGAAAAGACGGGACTACTTATAGTTTTAAATAATAAAAAATGCCGGACAAACATTCCGGCATTTTTTATTATTATATATAGTATTGTAATTTGTATATAGTATTGTAATTTGAGCTTGTTTATATTATAAAATTTATTCAGGATAAATTATTTTAAATTGAATTTTAAATAGGTTATAGGTTTGTTTTGTGCTAAAAATTGTTTTTCATAAAAGGTTTGGATATTTATCAACTCTTCCGGCGCTTCGGTATTTCGGTAAATGTCATGGTGTGCATAAAGTATCTCATGTCCTAAGCCTTGTAGTAAGCCTATAGTATAACCATGCAAAAATTCACTATCGGTTTTTAAATGCATTACACCGTCCTTATGCAAAATGGTTTTGTATTTATTTAAAAATGACGAATTGGTCAAACGGTGTTTGGTACGTTTGTATTTTATTTGCGGATCCGGAAAGGTTATCCATATCTCAGATACTTCGCCCGGTGCAAAAGCTTGTTCAATCAATTCTATTTGCATACGCAAAAAAGCAATATTCTTTCTGTTTTCTTGCAAGGCGGTTTTAGCACCGCGCCAAATACGTGCACCTTTGATGTCAATGCCAATAAAATTTTTTTCAGGATAGCGGTCACTAAGCCCTAAAGAATATTCGCCTTTGCCACAACCCAATTCTAAAACAATTGGCCGGTTATTTTTAAAATACTTTTCATGCCAACGACCTTTTAATGGAAAATTATCATTTAAAAGAATTTCTCGTCCGGGTTGAAACAAGTTTGGAAATGTTTCGTTTTCCTTAAACCTTTTTAATTTATTTTTACTGCCCACTTTTTCTTATTTTTATGACTGCAAAAATAGACAATAATGTCTCAACCGAAAAATATTTTAATAGCGCCTTTAAATTGGGGACTTGGCCATGCGACCCGATGCATACCTATAATCCAGAAATATGACCGGCAAGGGCATCGTATCATAATTGCTTCGGACGGTGCGGCATTGCAACTTTTACAAAAAGAATTTCCGCATTTAAGCTTCGTATCATTACCGGGCTATAATATTACTTATGCCAGCAGACCTTGGTACAATTCGTTGCATTTGTTACGACAATTGCCGCATATATGGCAGACTATGAGAGCCGAACAAAAACAAACGGCGCAATTGATAGACCAATATGCAATAGATTTTCTGATTTCTGACAATCGTTTTGGCGTGTATTCAAAGCGGGTAAAATCAGTTTACATAACACACCAATTGCGTGTAATGTCGGGGTTGTGGACTTTTTTGACGACGTTTTTACATGCAAGGATATACCAAAAATATGATGAAATTTGGGTGCCTGATACTGCTGGTAATGATAACTTGAGTGGTAAACTGGGGCATTTGTCTCAAACGGATTTGCCTATAAAATACATAGGAATACAAACCCGGATGCAGCCTGCCAAAATGCCCGTAAAATATGAATATTTGGCTGTTTTGTCGGGGCCCGAACCCCAACGCCGGCTTTTTGAGCAAATACTTTTAAAAGAATTTGAAAAAGCCGGTAACAAAGTAGCGCTTATACAAGGCAAAATGGCCGAAACACCAACTTGTATAACGCGGGGAATGGTAGATATTTATAATTATGTGACAACTGAAAGCCTGCAAAATCTTCTCAATAGGTCAGACATTATTATTGCCCGTTCGGGTTATACTTCGGTTATGGATTTGCATGCTTTGCGTAAAAAAGTGATTTGGGTACCAACATCCGGACAGCCCGAACAAAAATATTTGGCCCGTTATTTGGCCCGTAAATACGGACATAAAGTACAAACACAAGACAATTTTAAGCTTGAATTTTGAAATTTGACCGCTCCGCTATCGCGTGTTTGCTCTTTTAAAACCGGATTTTATAAATCTTAACTTTATATTATTATATATTGACGGTGTTTATAAACAATTTTTTATTAAATTTGAGGATAATTTAAAAATTTATTGATTATGAAAAAACTTTACTTTTTATTTGTTTTGCTCATGGGACTTAACTCATATGGGCAAGATGTGTTAGTGAATGGGAACTTTGAAACATGGACTGATGTAAATACACCAGATGGTTGGACCCTTGTTGACAGTGTTACTCAAGAATCTACTATAATTTATGAAGGTAGTTATTCTGCTAAACAAGAAGGAGGAAGATCTGATTTAGGTCAAACTATTTCTGATATTGTGCCAGGCGACACTTATGTGCTTACAATACATTATAAGGTGGAAGTTGGTACTGATGGTACAGATGCAAGAATTTGGTCTAAATGGTATAGTGATGGTACTGCTTTAACTGATGATGCAGATGTTTTACAAGGTCCTGACGGGGGCTATTTGCCTAATAATAATGGTGAATGGAGTGAATACACTACAACAGTTGTAGCCCCGGCAAATGCCACAGATTTTTATTTTGAAGTAAGAACTTATTCTGGTGCAATAGTTTATTGGGATGATTTTTCATTTGTACACCAAGCACCGTCAACACCTAGTCTTACTATTACTTCGCCAACACCGGATCAAGTATTTGCCCCCAATGTTACTACTGTTCCTGTTGAGTTTGTTGTTCAAAACTTTAATGTAGCACAAAGCGGTGGTGATGGCTATATTGTTTATACTTTTGATAATGACCCGCCGGTTGATGTGTATGATGCTACTGTACCTATTACATTGAGTAATTTAACGCCCGGTACCAGCCATCAAATTACACTTAAA
>WGBX01000009.1 GCA_015494075.1 Flavobacteriaceae bacterium
AGTCTGATCCGGTCTATAAGCAGGATTAATAGTATGGTATAATTGTTGATATCTATTTTTTATCTTGCATCATTGAGTGCGGATAACAAATGTTAAAACCAATTATTTATTATACTATTTTTTTTCTTTTTACCGGTTGTAAAATAAACGTTTCCCCAATTTCTACAGAGCAGGAAAACAAAATAATATATCCACCGTCTAAAGACCTATCTGTAAGTGAAATTCTTAAAATCCAAAATATTAATTCACTTCATTTTATTCAATATGATTCAGTTAGTATAAATAATCGGCCCGGTGGTGAATATTCTATATCACAGGAAATATTTTTAGATTCTAAACATATTAGAACCGTTCAATATTTACCGGGTGAGCGACCTTGGATTGTTACCGTAATTGACCTTGAGGAATGGAATGTGTGGCAATATTCACTTACTTTTAATGATTATATCGCAATTAGTTTTCCCGATACACTTCGTGCCTTCGAAGTAATCTCAAAGAAGCATATTACCAGTAGATTGTATCCCGGCTTAAAAAGTATCAGATATGAATACCTGGATGAATATTATTGTCATCTTGTTTCTGATTCTTTAAAAAACATAGAATGGATCTGGTTGAAACATGGACTGCCTGTTAAGTGGGAAACCACATTTTATCAGGATGGCATTAAGGTTAATGCTCATGGCAAACTGGTGAATATTGAAATTAATCAGGAATTCCCTGATTCAATTTTTATAAAACCCTGATCGAACCAGGCATATTTTTTCCTGTAGTTTTATAAATGTACCATAATAGCATGCCGTGGAATTTGCCACACATTAGGTTTCTCGGTATTTTGTACAATACCGGACGTGGCAAATCCGCTTACGCCCGGGTAGTTAGACAATACTGGAGTAGAGAATGAATAAATTAATAGTGGTTCTCACGATATTATCTTTACCGATATTTCTTATGAATTGTTCAGATAATGGCCCTGATTTAGGCACATATTATCAAAAAAGTTTTATTGACCGTATTGAGACTATAGTGCAATCTGACACAGTTACAATAGTCATTGAACAATTAGGCATTTCAGATATCGTAAAACAAGAAATCCCTTATGATACAACAAACAGCATTTTTATGGGTGATACAATTATACTGTTGTTAAATGTAAGTTTTGGCAGTTATTCGTCTAATCCAAATCCATATAAAGAATTGTTTGTTTCAAATGACTCCCTTTATTTATGGTATGCTTCAAGAGAAAAACCTAAATCAACAAACCTTTCCAAAGTAAGTTCTGCAAACAGTAACAGTGGCATCCTGACCAGCCCTAAACCGGACTATTATAGTATTGAAAATGTAATAATAAGAAAATCAGGCAAAAAAAAGATTTTTTTTGAAAGTAAAATATATAAGTAATTGGCAACATTAAACATGTAAGAAATTGGAATATCTGTTATGTCCAAAAATGAAATAATGGTTACTTTGTTTACTATTGTATACGGACTAATGTTGACAGATTTATTTTTTAGTTTTCATAAGCTGATAAGGAAGCGTAAATATATAAAATGGCATTGGTTACCACTATTAGCTGCCTGGTACCTTTTTCTTATTATTCTCAAAAACTGGTGGGACATGACCTCACTTGAAAGCAGTATTGAATGGATGAATATCGTCTATTTCCTGGCTTATGGTCATTTACTATTTCTAATTTTCTTAGCCGTATCAACCGTTTTGCCAGATGATATTCAGCAAAATGAAATTAGCTTAAAAGATTACTATTTTTCAAATCACAGATATTTTTGGGGCTTGATGACTTCTATTGTGGTTCTAACAATAGTAATATCATCTTTTAAGCAATTGCATCACACAACTCCTGTTAACTATTATAATCTATTTGCTGTAAGTATTTACATTATTTTATTAATTATACTGACCATTAGTAAAAAATATTGGGTACATTCGGTTTTATTAGTCCTGTTTGTTGTCTTAGTAATTATCGAAATACTAAATAAAGGATTTTAGGACTTAAAAACTATGGCTAAATTTATGTCATTATGTGTATCGTGCATAACCTCTATATCCAGCGCTGGCACAGGAAAAAACCACGCGTCTGTTTTTGGGCAATTTTGATGGTTTTTCGAGCATGGCATTTCCGGTAAAGCGCAGGCCGTTTATATGTTTAGGAGAAGTGATGAAAAATACATTTATTTTTATAATATTAATTTTAATGATTTTTACATCAGGCGCATTCGCTACGACAAATTGTCAACAAACGTTTACTTTACTTGGACGGACCAAAGGTTCAACACCAACATTTTTTATTGTTCAGGATTTAAGCGGTGAATGCCAGAGTTCAAAACTGTTAGAGCTGGCACTTTTGCCAGGTGGCATAAAAAAGATCGAGATTGAATTCAATGAATATAACTCTTCGAAATGGTTTCAAGATAGATTTTCATTGTTTCGGGCAGAACCATTCATTCAATTAGAACGAACTGAAGATGTCTGGAAACATCCTTACTCCCGATGGAAAATAAAAAATCCCGAAAGTGATCAAAAATTAAAAACCAAACTTGATAAAGAATCTGTAATTGAGGCTGTTGCCTGGAACAGGAAAAATGAAAAAAAAGGAATTCAAATTCCTGTTTTTGACGGGGTTAAAACGGAGTTTATTTATTTTTTGCCATCAGGATTATATGTTGATTATGAAATTGATAAGGTTTTCTTTTTCGAAAAAACAGGATTCATATTTGTATTTACAACTCAAAAACTAAAATCGCCGGGACTGGATACAATGCACGGTTTTTTAGTTTTTAAAATAATTAAGTAGGTATATAATAAATCGCTTAACGCGTAATGTGTCACGCGGGCGATGAATTGGCCCGTGAGAAAAGTATCGGCAAGTGAAGACAATCCTGTTAACTCAGATTGTTAAGTACGATGAAAATTTAACCCATTTTTGTTTTATCAATTTTAAACTAACCGGATTTGTCATCATCTTTATATTCGAGAATATCTCCCGGTTGACAATCCAGCGCCTTACAAATCGCATTCAATGTTGACAATTTGATCGCTTTGGCCTTGCCTTGTTTTAAGATGGATAGATTGGACATCGTAATTCCAACCTTCTCCGATAACGTCGTTAGTCTCATTTTTCTTTTGGCCAGCATAACATCAAGATTTATAATAACAGACATAGTCAGCTCTTTAGATGGTTAAATCGGTTTGTTTTTTTAACTGGTAACCCTCTTTAAATAAAATTGAGATTACATATAAAGCAACAGCTACAAAAAGCATTTTGAAATCTAATGCCATTAATATGTTGTGCAACAAAGATTCATTAATAGTTACAAGATTGATGCTCTCGGTAATTAAATCGACAGGAAAAAAGAAAGGAATTAGCTGGTACATAATGAAATTACTTAGTACCCATATTCCAACTAAAATGGCCAGATTTCTTATGATAAGAATATTTGGTAATTCAAAAAAAATTTTACCCCGAATAGCAATGATCAATTTTTTCAACTGTATCAGGATTAGGAGCATTAGTGTGAGAAAAACAATCCTTTCGATTAAATCGTAGATAAAAATGTTTGTATTAAGTTTATGAAGAAGAGCCGGGTTATTTTTAAGAACATTTTTATCAAACATTACCGTTACCGGCTCAATGGGACGGTTCCATGGAACATCCATTCTTATAATATCAATTTCATCGGTTTTATAGAATAACTCATAAG
>WGBX01000010.1 GCA_015494075.1 Flavobacteriaceae bacterium
ATCCCAAGAGGCTGTACAAAAAGCATTGCAGATTGCTCAAGGATTAGGTAATCCGCAAATAGACAATGCACATTTAATGAAAGCCATCTTAGAAGTGGATGAAAATGTTACGCCACATATTTTAAAGAAAGTAGGCGTTGATGTTAATTTATTTAAACAAAAATTAGATCAATATATAAATGCATTACCCAAACAACAAGGTGGAAACCAACCACAGTTATCAAGAACGGCATCCAAAACTTTAACAGATGCTTTAAATTTGGCTGAAAAAATGAAAGATGACTACGTGTCTATCGAGCATTTGTTATTAGCCATTTTTGACAGCGGTGATGATGTATCGCGTATGTTGAAAGAAATGGGTGTAACCAAAAAAGCTTTGGAAGCCGCCATTCAAGAAATCAGAAAAGGTAGCCGTGTAACCTCTCAAAGTCAAGAAGATACTTATCAAGCATTAGAAAAATATGCCATCAACTTGACCAAACAAGCTCGTGAAGGCAAATTAGATCCGGTGATTGGTCGTGACCAAGAAATACGTCGTGTTTTACAAATTTTATCACGTCGTACCAAAAACAATCCGATTTTAGTCGGTGAACCCGGAACCGGTAAAACCGCTATTGTTGAAGGTTTGGCACACCGTATTGCCAAAGGTGATGTGCCTGATAATTTGAAAGATAAGCAAATCTATTCGTTAGACATGGGTGCCTTAATGGCAGGCGCCAAATACAAAGGCGAATTTGAAGAACGTTTAAAATCCGTCGTTAACGAAGTTAAAAAGTCAGAAGGTGATATCATTCTGTTTATCGACGAAATTCACACTTTGGTAGGTGCCGGCGGCGGTCAAGGCGCTATGGATGCCGCCAATATTTTAAAACCGGCATTGGCGCGTGGTGAACTGCGAACCATTGGTGCTACGACTTTAGATGAATACCAAAAACACTTTGAAAAAGACAAAGCTTTGGAACGCCGTTTCCAAAAAGTGATGGTTGATGAACCGGATATGGAATCAGCTATTTCCATTTTACGTGGTATCAAAGATAAATATGAACAACACCACAAGGTGCGAATTAAAGATGATGCCATTATCAATGCCGTAGAATTGTCCAGCCGGTATATTTCCGACCGGTTTTTGCCGGATAAAGCTATTGACTTGATGGACGAAGCTGCCAGTAAATTGCGTATGGAAATCAATTCCAAACCCGAAGAACTCGATAAGTTGGATAGAAAAATCATGCAGTTGGAAATTGAATTAGCAGCTATCAGACGTGAAAAAGACGAGCAAAAAATCAAAGAACTCGAAAAAGAATTAGCCGAGCTTAAAGAAGAGCGCAATCAAATCTATACCAAGTGGAAAGAAGAAAAAGATTTGGTCGATCAGTTGCAAAATATCAAAAAAGAAATTGACCAAACCAAATTTGAAGCCGAACAAGCCGAACGTGAAGGCGATTACGGCAAAGTAGCCGAAATCCGTTACGGCAAGCTTAAAGAACTGGAAGATAAATTGGCCAAAGCTCAAAAAGAATTGAGTGAAAAACAAGCCAAATCTTCCTTGATTAAAGAAGAAGTAACCGGCGAAGATGTAGCCGAAGTAGTTGCTAAATGGACCGGTATTCCGGTTCAAAAAATGTTGCAAAGCGATAAAGAAAAACTCTTGAAGCTTGAAGACGAATTGCATACACAAGTCGTTGGGCAGGAAGATGCTATTAAAGCCGTTGCCGATGCAGTTCGTAGAAGCCGTGCCGGATTGAAAGACCCGAACAAACCAATAGGCTCATTCTTGTTCTTGGGAACAACCGGTGTTGGTAAAACCGAATTGGCAAAAGCATTGGCTAATTACTTGTTCAATGATGAAAAAGCGATGACGCGTATCGATATGAGCGAATATCAAGAGAAGCACGCCGTTAGTCGCTTGGTTGGTGCGCCTCCGGGATATGTCGGTTATGACGAAGGCGGTCAATTGACCGAAGCGGTGCGTCGCAAACCTTATCAAGTCATTTTGCTTGATGAGATAGAAAAAGCACATCCCGACACGTTCAATATTTTATTGCAAATGCTCGATGAAGGACGTTTGACCGATAATAAAGGACGTACGGCAGACTTTAAAAATACCATTATCATCATGACTTCAAATATGGGTGCTGATAAGATACAAGAAGCTTTTGAAAATGCCAAAACGCCCGAAGAACGTGAAAAAGCTGCTGAAAAAGCCAAAGAAGAAGTTTTGCAAGAGTTGAAAAGACGTGTGCGTCCTGAATTCTTGAATCGTATAGATGAAATCTTAATGTTTAAACCTTTGTCGCGAGATGAAGTTAAAGATATTGTCAGAATTCAACTAAATAAAGTAGCAAAAATGCTGCAAGAACAAAATATCAATATTGAATTTACAGATAAAGCGGTGGATTATTTGGCAGACAAAGGTTTTGATCCCGAATTTGGCGCAAGACCTATTAAACGCGTTATCCAACGTGATATTTTAAATAACTTGTCTAAGGAAATTTTGGCCGGTAAAATCAATGCTAATTCGACTATTGTGGTCGATTATGAAAATGGTCAATTAGTTTTCAAAAACAAGTAGTGGCTTAACACAAGCACAACACAAACAAGCAGGAAAATCCGTCTCGGCAGTTGTTGAGACGGATTTTTTATTATTTATTTTGCTATAAATTATTAACAATGATTTCGGAATTTATTAAATAGAATATTTAAAATCCGGCTTATATTTATCTGTTATATATCATCTAAAAGGTTATGCATAAGCTGTTCTAAATAAAAAAATAGATTTTTTGAATGTCATGAATTTTTTGTGCTGTAGTTTATGACGCCTACGTAATTTAAGCAAGTGAATTTTTATAAAATGACTAACTTTCGCGGCCTATATATTTTTAAATTGCATAGTTTCAAAAATAAATAATTGTTATAAAATACACATAAACGTTATTAATATAATAAAAATAACAGTTAGCATAACTTACTTAGTCACGGAGATTTAATTGTTAAAAATTTGGTTATTTAACGATATTTACCGTCCTTTGAATTTAGTAACAACACAAATAAAACTTTTTATGAAAAGTAAGCTAACAAGTCTTTTGTTGGTTCTTTTTATAGCAAATTTTCATGCGCAAAATTCTTTTATTTTGATGCCTAAAAATTGGTTTAAAAGCTATAAAACAACCAGTCTTTCGATGCAAAATCAGTCAAATAAACATGACTTGAATACCAAACAGAAATTAGACAGTACAGCCTATTTGGTTTGGCAAAAAAACGAACAAAATTTTGTTTTTTCCAATAAAGATACATTTATTTACAATGAGGTTTTTAATATAACAAACTATCAAACATATAGGTGGGACAATATTGCCAGTCAATGGGTAAATGAAACCCAAACTATTAATTCATATGACCAAGACCAGAATCTTATAGAAATAATTTATAAAGATTGGGTAAACAATACTTGGCAATATCAAACTAAATTAAATTTTACTTATAATACAAGCAATAAATTAACACAGATAGATTATTATGAGTGGCAAAATAATGCTTGGGAATATACAGCTAAAAAAGAAATGATTTATACCTCGGAAGAATTGCTTGAAAATGAAACCTATTTTTTAAAAAACTATAACAGTGTTACAGAAGATTGGACACCGGATTATAAAATTGATTACTCTTACAATACCGATGGACAACAAACTTTAAGCCAATCTTATATCTGGGACGATTTAAAAAAAATCTGGAATAATAATGAGAAAATCACGGCGACTTATAGTAGTAATTTATTACAGGATGAAGTTACAACTATATGGGATAATGATTTAGCTGAATGGTTAAATGTTTACCGTTCTGTTTATACATATGACCATAATGGTTTTATAATAGAAATTGATGGAATGAGTTGGGAATCGTCAACTAGTTCGTGGCAGTACGAAACCCAAACTATTTTAGTTAGAGATACTTCAAATAACATCATTTCTTCTACTGATTTGTATTGGCAAAACGGGGCTTGGGTTAACGATTATAAAATTGAAAATATTTATGATAACACTTACAGCCTTGACGATTTGATTTTACCGCAAGATGTTAATGATTGGCAGTTTTTTGATCAAATCAATTCTTATTTTCAACATATGTTGGTAAAGCAAACTTCTTTTAATTGGGATGAAAGCTTAAATCAATGGCAAAGTAATGATCAAAAAGAATTGTTTTATACCAGTGATGATAACATCACAGCATCGATAAAATTAAATGATAATGATTTGAAGATATATCCAAACCCTTTTGAAGCACAATTGCATCTAATTTTACCGGATTTTGTCTCTGAGGCCAATTTTATATTAAGTGATATTACAGGCAAAGTTGTATATCAGCAAACTTTAAATAATACAAATGATATACCTCTGAAACATTTATCATACGGTATTTATTTTTACCAAGTTATAGGTAAAAATTGGTTTAAAAAAGGACGTTTATTAAAAAGTTAGATTAATAAAAGCAAATAAAAAACCGCCATAATGGCGGTTTTTTTATAGCTAATTTTTACTATAAAAAAGTCTCCCACTTAGGCGGAGAGACTTACCAAATGTTTTCACAACGGAATAATCCTTATTGTGATTTCCTTTCAAAAACAAATATAG
>WGBX01000011.1 GCA_015494075.1 Flavobacteriaceae bacterium
ATTATCAGTTTAGTTTAATTTTAAAATTTTGGCAAAACTCTTGATTTTTAATTATTTTCCTGTTTTAATAAAACAATTAAAACGAACTTTACAATTTAACATTTTAAATTTAGGAGGATATTATGAAAATATTGGAAAAAGTAGAAAGTTCTATTCAGAAAATTGATGACCCATCTCTTTTTTTAGAAAAATGGGAAGTTTTAATTTGGATAATGGAAAAAATCAGATTAGGTCAATTTGATGATCTGGTTTCAAAACTTCCCAAAGCCCTGATACTTTCTTTGGAGGGAGGAGTTGCCGGAAACAGGGTGATTATTAGTAAAGTTACCGACAAAGAATATAAAATTTTGTCGGTTGGTATTAAAGATAGGCACCCTGCGGAAAGAATTTTTTCTTTGGAACAAATCCCGCCACCAATGGAAACCTTGTTAAAAGGAAAAGAAAAAAGTATTTTAATTACCGACCCCATCAACGATCCTCTCACGCAATATATGAGAGGACTTGTTGAAAACGAAAAAATCAACACCATCTACTACACGATGGTGCAAACTTTTTACGGTACTTGGTTTATTGTTGTTGATAGCACCGGTACCAAAAGAGGCATATCAAATGAGGAAAAGAATTTTTTGGATGCGATTAGCGAGAAAATTATGATCGCTGAAAATGAAAAAAGAGAAACGGAAAAAAATTTTGAGAAATCAAAAAAACAAACAACTCTTTATCTTCTTGGATTGTTTGTTAAAATTTTTCAAGATAACATTATGGCAATCGGGGGCCTTTCCCGAAGATTACATAAAACCGCTTCTCAAAAAAATGGTGGAGCTTGCGAAAAATGTTTTCAAAAGAGCCATGCCATTAAAACAGAGGCCGAGAAAATAAACAAAATAATCAAGATATTTCAAGAAGCCATTCACGATATTAGTATGGCCAACCAAATGAATTATTCGGAAATTTCTTTTTCAGAAATAATTCAACAGCTGGCCGTTTCTGACATTTCCGCCAATGTTAGAGTTGATAAACGAAAAGTTGAAAAATTTCTTAACAGGATCCCCCCCTTTAAGAAATGTGAATTTTCTGAAAAAGATAATTTTGTAAAAATCTCTTTCTCGGTAAATGAAGAAAGTAAAAAAACATGGGAAAGAGTACTGTTCAGAAAGAAAAAAGGAGAGATTAATCCCTATACTCCGGAAGATTTCCTCCTCTTAATTTCTGTTATGTTATTTAAAGAAATGGAGGGAATAATAAAAATACAAGAGGATAAAATCCTCTTGTATTTCAAAAAAGCATAACAACCCGGATCGTCATTAGACGATCCTTTTTTAGTTTTGTAATTTAAAAGTTATCATCAAAGTCCGTTTTGATATTTTTTTAAATTTCAAGCAAAACAAAATTTAAAGACAACTCCATTTAAACAATAATTAAAACAAAAATTTGCCAAACAAAAAAGCGCCAAAATTCTGGCGACGACCTACTTTCCCGCTTTGCAGTATCATCGGCGCTGTAGAGCTTAACTTCTGTGTTCGGGATGGGAACAGGTGTAACCTCTACGCTAATGTCACCAGAATCTTGGCGCTTTTTTAATGAAAAAATATAAAGAACAAACTACCATAAAGTAGTCAAAGTTTTTGCGATTAATGTAATCATCAACTTAATCTCAAAAGAAACTAAGTTGATTAGGGAAAATATGATCAATTAGTACTCCTCTGCTAAACCAATTGCTTGGCTTACACATAGAGCCTATCAACGCAATAGTCTCTTGCGAATCTAAGAAACCTAATCTTGAAGACAGCTTCGTGCTTAGATGCTTTCAGCGCTTATCTAAACCGAACGTAGCTACCCAGCAATGCCCTTGGTAGAACAACTGGTACACTAGAGGTTCGTCCATCCCGGTCCTCTCGTACTAGGGATGAGCCTTCTCAAGTTTCTAACGCCCACGGCGGATAGGAGACCGAACTGTCTCACGACGTTCTGAACCCAGCTCGCGTGCCCTTTTAATTGGCGAACAGCCAAACCCTTGGGACCTTCTCCAGCCCCAGGATAGGACGAGCCGACATCGCTGTAATTTCAACCGTTTTTTACGGTTTACTTTCCATTATTACTAATGGGATCGGACTATATCTTCATCCACTCTTATCAATAAGTGGAGTTGGCGTTTTAGCCCCACGTATTTGTGGAACTCTGATTCTTAAGAATCAAGTCTCTACGGGGTCATAACTCAATTTGTACTTCATGGAATCAATAACATAAGGTGAAATAATTTTATTTAATTTACCGATACTTTCTTTTAAGAAACGTATGCGATAATATTTTTTATCTTTATTCAACCTTGCTCTGAGTCCCAAGTCTCTTAATTTTGCCAATAGTTTACGTTGATCAGCAAAAGAAAATTGTTGCGTGTTTAAATAAACATCAAATTTTCTTGTTTTACTTCCATCATCCATAAACCATACGGCTAAAATCAAGGGATTAAGTACTAATGAAGACGGTATTATCTTTTTTTTGTTTTTATAAAACAAATTCAACAATGCGCTTAATTCGTTATGTTGCTTTGTATAAAAACGATAAGCCGTTCTTCTTTCATCAATGATTCTTTTTTTTGGCGGTGAAACACATATATTTTTTAAAGCATTATACTTCCAATCCACATATTCACGCGCTTTTATAGAATGATTTATTTCTAAAAAAGCATCTTTTCTACCTTTGATTTTTCTAATATATGCATCACCCAAAATTGAACCAATGATGATTGATAATTGATATTGAGTTAGACTTCCCACGGTATTGTCCATAATTTTACACTAAATTAATAATATTTATATATATTATAGGCTAAATTAATTATGGAGTCCACCGTTATAAGCCAATTTTTTTATACAGTATTACTACTGTAGCACCCCGATGTGTTAAGGTGCCGAACCTGGTCGTCGATGTGAACTCTTGGACCAGACTAGCCTGTTATCCCCGGAGTAGCTTTTATCCGTTGAGCTTCCGCCGTCCTATATCGTACGGTCGGATCACTAGCTTCTGCTTTCGCAACTGCTCGACTTGTAGGTCTCGCAGTAAAGCTGGCTTATGCGCTTGCACTATCGGCCCGATTTCCATCCGGACCTAGCCAACCTTTGTAAACGCCTCCGTTACCTTTTGGGAGGCCACCGCCCCAGTCAAACTACCCACCAGATACTGTCCCCTAACCGGATTCACGGCTAAAGGTTAGGATTAAAACTATACAAGAGTGGTATCTCACTGTCCCCCACACCTTTCAGGCGACAAACGTTTTAACGTTTATTTTTTATTGCTACTTAAATATTTTTACCACTTAAAATATTTTCGCAATAAATGACTGAATATTTTATATTCAATCGCCTAAAAGGTGTGGGGTCCCACCTATTCTGAACAGGTATAACCCTAATCCAATATCAAGCTGTAGTAAAGCTTCACGGGGTCTTTTCGTCCAGCCGCGGGTAACGAGCATCTTTACTCGTCTTGCAATTTCACCGAGTCCTTCGTTGAGACAGTCCCCCAATTGTTATGCCATTCGTGCAGGTCGGAACTCACCCGACAAGGAATTTCGCTACCTTAGGACCGTTCAATTTGTTACTATTTCAGCTTTTTAGAAAAACTGAAATGGCGTGATCATTTCTGTCACGCTCTTCGGCTTGCGCCGAAGCTCGGACTATATCTTTAGGTCTTTAGACCATATCTGACATATAGTCTCTGAGGATCTCATTATTTTAGATTCTTTCTTTTTCCACCTCTGTTCATTTTGTTGCGAATAGAGATGATTTTCTTAAATCCATCTTCTGTTAAATGCTGTTTTTGATGAATTATTTTTGCAGCTTTCTTAAATTTAGAAAACTGATATTTTTTGTTTTGAGACAGAAAGGAAAATTCATTGAAGAAAGGTATAACATTTTCCCAAATGGCATTAAAATTATTTACTTCAAAATAATTTACGCCATCCAATCGCTTTCTAAGAGTTCCGCATCTTAAATGCTTCTTAAACTGCGATAAGATGTATGATTCTTTTTGGGAAACATTAAAACACAATGAAATTTTCCAATTTGCTTTATAATCATCTCTCTTACGAACAACAATCATAAAGCTTCCTTCTCCGTCTGCAAAACCGGCTAAATAATAACCGATTTTTTTATCAATTTGCTTTACTTTTAACATATGATTTCCTGCTGATTGTCCCTATTATACGAATTTTTACTACTCATGTTAATGAGTGAGTATCGTATACTTAACGGGAGTTTCCAGCAAATAGTCAGATTTATTAACGTAACTACAACACTTTTTCTCTGAAAAAATCAGAGCGTCCTAAGTTTATAGTTACGGCCGGCGTTCATCCGCGCTTCGGTCGAAAGCTTCTCCCACACCTTTTAGACGATAAACGATTTATGCTTATAAAAATCATTCTTTTTATTTTAATAATAAAAAATTAGTTTAATCGGCTAAAAGGTGTGGGATAACCCTCTTCCTTAACGTTCGGACACTGGCCAGGCATCAGCCCCTATACATCATCTTACGATTTAGCAGGGACCTGTGTTTTTGGTAAACAGTCATCAGGGGTCTTTCGCTGCGTCCCTCACCTTTCAGGCGACAAGCGCTTTACGCTTAATCTAAAATATAAATAAAATTATTTATATCTAAACAATTGAATAAATTCAATCGCCTAAAAGGTGAGGGAAGGCCTTATCCCAAAGTTACGGCCGCTGTTTTGCCTAGTTCCTAAACGAAGGTTCTCTCGTACGCCTGAGGCTACTCGCCTCACCTACCTGTGTCGGTTTTAGTACGGTCGCCATTTGATTAAGTCTTTAAAGCTTTTCTAGGTGATTTCTTTTCCTGAATCAGCAATGCCGAAGCAAAGCTTTTCTTGTTCGGAAAACCGAGCTTGACACACAAACCATAGTATGCTCAGAATCCGAAACCACGCACTTTATCGACATCAAATGGTGGCGCTGGAATATTAACCAACTTATCCATCGACTACCCCAGCATTACACTGGACTCGCCTTAGGACCGGCTAACCCTGGGTCGATTTACGTTGCCCAGGAAACCTTAGGTTTACGGCGGACAGGGTTCTCACCTGTCTTTTTGTTACTCATGCCAACATTCTCTCTTCCATACGCTCCACCACACCTCGCGATATGACTTCAACGCGAATGGAATGCTCCTCTACCATCCTTCGCCAAGGCTTCGGATGGCAAGCTTCACCAAATAAACAGAAGCTTGCAGTCCGTAGCTTTAGCGAAGGATTCGCGTCTTCGGTACTATGCTTAGTCCCGATACATTTTCAGCGCAAAACGACTTGACCAGTGAGCTGTTACGCTTTCTTTAAAGGATGGCTGCTTCTAAGCCAACCTCCTGGTTGTCAAAGTTATTTCACCACTTTTTACACTTAGCATAGATTTAGGGACCTTAGACTGCGATCTGGGCTGTTTCCCTTTCGACCAATGGAGCTTAGCCCCCATGGTCTAACTCCCGAAGTAAAGAAATCTGGTATTCGGAGTTTGGTTGGAGACGGTAGGATTTACTCCCCCGGCCCCATTCAGTGCTCTACCCCCAGACTCTATATTATTCGAGGCTAGCCCTACAGCTATTTCGAGGAGAACCAGCTATTGCCGAGTTCGATTGGAATTTCTCCGCTAACCACAGCTCATCCCCTAGTGTTGAACAACTAGTGGGTTCGGACCTCCATCTTGATTTCTCAAAACTTCATCCTGGCCATGGTTAGGTCACCCGGCTTCGGGTCTTGTATTTGCCATTATTTGGTCGCGCTATTAACGCTCGCTTTCACTATGCCTTCGCTCCGTAGAGCTTAAGCAACGACAAACACAAACTCGTTGGCTCATTCTTCAATAGGCACACCGTCATCCCACACCTTTCAGACGACAAACGCTTTCGCGCTTATTATTTTATTATTATTTATATTTTCACAATAAATAATTAAACAATTAAAATTCAATCGTCTAAAAGGTGTGGGACTTCGATTCCTTGTAAGCGTATGGTTTCAGATACTATTTCATCCCCCTAACCGGGGTGCTTTTCACCTTTCCCTCACGGTACTTGTCCGCTATCGATCACAAAAAGTATTTAGCCTTGGATCATAGTCGACCCAGATTCCTACAGGATTTCACGTGTCCCGCAGTACTCAAGAAAATCGCTGTAAAGTAATTTTTTTTTCGCGTACAGGACTATCACCTTCTTTGGTTTGCCTTTCCAGGCAATTCTGCTAAAAAAATTATTTGTAACTTTACTCTGTTTTATATAGGCAACAGACACGATCTCTTACAACCCCTTTTAAACATATGGTCCTATAACCTTCAAGTTTCAAAATTAACCGAAGTTAATTTATCAACACAGTTTAAAAGGTTTGGGCTCTTCCCCGTTCGTTCGCCACTACTTAGGGAATACGCGCTAAGCGCTTTGTTTTCTTTTCCTCCGGGTACTAAGATGTTTCAGTTCCCCGGGTACCCATCTCATTGCCCTATGAATTCAGGCAAAGGATTCCCATGCTTTACATGGGAGGGTTTCCCCATTCGGAAATCTCCGGATCAAAGGTTGCTTGCCACCTCCCCGAAGCTTATCGCAGGCTGCTACGTCCTTCATCGGCTTTTTGTGTCAAGGCATCCACCATACGCCCTTAATTTTTCCCAATTAATCGCAAAAACTTTAACTACCTTTTTTGAAAAAGTTGTTTTTGCTTTTTAATTGATGCTCTTTTATGTTACTCGCTTAACTTTTTAAAAAGTTAATTTATTAAAAACTTTAAATTGTCAATGTTCTTTCATTAACAACCGATAAAAAACTTTCATCTTTTATCGGGTGTCAATTTTAACAACAAAAAAACCGCCTTTCAGCGGTCTCAAAAAATACAACAGATTTTTATCAACCGCTTATTAAATATGAACTTCTTTTTTGTTGTTTCATAAATAATTTAATTAAGCTATTTTGAATAATAAAGCAATAAAAAAAACTTGTCAAGAGTTTAAAATATTTCTTAAATCCACAATCAATTTTTTCCGTTAGGATTAAAACCATTGTCAATTTCTTCTTTATCAGAATAACCATCGCCATCGGTATCTTCTTTCAAAGGATCAGTATGATAAATTTCTTTTTCTTCGTAATCTCTTAAACCGTCATTATCGGTATCTTTAATCAGTAAATTAAGATCCTTATATTTATTGTAAAATTTTGCAAATGCTTCACTAATTCTCTCTTCTTCTTCTTGAATTTTTTTTGCTTCTTCTTCATAAACCAAAGGGTTTGTCCCGTTAAAAAGTTCCAAGCCATTATCAACTCCATCACCATCATAATCAATATGTTTTTTATTATTATCAAAATACATTTCACAAGTTAAACGATAAGTTTTTAAAGGTAATAATTTACAATATTTTTTATCATCCCCTAAAAGTAATTGACCTAATAATTTTTCCGATTTACATCTCTTAATATTATAATCATCTTTTAATAATTCACATTTTTGATTGCTTAAATTAACACACATTCCAAAATATTCTCCCCTTTTAATATTCAAAC
>WGBX01000012.1 GCA_015494075.1 Flavobacteriaceae bacterium
AAAATCTTGAAAAGAGTAAGCAAAATTTAAATCGAAAAAACAACTATGATTTATTCAAAACCTAAATTTAAAGAAAAGTACGGCAACTTTATTAACGGTAAATTTGTTGAGCCGGTAAGTGGTGAATATTTTGATAATTACTCTCCTATTGACAATAGTTTTTTAGCAAAGTACCCACGTTCTAAAAAAGAAGATGTAAACAATGCTGTTGCAGCAGCTAATGCTGCCAAAGAAGCTTGGGAAAAGGTTTCGCCTATAGAAAAAGCAAGAATGTTAAATAAAGTAGCCGATATTATTGAAGAAAATTTAGAAGAATTTGCCATTGTTGAAACAGCTGATAATGGGAAACCAATTAGAGAAACACTGAATGCCGACGTACCCTTGGCAGCCGATCATTGGCGTTATTTTGCCGCTGCCATCAGGTCAGAAGAAGGCTCGGCAACAGAGCTTGACGAAAATACGGTTTCATTAATTATAAAAGAACCGATGGGAGTTGTTGCGCAAATTATTCCTTGGAACTTTCCACTTTTGATGTTGTCATGGAAATTGCCACCGGCTTTAGCTGCCGGCAATACCGTTATTCTTAAGCCTGCCGAACAAACTCCCGCCAGTGCCACTTTACTTATGGAAAAAATAGCTGATGTCTTTCCGCCTGGTGTGGTCAATATCATTCATGGTTTTGGCCCTGAGGCAGGAAAACCCTTAGCCTCTCATTCGGGAGTTGATAAAGTTGCCTTTACCGGTGAAACAACAACAGGCCAAATGATTATGCAATATGCTTCTAAAAATCTCAATCCCGTAACAATGGAATTAGGTGGCAAATCTCCTAATATATTTTTCAGCTCTGTTATGGATGCCGATGATGATTTTCTTGATAAAGCTATTGAAGGTGCTGTCTTATTCGCATTCAATCAAGGTGAAGTATGTACATGCCCTTCCCGTTTGTTAGTGCAAGAAGATATTTATGACGAATTTATGAAACGTGTTGTTGATCGTGTTAATGCTATCAAACAAGGAAATCCTTATGATACAGAAACACAAATGGGTGCTCAAGCCTCAAAAGATCAATTTGAAAAAATTATGTCATATATTAAAATAGGTAAAGAAGAAGGTGGTAAAATAATTGCCGGAGGTAAACCTGCAGATGTTGAAGGTGAATTTAAAAAAGGCTATTATATTAAACCTACTTTGATTGAAGGACACAATAAAATGCGTGTCTTCCAAGAAGAAATATTCGGTCCGGTACTATCTGTAACCAAATTCAAAGATGAAGCTGAAGCGATTGAAATAGCCAATGATACCATGTATGGTTTGGGTGCCGGAGTCTGGACACGTGATGCTCATCAATTGTATCAAATACCACGAGCCATCAAAGCCGGACGTGTTTGGGTTAATAATTATCATGCTTATCCTGCACATGCACCATTTGGAGGATATAAAAAGTCAGGATTCGGTAGAGAAACGCACTTGATGATGCTAGACCATTATCGTCAAAATAAAAATATGTTGATTTCTTATGATAAAAAGAAATTAGGATTCTTTTAAAAATTTGTTAAACACTTTTTCGGTTAATCAGAGCAATCTGATTAACCGATTTTAATATAATTATATAATATGGCATTTCAACAAGTAGCTATTACAGAAAAAGCAGCAGTAGTTGTTAGAAAATTAAAAGAAGAACATGGTGAAGTTATTTTTCACCAAAGTGGAGGATGTTGTGACGGTACTGCGCCAATGCTTATCGAAAAAGAAGATTTATATTTAGATGATAGCGATATTTTATTAGGGCAACTGGAGGGTATTAACTATTATATGAGTGAAGATATGTATGATATATGGAAGTATACTCACATTACTGTCGATGTGACCGAAGGCAGGGGCTCTACCTTTTCTTTAGAAATTCCCTTAGGATTAAGATTTATAATTCACTCTCGTATAATGACCGGAGAAGAAGCGAAGTCATTAGGATTGTCTGACAATATGTTAAATCAATCCGATTCTAAATAAAATGTAGAAATTATTAAAAGAATAGCATTTACAAGCGCAAATTTACATAACATGTATTTTATACTATTTTTTTAGTAATTATCTTTTCAAAGATTTAATAATCAACCATACAATAACCTTAAAAAATACAATATAAGTATTAAAAAATTAACGTTTATGATTCCAAAAATATCAACTCTTAGTGGCTATCTGCATGAGTATCAGAAAAGTTTTGCAAATCCTATCGGCTTTTGGTCTAATATTGCCGAATCTTTTTACTGGCGTAAATCATGGTCTAAAACATTAGAATGGAATTTTGATGAGCCGCGAATTGAATGGTTTAAAAATGGCCAATTAAATATTACCGAAAACATTTTTGAAAGACATTTATTTTTACGTGGTAGTCAACCGGCTATTATTTGGGAACCTAATAATCCGGAAGAACCCAACCGGACTTTTACATATCAAGAGCTTTTTGAAGAAGTAAATAAATTTGCCAATGTTTTACAAGCCTTAGGAGTTAAAAAAGGCGATAGAGTAGCTATTTATTTACCCATGATTCCCGAATTAGCCATTGCTATGTTAGCATGTGCGCGAATTGGTGCCATACACTCCATAGTTTTTGCAGGTTTTTCGGCAAAAGCATTAGCGGAGCGTAATAATGATGCTCAAGCAAAGATTTTAATAACTGCCGATGGGGGTTATAGAGGCGATAAGATAATACCTTTAAAAGAAACGGCCGATGAAGCTCTAAGTATGTCAGATACCATTGAAAAAATGATTGTAGTAAAACGAACAGGGCAGACTGTTACTCTTAAAAAAGGTCGTGATTTTTGGTGGCATGGTTTGATGGCTCAACAATCCTCTAAGTTTGAACCGGTTATTATGGATGCCGAAGAGCCATTGTTTATTTTATATACTAGCGGTTCTACAGGAAAACCAAAAGGCGTATTGCATACCATAGGAGGCTATATGGTATATACAGCTTATACTTTTAAAAATGTTTTTCAGTATAGACCTAATGACATTTATTTCTGTGCTGCTGATATCGGATGGATTACAGGGCACTCTTATATTATTTACGGCCCTTTATTAGAAGGTGCGACAACTATAATGTTTGAAGGGATTCCTACTTATCCGGCTCCTGATCGATATTGGCAAATTATTGAGAAATATAAAGTTAACCAGTTTTATACTTCTCCAACTGCAATACGAGCATTATTAGCACAAGGAGAACAATGGGTTGACAAATATGAAATGCCCAGTTTAAGAGTTTTAGGAACCGTTGGCGAACCTATAAATGAGGAGGCATGGCATTGGTATCACGACCATGTAGGTAAAGGACGTTGTCCCATTGTTGATACTTGGTGGCAAACAGAAACCGGCGGTATTATGATTAGTCCTTTGGCGGGTGTTATACCTACAAAACCGGCATATGCTACTTTACCATTACCCGGTATTAGACCTGTTATTGTTGACAACGACGGACAAAAATTATATGGTAAAAATGTAGAAGGTAATTTATGTATAGAGTTTCCTTGGCCCGGAATGGCAAGAACACTTTGGCGCGATCATCAGCGTTATAAACAAGCTTATTTTTCAACCTTTCCGGGGCTGTACTTTACGGGCGATGGTGTAAAAAGAGATGAAGATGGGTATTACCGTATTTTAGGTCGTATTGATGATGTTATTAATGTATCCGGGCATCGTTTGGGTACAGCAGAAATTGAAAATGCTTTAAATGAACATCCTTTGGTAGCTGAATCTGCTGTTGTCGGTATGCCACATGCTATTAAGGGTCAAGGTATTTATGCTTATGTTGTAGCACCACAGCGTCCAGAAGGTTTAGATGAGGAATTGCGGCAGTCTTTAATCAAAGGCGTAGCCAAATTAATCAGCCCAATTGCTAAACCTGATCAAATACAATTTGTTAATGCTTTGCCTAAAACCAGAAGTGGCAAAATTATGCGTCGTATTTTACGTAAAATTGTAGCCGGATCGACAGATTTCGGTGACATCTCAACTTTAACAAATCCTGAAATTGTAGAGGAATTAATTTTAGGTTATAAGCAATTAAATGTATAAAAAAAAAGGCTGCTGAAAATTTTTCAGCAGCCTTTTTTTATTATTTTTAATCTATTTGCTTAATTGATTTTTAACTTTTTCTTGGTATAAGATAGCTGAGTTACGAGCAGCATCACTAATTTTATCC
>WGBX01000013.1 GCA_015494075.1 Flavobacteriaceae bacterium
CCTCCTGATACTTCTTATGACTGTCCATAAAAATCAGTTTATTACCAATAATGGATTTTATTTTAATTTTTTCAAAGTTATTAAGAATATCAAATTGTTCAAAGGTAAATCTATACCAATAATTGTAATAATATAAAATCAAATCATCTTGAGATACTGAAACATCCTGATTAACCTTTTCATTTATAAAACAACGGTCTTGAGTTACCCAATGATACAAATTATCTTCAGAAAGAGCCACTCTCTTGTTACTACAAGACAACAAAAGAAAACTAAAAAAAATAATTAATCCAAATTTTATAGGCATTGTTTTAATTTATCCTTATCGAGTTTAAGGGGTCAGTACCCTTTTTAAGGTATTTCATAACTTTCTCGGTCTTCCTCGCGTATTATAACCAACTTTAATTTTAAGTTTAGATTCAATTTGAGACTTAAATTTATTATTACCAAGCGGTGTTCCAGTTTGTGCACAATTTCTAATATCACTGAGTATCTTTTCGTCCAAATGTTCTAAAAATAAATCACGGTAAGTTTCCTGCTGCTTTTTCCTGCTTCTTGCTAAATCTTTATAACTAATATGCTCAGAAACCACTGAGTCATAGACACCTCTTACATTGAAATGATAGCTAGACCATTTATAATCTTGTGGTGCTTTTACCATGTGGGCTCTTACAGGGTTCATTTCGATATAACGCATACAAGCCAATACATATAAATCATCAGAAACCAAAGAACTTTTAAAACGACCTTCCCACAACGTGCCCGTTCTTTTGTATTTAAAATTCACATAAGGCACATAAAATCGACCGACTTGTTGCATCATTTGACTGATGCCATTTGTAGTATCTGCTGTGGCTAACAGATGAATGTGGTTTGTCATCAAAACATAGGCATGAATTTTTACACTATGTTTTGTTGCTGCTTCATTTAATATGGTGAGGTATTTTCGATAATCTTCCTCTTCAAAAAACACAGCTTCCTTATTGTTACCGCGTTGGATTACATGATTGGCAACACCAGAAACAAAAAAACGAGGTTTTCTAGGCATGATAAATACTATTGTGAAAAGTGTATTCTAGCACAGAATCCCTAAAATGGGTACTGACCCGAATGCTACTAAGTTAAGCCCTTTTTACATGAAAATTCGAGTGAAATTATAGCATGAAAATGGTATAATTTAGTATGAAAAATACTACTCAAATACTGCCTGGATTTCACCTTTCTACTTTACGTAAAAAGCCTCAAACTAAAGCTCAAAAACTAGCTCAAGCTCTTGATAAAATCAAAAAACATTCCATCAATCAACTAGGTGAATATTTTAATCAGTTTATCCCTAAGGAATATTTAAAAAATAAACAAAAAGGCAATTTTAGCCGATTAAGATTATTTAGTAAATCCAATACGTTTTGGACATTTTTCTCACAAGTTATTGATGTTGATGGAGGCTGCAAAGAAGCGTTAAAGAAACTCCAATCTCATATGGTTGGGCAAGGTAAAAAGGTTTCATCAAACTCTACCTCAGCTTATTGTCAAGCACGCACGAACATGGATTTTGAAAGCTTGGATAAAATATTCAAGCACACAACCAGATTGACTAAAGAGACTGAAAAATGGAAATCGCATCGTGTTATTGTCGTTGATGGAACTGGTTTAAGCATGCCTGACACACCTAAAAATCAAGAGTTGTATCCACAACAAAAAACTCAAAAGGTTGGCTGTGGTTTTCCATCCGCTCGTGCATTGGCATGTTTTTGTTTATTTACAGGAGCATTAATCAGTTATCGTTTGGGTAACAAGAAAAGCCACGAGCTATTGCTACTTCGTGATCAATTAGAAACCTTTAATGTTGGCGACATATTGTTGGCAGATAAGATGTTCTGTACCTTTTTTGATGTTTACCAACTAAAAAAATTAGAAGTTGATAGCGTTATTACACTTGCCAAAAGAAAACCCAAGACAACCAAAACAGCCCTAAAAGTATTAGCAAAAGATGATTTATTAGTTCAATGGGATAAGCCTGTTTATACCAAAAGAACAAGTTATAGTGAATGTGAATATAACGAGTTACCAGAAAAGCTCACTTTAAGACAGATAAAAGTCACTGTTAAAAACCAAGGTTTTAGAGTTAAAAAATTTTACATAATTACAACCTTGCTTGATGCCGAAAAATACACTGCTAAAGAAATTGCTGATTTATATTATCAACGTTGGGATGTGGAACTATTCTTCAGGGATATAAAAACAACCATGGGAATGGATATACTTCGATGCAAAACACCAGCGATGGTACACAAAGAAATAATAATGCATTTTATAGCTTACAACTGCATAAGAAACCTCATGCTAAAAGCGGCAAAACAAGCCAAAGTCAAACCTAGATTAATAAGTTTTAAAGCAACACTTCAAACACTTAGAAGTTGGCAAACTATCATAAGCGTGTCAGAAAATAGTCAACAAGAAATACTCAGATTAAGACAAACTTTGATTGATGCAATAGCCCAATGTGTTCTATTTCAACAACTAGGTCGGTGTGAACCACGGTGTGCTAAAAGAAGGTCTAAACCTTACAAATTTATGACTCAATCAAGGGCTGCTTTGAGAGAGCTTTTACGCCAAGGTGGAAACAATGCAAATGTAGCTTAACTTAGTAGCATTC
>WGBX01000014.1 GCA_015494075.1 Flavobacteriaceae bacterium
ACATTGACATCTCCTTTTTACCTGCCGGAACTTATGTTTTAACCCTTCAAAATGAGCAATATAAGTCTGTAAAACAATTTATTAAAAAATAAAGTAGATTTGCCAAAATATTTTTTATCTTTGCAGGCAATTTAATTTTAAATAAATACATTATGAACCATTATGAAACTGTTTTCATTTTAACTCCCGTTTTATCTGACGATCAGGTAAAGGAAGCAGTTAAAAAATTTGAAGATTTTTTAACTTCCAAAGGCGGTGAGATTATTTGGAAAGAAGATTGGGGGCTTAAAAAATTAGCGTACCCTATCCAACACAAGAAAACCGGTTTTTATAATTTGATTGAATTCAAATTAAATCCGGAAGATGTAAAAGAATTAGATTTGATGTTTAGACGTGATGAGCGTGTTATGCGTCATCTAATCACCAAATTAGACAAGTATGCCGCTGAATGGGCTGAAAAACGAAGAGAAAAAATTAAAGAATCTAAAAAATAAGGATTATGGCAGGCTTAGATCAAAATTCAGGAAAACAATCTGAAATCAGATATTTAACACAATTAGATATTGATGTTAAACCCAATCAGAAGAAATATTGCCGATTTAAAAAATACGGCATCAAATATATTGATTATAAAGACCCCGATTTCTTAATGAAATTTGTTAACGAACAAGGTAAAATTTTACCGCGTCGTATCACCGGAACTTCTTTAAAATATCAAAGAAGATTAGCCAAAGCTATAAAGCGGGCACGTCACTTGGCTTTAATGCCTTATGTAGGAGATATGTTAAAATAAAAAAGAAGGAACGATGGAAATTATATTATTAAAAGACGTTGAAAATTTAGGTTTTACCGATGATATTGTAACGGTAAAAAATGGCTATGGCAGAAATTATTTGATTCCGCAAGGATATGCCATATTAGCTACACCTTCTGCAAAAAAAGTTTTAGCTGAAAAATTAAAACAAAGAGCTTTTAAAGAAAAGCATATTGTAGAAGAAGCGCAAAAATTGGCTGAAAAGATCAAAGCATTGCAAATTAAAATACCGGCAAAGGTAGGTTCTGGTGATAAATTATTTGGATCTATTAATAACCAGAATTTAGCTGAGGTTTTAGCCAAAGAAGGTTTTGATATTGACAAAAAATATATTCAAGTTATTGGTGGCAATGTCAAACGTATAGGTAAATACAATGCTAAAGTGCGATTACATAGAGATGTTGTCGTAGATTTAGACTTTGAAGTCACACCTATCCGTGATGAAAAAGCTATAGCTGAAGCCAAAGCCAAAGCTGCTGCCGAAGCCAAAAGAGCTGAAGCTGCTGCTGCCGCTGCCGAAAAAGCAGAAGGTGAGGCAACACAGGAAAATGCTGAATAAACCAAACTCTATACAGTATAAAGGTCGCCAAATTGGCGACCTTTTTTATTTTTAAGACCTGCTAAATCTAGCGATCTATTTTGCAAAATAAGTTTGACAAGTTTTAAACTTAAAGACCTAGTAGGTTTTTAAAACCTACTAGGTCTCAGAATATTTTAATAGATACGCTTACTTAATCAACCAACTTTACAAACAAACCTTCATCGGTATTTTCAACTTTAGCTTGTTTCTTTTTGGTTAATCCTTTAATGGTTTTATCCCATTTTTTATTGCTTAAACCGGATTTGGTTTTTAATTCGGACAATAAAACAGGCGATTGTTCTTTGAGTAATTTTAAAACAGCTTTCTCGTCATCGGTTAAAGCCACTGCTTTTTTTTCAGGTTTCATCTGCGGGAAAAAAATTACCTCTTGAATGCTGTCATTATCGGTTAAAAACATTGTTAAGCGGTCAATTCCAATACCAATACCGGAAGTTGGCGGCATCCCATATTCCAAGGCACGTAAAAAATCTTGATCAATATACATAGCTTCATCATCACCTTTTTCTGATAAGCGCAATTGCTCTTCAAATCGCTCTCTCTGATCAATAGGGTCATTTAATTCGGAATAAGCATTGGCTAACTCTTTACCGTTTACCATCAGCTCAAAACGTTCGGTTAAGCCGGGCTTGCTGCGGTGCGCTTTGGTTAGCGGACTCATCTCTTTGGGATAATCGGTAATAAAGGTAGGTTGAATATAATGGTGCTCACATTTCTCTCCAAAAATTTCATCAATTAGCTTGCCTTTACCCATGGTTTCATCTACTTCGATATCTAATTTTTTCGCAATTTCTCGTACTTCTTCTTCTGATTTGTCATGCAAATCATAGCCGGTATATTCTTTAATGGCATCCAATATAGGCACACGTTGATAAGGCGCTTTAAAATCTATAATTTTATCGCCCATTTTAACCTTTGTATCACCGGTTACTTCTTGCGCTATCTTTTCCAATAAGGTTTCCGTTGTATGCATCATCCAATTATAATCCTTATAAGGAACATAAAGTTCCATCACGGTAAATTCCGGATTATGGGTTTTGTCCATGCCTTCATTTCTAAAATCTTTGGCAAATTCATAAACACCATCAAAGCCGCCGACAATTAGTCTTTTTAAGTATAATTCGTTGGCAATACGCAGATACAACGGAATATCTAATGCGTTGTGATGCGTGATAAACGGACGCGCTGAAGCACCACCGGGAATAGGTTGCAAAACCGGCGTTTCTACTTCTAAATACCCACGTTCGTTAAAAAAGTTACGCATGGTATTAATAATTTTTGTACGCTTAATAAATGTATCTTTAACCTTATCATTGACTATTAAATCGACATAACGCTGACGGTAACGCAATTCCGGATCGGAAAAGGCATCGTGTACTTTACCATCTGCATCAACTTTTACTACCGGAAGCGGACGTAAAGACTTAGATAAAACTGTTAATTCTTTAACATTAATTGAGGGTTCGCCTACTTTGGTTTTAAAAACTTCTCCTTTGACACCGATAATATCGCCGATGTCAAGCAATTTTTTAAAAACGGTGTTGTACATGGTTTTATCTTCACCGGGACATAATTCATCACGATTGACATAAATTTGCATGCGACCGGTAGCATCTTTCAATTCGGCAAAAGAAGCTTTTCCCATAATACGTCGGCTCATCATACGGCCGGCTATTTTGACTTCCTTACCTTCGTAGGCCGAAAAACTATTTAAAATATCAGTAATTTTGGCGGTTACTTTATATTCATTTGCCGGATACGGATCAATACCTAATTCTCTTAGTTTGTTCAAAGATTCTCTTCTGACAATTTCTTGTTCGGATAGCTGCATAAAAACGCTTATTTTAATTAAAATGCAAAGATACGCATATCTATATAATAAAAAAATTCTGTATACTGTTTTAGCATACGGTATTTTTGACTGGCATTGGTGCATAAATTTTAGGTTTATTTCTAATGTTTAATTTAAATGTACACCTCCTTCTCTTCTATCACCTTCTTCAAAAGTTATGGAAATTACCGATTGATAAACTGTCGAATTTGTTC
>WGBX01000015.1 GCA_015494075.1 Flavobacteriaceae bacterium
AGGATTGTTACTTGGTTGGTTTCATTGTCAAGCGCATAACTTAGGCAGTTGTGACTAAATGACAAGAGGCTTCATATATCTTTAATAAAATCATCATTTTCTTTAAAAATAGTTTCTAGTTTGTGCATATTTTCATTAAAAAAACTATAAATTTCACGCCAAGTATTTTTATTGTGAATACTAACATCAGGTAATTCTTTGTAAATACGACTGATAATCTTAGTATTGTTTAAGGCGTATTCCGGTTCAAATATCAGACCCGGAACAGCTTTAATAAAAAGTGGTTTAAGGACTAGAAATTTGTTAAAATATGCCTCTCGAAATAAAGGATCTTTCATCTCAATATCAATCATAACGGCCGCTCTTTTGCGGTCAGCATGAAATTTTAGCGATAAATCCTTTATTTTAGTATTGTATAACAACCATTTACGTGGAAAGGATTTGCCAAAACTGGTCCAAAATTCTTGTCGTAAACGGGCAGATTCTTTTTTGCTAAACAATTGTATAAAATTTAGTCAAAGTTATTTTCAATCAATTCTTTTGCTTTATCGGCAAACTCTTTTGGTGTCAATATGTCAACATCGGCAATAGTACTGTCCGGAAATAGATTGTTAGAATTAACATTAATTAATTGTACCGGAATATTTTCTATCTCTAACAAGTTTTTAATGAGTTGTGCTTCCATGCCGTCTTCACAACTCCATATTTTGATCCATTCTGTATTTTGTTCCTGATTATTCATATAGCGCTAATATTTGATTGGTGTGCTCTTTTGTTTTTACTTTTTTAATAATATGTTCGATAATACCTTTTTCATTTATAATAAAAGTTGTCCGATGTACACCTTCATATTCTCTTCCATACATCTTTTTAGCTCCCCATACACCATATAGGTTAATGACGTTTTTTTCTTCATCGGGAATTAGTGAAAATGGGATATTGTATTTTTCTTTAAATCTTTTTTCTCTTTTTGCATCATCGGGACTGACACCAATGACATCAAAGCCTTTGCTTTGTAATATTGTATAATTAGTAGCCAAATTGACGGCTTCGGTTGTGCAACCCGGTGTTAAAGCTTTGGGAAAGAAATATAAAATTAATTTTTTTCCTTTAAAATCTGTTAATTTTATGATTTGGCCCATACAATTTTCGGCTTCAAAATATGGTGCCGGATCGCCCGTTTTTAGATGTGTCATAATTATCTTACTTTTGTCCTTATACAAATATACAAAATAAATGACGAAAAAAGAAAAGGTCCGTATTATTATGGACACCTTACAATCATTATATCCAAATCCGCCTATTCCATTAGATCATACCAATACTTTTACTTTTTTAATAGCAGTTTTATTGTCTGCACAAACAACAGATAAGATGGTAAATAGGGTAACGCCGGAGCTTTTTAGTCTGGCAGATAATCCGTATGATATGCAAAAATTATCAGTTGAACAAATACGCGAAATTATCAAACCCGTGGGCTTATCGCCTCAAAAGGCTAAGGCTATCAAGAGGTTATCAGAAATTTTAGTTGAAAAATACCATGGTCAAGTGCCTGCCAATTTTGAAGGTTTAGAGTCTTTGCCGGGTGTAGGACACAAGACTGCAAGTGTCATTATGAGTCAGGCATTTGGACAGCCGGCTTTTCCGGTTGATACGCATATTCATCGTTTGATGACGCAATGGGGATTGACCAATGGTAAAAATGTACAGCAAACAGAAAAGGATGCGAAGCGGCTGTTCCCAAAAAACCGTTGGAATGATTTGCATTTACAAATGATATATTACGGCCGCGAATATGCACCGGCACGGGGATATAATCCTGATAATGATATTATAATGAAACTTATAAAACCAACTAAAAAAGCTTAATTTTTTTTAAAAAACTTTTAAAAGTTATATAAACTAAATTTTAATATAGCACACATAGACAAAACTTTATAAAAGGATTCTCTTTGTGTTGCTCAAGACATATTGCGCAGTTTAGCTATGAGTATATTAAATAACTCCGCTTCAATCATAAAGGAATTTTATGGTTTTTAAATATTAAAAGCCGGTTATTAAATAACCGACTTTTTGGGACACTTACTCTAACTAGTTATTGATCAGAATAAATTTTTTAAGCATTTTAGAATCTATAACCTGTATAGCTTTACTGTAAGCAACAGCTAAAGTAATACGCCAATAAATTTGAGGCGGCATAGGATAATTTTTATTCATAAGATTATTTTTTTTATTTAAACGCCTCAAAATATATTTTAGTATATTTTATTCCACAAATTGGATATTATTTTTTTCAATAATTTTACGCAGATTGATCAAAGCATATCGCATGCGGCCTAAAGCTGTATTAATGCTGACTTGGGTTTTTTCGGCAATTTCTATAAAAGACAATTCTTCATAAATTCGCATTTTAAGTACTTGTTTTTGATCCTCAGGCAGTTGCTCAATCAGCCGTTTCATCTTTTCAATCATTTGTTTACGGATGAGCTGTTTTTCAGCATCTAGTGCATGGTCATGTAAAATATCAAACAATGAAAAATCTTCTGATGCATATACATTTTTCATTTTATTTTTTTTTCTATAATAATCAATAATGATGTTATGAGCAATACGAATGACCCAAGATAAAAATTTACCTTCTTCTATATATTTACCTTTTTTTAAAGTTCTAACGACTTTAAAAAGGGTGTCTTGAAATAAATCTTCAGTTAGTTCACGGTCATGGACTTTAGTATATATAAATCCAAAAATTTTATCGCGGTGTCGATTTAAGAGTTGTTCTATAACCGTATCGTTTCCTTTAATGTATAAGGCAACAAGTTCCGAATCAGAATATTTTTTTTTAGACATATTTACATTTTTATGGAGAAAGAGTTCACCAAGGTTTAACAAACGATAATTAAAAATGTAAATATAGACTTATAGGCGTGTTGTAGATTATGTTAACAATTAGACTACAAATTTAAAGAAAAAAATATTAAAAACAAGATTTTATATAAGGATTTTAATTTTAGGTGTTTTTTTTATTAAAAATCCGGCAAGATTTATTTATAAATCTTGCCGGATTGATAATTTAAAAATATAAAAAGTTTATTTAGTTTGAGCCAAAATAAACTCTTTGTTTAAAATAGCGATATTGCTTAATGATATACCTTTGGGGCATTCGACTTCACAAGCGCCTGTATTGGTACAACTGCCAAAACCTTCGGCGTCCATTACAGCAACCATATCTTGTACACGTTTGGCAGCTTCAACACGGCCTTGGGGTAATTGTGCAAATTGGGCTACTTTGGCCGACACAAATAACATTGCAGATGCATTTTTACAAGTTGCTACACAAGCGCCACAACCAATACAAGTAGCGGCATCAAAAGCATTATCAGCATCTTTTTTAGGGATAGGAATGTTATTGGCATCTACAGTTCGGCCGGAGGTGTTAATTGAAATATAGCCGCCGGCTTGTTGAATGCGATCTAAGGCAGTACGGTCTACAATTAAATCCTTTATTACCGGAAAAGCATTGGCACGCCATGGCTCAATAGTAATGGTTTCACCGTCTTTAAAGCGACGCATATGCAGTTGACAAGTGGTAGTTAAACGGTCAGGGCCATGAGCTTCTCCGTTAATATACAAAGAACACATTCCACAAATACCTTCACGACAATCGTGATCGAATGCCACAGGTTCTTCACCTTTAGCAATTAATTTTTCATTGAGTAAATCCAACATTTCCAAGAAGGACATATCAGATTCTACACCATCTATTTGATAATCGACCATTTGCCCTTTGGCATTAGGCCCTGCTTGTCTCCAAATTTTAAGATTTAGTTTCATAATTATTTATAACTTCTGGTTGTTGGTTTCACAAATTCGAATATCAGCGGTTCTTTATGTAAGATTTCATCGCTCATATTTACATGCTTATGATATCTTTCATAAGGTTTGGCCGGATATTCCCAAGCCGCTACATAAGCATAGTTTTCATCATCTCTGAGGGCTTCGCCATCAGGTGTTTGATACTCTTCACGGAAATGTCCGCCACAAGATTCATTACGGTTTAAAGCGTCAAGTGCCAAAAGTTCTCCCAGCTCTAAATAGTCTGCTACATAACCGGCTTTTTCAAGTTCCGGATTGTAATCTTCTGCTTTTCCCGGTACACGTACGTCTTTCCAAAATTCTTTACGTAATTCTTGAATTTCTTTAATGGCTTCTTGTAAACCTTGTGCATTTCGTGACAAACCAACTTTATCCCACATTATTTTACCTAATTTTTTATGGAAGTAATCAACTGAATGGGTACCTTTATTATTGATAAAGAAATTGATTTCTTCCATAACCTTTTGTTCTGTTTCTTCAAATTCAGGCGTATCAGTAGGAATTTTTCCCTCTCGGATATAGTCAGCTAAATAGTCACCAATAGTGTAGGGTAGAATAAAATAACCATCGGCCAGACCTTGCATTAAAGCAGAAGCTCCCAATCGGTTGGCGCCATGATCTGAGAAATTGGCTTCACCGATGACAAATAAGCCCGGTAAGTTGGATTGTAAATCATAATCTACCCAAAGTCCACCCATAGAGTAGTGGTTAGCAGGATAAATCATCATGGGAGTTTCATAAGGATTTTGATCGACAATTTTTTCATACATTTGGAATAAATTGCCGTATTTATCCTCAATTACTTTTCTTCCTAATTCACGAACCACTTCTTTTGATGGATTTTTCAAACCTTTTAAGTGTGCTTGTTCTTTTCCATAGCGTTCGATGGCAGAAGCAAAATCTAAATAAACCGCTTCACCGGTTTTGTTTACACCGTAGCCGGCATCACAACGCTCTTTGGCAGCACGTGAAGCAACGTCGCGAGGTACCAAGTTACCAAAAGCCGGGTAACGTCTTTCTAAATAATAGTCCCGATCTTCTTCCGGAATTTCAGTAGGTTTCAGTTTTCCTTCACGAATAGCGACGGCATCTTCCAGTTTTTTAGGTACCCAGATGCGTCCGTCATTTCTTAATGATTCAGACATTAAGGTCAATTTTGATTGATGATCACTACTTCGCGGAATACAAGTGGGATGAATTTGTACAAAAGCAGGATTGGCAAAATAAGCGCCTTTACGGTGTGCGCGCCAAGCAGCTGTAGCATTTGATCCCATGGCATTGGTAGACAAGAAATAAACATTGCTATAGCCGCCTGAGGCAATTACAACAGCATGAGCTGCATATCTTTCTAGTTTGCCTGTAATCAAGTTTCTGGCAATGATACCTTTGGCATGTCCATCAATAACGACCAAATCAATCATTTCATGACGGTTATACATTTCGACTTTACCACGGGCAATTTGTCTGTTTAGTGCCGAAAAAGCTCCTAATAATAATTGTTGTCCGGTTTGTCCTTTGGCATAAAAGGTTCTGGAAACCAAAACACCACCAAAAGAACGGTTATCAAGCAAACCACCGTAATCTCTGGCAAATGGGACACCTTGCATGACTGCTTGGTCAATAATTGCCCCTGATACCTCTGCTAAACGGTAGGTATTGGCTTCGCGACCCCGGTAGTCTCCACCTTTAATGGTATCATAAAATAAGCGCCAATCGCTATCACCGTCATTTTGATAGTTTTTTGAAGCGTTTATTCCACCTTGTGCCGCAATTGAGTGTGCCCGCCTGGGTGAGTCTTGAAACGCAAAAGCTTTGACGTTATATCCTAATTCAGCCAAAGATGCGGCTGCCGATGCACCGGCTAAGCCGGTTCCTACCACAATAATGTCTAAATTTCTTTTATTGGCAGGACTTACTAAACGAATTTTATCTTTGTAAGTGGTCCATTTTTTGGGCAAATCACCTTGTGGAATATGTGATTTGATAGGTGCCCCTTCTTTTATATTGATTGTTGACATAATTAATTATTTTTTAATTGAAGTAGAAATATATAGCAATTGCAGAAAAACCGAAAGCTACAATAAATGCAATTATTTTGCCGGTAATAACCAATGCTTTATTGCATTTTTCACGAGGCGTTCCTAAAGATTGAAAAGCCGATTGGAATCCGTGACTTAAATGTCTTCCCAAAGCAAGAAATGCTATTACATATAAAAGGGTGTAATAAGGATTCTTAAAAAGTCGGATAACCAAAGCATAATGATCCGGCACCTCTTGTGTTTTAAAAGGTACGAAATAGTTAAATAAGTGAATAATTAAAAACAACAAAACGAACAAACCTGTCCAAATCATATTTCGAGATGCCCATGTTGAGGCAACTCCCGGATTGTTGTTTACATATTTAACCGAACGTTTGCTTCTATTGGTCCATTCTAAATAAATTCCCATTCCGATATGAAATATGAAAGTTAAAAATAAAATGGGCTGCATCAGTTGAATAAATGGATTGGTAGCCATAAATTCGACAGCAGCATCAAAAGCTTCTTTGCCCGGATAAATTAAGGTCAAATTAATAGCAAGGTGCAATAACACAAATATTACCAGGAATAAACCTGACAGTGCCATAGCAACCTTTTTAGCTACAGAAGTTTTTAAAATTGTCATAATTGGTTATTTTTATAGTTTAATACAAATATACAATTTAATATTGCTGTGAAATTGACAAAAGTCATTTACTCTTGTTAAGTTTTAACAATTAATTTACTTTAAGATATTTTATAAGTCTGTAGTTCTGCAAATTGTTTTTATCTTTACGATAAATAAACTTTTAATATATATGCCGCAAAATAATTACTTACAAGCTTTTAAACAACAAGTTGCTCTTAAATATCGGATTTATAACGGTATGTTTTTAACCTTGCCTTTTAAAGGCATTAAAAAAAGCGGATCTTTATTGCCATTATTTGCAGATGTTTGTCAAAAAGGTTTTGCCCAACAATGGGCCCCGAATGATATTATACAACGTTTTTTTGAGCAATATTTGCCACATTACAGTCAAGATGAACGTTTGGATTTATTATTCAAATTTATACAATATATTGAGCGTGAGGTCGTCTTATTTGATGCCATAGAAGATGCTGCTTTTTCACAAATACATCCGGTGAAAGGACCGGGGACCTTAGTAAATTTAACAGAAAAGTTGTTGGATAAACATCAAATAAGTGCTTTGCAAGATTATTTTAACGATTTTAAAATCCGACCGGTATTAACGGCTCATCCAACCCAGTTTTATCCGGGTAGTGTTTTGGGAATTATTACGGATTTGATTCAGTCGTTACAAAAAGATCAATTATTTGAGGTCAATAATTTATTGGCACAATTGGGCAAAACCTCTTTATATAAAAGAGAAAAACCCACCCCTTATGAAGAAGCGATGGGTATTATTTGGTATTTGGATACTATTTTTTATAATGTTGCCACTGATATTTATACCTATATTATTGATAATGTTTATGATGGTCAATTTATAGAAAACGAAGTAATAAATATTGGATTTTGGCCCGGTGGTGATCGTGATGGTAATCCGTTTGTAACACCGGAAATTACTTGGAAAGTAGCCGTAAAGCTCAAACAAAGCATTGCGCGCAATTATTATGAAGATCTTAAAGTTTTACGTCGGCGTTTAAGCTTTAAGGGGATTGAGAAAAAATTGCATAAACTCGAAAAGAAACTTTATCAAACAGCCGTAGATAAATCTGCTAAAAGTTATATCGAATTATCTGAATTAAAAACGAAATTAATGCAGATCCGGCATATTTTAGTAACGGATCATCAATCGTTATTCCTAGATCAGTTAGACCGTTTTATTCATAAAGTTCATTTGTTTGGCTATTATTTTGCCTTGATGGATATTCGCCAAGACAGTCGTGTGCATCATCGTGCTTTTAAAGCCATTTTACCTATTTTGCAACATAAAAATTTGTTGCCATCAGATTTTTTGCAATTGCCTGAGGCTGAGCAATTAAATTTGCTAAGTCATTTAGATACTGTTTTGCCGATAGAAACTATAACGGACGAAACTGCCAAAGATTTATATGAAACTTTAAATGTTGCTTATCAGATACAACAAAATAATGGCGCAAAAGCTGTGCATCGATATATTATAAGTAATACCCGGTCGGCCTTGAATGTAATGGAAGTTTATGCTTTTTTAAAAACCGGTATTTTTAAAACGGCTATGTCAATGGATATTGTTCCTTTATTTGAAACTATTCCGGATTTGGAAAAATCAGCTGAAATAATGGCACAGTTATACGAGTTGCCATCATATCGTGAGCATTTGCTTAGACGTGGAGGTGTGCAAACAATTATGTTAGGGTTTTCCGACGGTACAAAAGATGGTGGATATCTTATGGCTAATTGGGCTATTTTTAAAGCCAAAGAACGGCTAACCGAAGTGTCTAAAGCGCATGGCATAACAGTCATCTTTTTTGACGGACGAGGAGGTCCTCCTGCACGCGGCGGTGGTAAAACGCACAAATTTTATGCCTCATTAGGTCCCAACATCTCTGATAAAGAAGTTCAACTTACGATTCAAGGGCAAACCATAAGTTCTAATTATGGAACTGAAATGGCGGCCAAATATAATTTGGAACAACTTGTAACAGCAGTTTTTTATAACCGTCATAAACAACAAAAAGTCTTAAAAGCAGAAGCACGTGATGTGTTAGACGATTTGGCTAATTTGAGTTATGAAGCTTATCAAAAATTCAAATCACATCCGATGTTTGTTCCTTATTTAACGCAAATGAGTCCGCTTAAATATTTTGCTAAGATGAATGTCGGTAGTCGTCCCAGCAAACGTGGTAACTCTAAAACTTTAAAATTTGAAGATTTGCGAGCCATTCCTTTTGTAGGCTCATGGAGTATGCTCAAACAAAATGTTCCAGGGTTTTATGGTCTTGGTACGGCATTAAAAGTCTATGAAGATCGTGGTGAATTTGATAAAGTGCGACAAGTATATGATGATTCGCCTTTTTTTCAAACTTTAGTTGCTAACAGTATGATGTCTTTGGCCAAATCTTTTTTTGAACTGACAAAATACATGTCTCATGATCCGGAATTTGGCGAATTTTGGCATATGATTTATGAAGAATATTTGCTAGCCCGGCGTTTATTATTAAAATTAACGGGTTATGATAGTTTGATGGGCACCGATTTAATTCGTGAGTTGTCGATAGAAACACGTGAGCAAATTGTTTTACCGCTGTTGACTATTCAGCAGTATGCTTTAAGTCAGATTAGACATTTAGCACAGCAAAATCCATTACCTCAAAAAACTATAAAAGTTTATGAAAAACTCATTTTAAGATCTTTGTTAGGTAATATTAATGCCAGTCGAAACTCGGCATAATTACCATAAATTATATTTTAAACCTACAAAAAAGATTATTATGGAAACTAAAAATCAAGGTTTTAATACCAAACTTGTACATGCCGGAGATTTTTCAGACGCATTTGGTGCTGCTGTACCGCCAATTTATCAAACTTCTACTTTTGCCTTTAAAAATGCTGATGAGGGGGCAGCCCGGTTTGCCGGACAAGAAGCAGGTTTTATTTATACCCGTTTGGGTAATCCTACTATTCATTCGTTGGAGCAAAAATTGGCCGAATTAGAAAATGGTTCGGGGGCCATAGCTTTTGCATCAGGTATGGGGGCAGTAAGCAGCCTATATGCAGCATTACTGAAAAATGGTGATCATATGATCGGATCTTCTGCTTTATATGGCCCTTCACGTTCGTTGATGACGAGTTATTTTAAGGATTTTGGTATCGCTTCAAGTTTTGTAAATACGGCTGATTTAGATGCTGTTGAACAAGCTATTCGCCCCAATACCAAATTAATTTATATAGAGTCACCTACCAACCCGACAATGGTTTTGACCGATATACAAGCCATAGCTGAATTGGCTCATGAAAAAGGAATTTTATTAGCTGTAGACAATACTTTTTCTAGTCCTTATATTCAACAGCCCTTAGATTTGGGCGCAGATATTGTTTTACATTCATTAACAAAGTTTATCAATGGTCATGCTGATATTGTAGGAGGTGCTCTCATAGCAAAAGATTTTAAATTAGTAAGCCTATTGCGGAAAACAATGGCATATTTTGGGGCGAATATGGATCCGCATCAAGCTTATATGGTTATTAGAGGCGTAAAAACTTTGGCTTTACGGGTAGAGAGAGCCTCAGAAAATGCTCAAAAAGTTGCTGAATATTTGTCTGCTCATCCTAAGATTGCTTGGATAAAATATCCCGGATTGCCATCTTTTACACAGTATGATTTAGCACAAAAACAAATGAAATTGCCCGGCGCTATGATCAGTTTTGGCGTAAAAGGAGGCTTGCCTGCCGGAAAGAAATTGATGGATAACGTTCAGTTAGCTTTGCTAGCTGTATCGTTAGGTGGTGTAGAGACTTTAATACAGCATCCGGCCTCAATGACTCATGCCGGCATGTCTGCCCAAGACCGTTTGCAAGCCGGTATTACTGATGATTTGGTTCGTTTTTCAACAGGTATAGAAGATGCAGAAGATATTATGGCCGATTTGGATCAAGCATTGGCCCGAATATAAATTATTTTGCACGACTTAGCCAAGCGTTATAGTATTCTTTTTGTCCGGTTACTTCTTTGCCCAGCCATTGAGGTTTTGTAAAAATCGTATTTTCGTCAGGCAATTCAATTTCTGCGATGGTTAATCCGGCATGTTCTCCTAAAAATTCATCTACTTCAAATTTTAGATGATTATCTATGGGGATAATATACCGTACCTTTTCTATGATTCCGGGTTCGGCTAATTCTAATAAAGCTTTGGCATCTTCTAAGGAAATTTCTTTTTCCCATTCAAACCGGCTTAATCCGGATGGGTTTGAAGGTCCTTTAATGGTTAAATAACCCTGTCCGTTTTGGATACGAATCCTGACAGTACGATCAGGGTCACGATTTAAATATGCTTGAACAATATGCAAAATAGCAATAGCTTCTAATTTGTAATCTTCATTATTAACCAAAAATTTACGTTCGGTTTCTTTCATGGTTTATATTTTTAATAGGGCTAAATCTATTACTTCTTCCATTTTGTTGACATAATGAAATTTTAATCCTTTGATATACTCAGGATTTATTTCAGCAACATCTTTACGGTTTTGTGCCGACAAAATAATCTCTTTAATTTTAGCTCTTTTGGCGGCTAAAATCTTTTCTTTGATACCGCCAACAGGAAGTACTTTACCACGGAGTGTTATTTCACCGGTCATAGCCAGATTTGATTTTACTTTACGACCGGTTAAGGCTGATACCATAGAGGTTAGCATAGTAATACCGGCTGACGGTCCATCTTTTGGAGTTGCGCCTTCCGGCACATGTACATGTATCTGATATTGTTCAAAGACTTCTGGTTTTATGCCAAATTTGTCACTTTTAGCTTTTATATATGCTAGAGCAATTTGAGCTGATTCTTTCATAACTTGACCTAGATTACCGGTAAGATGTAACTGACCTTTACCTTTTGCCAAAATTGACTCGATAAATAAAATATCTCCTCCTACACGTGTCCATGCCAAACCTGTAACTACACCCGGAACTTTATTGTTTTCATATTCGGCAATATTAAATTTGGGTTTGCCTAATATTTGTTCTATTTCTTTTAATGATGGTTTTTTATGATAGTTTTCTTCCATGGCTATATGTTTGGCCACATTACGAACTATTTTAGCAATCATTTTATCTAGACCACGAACACCTGATTCACGTGTATAAGATTCAATGATTTTTTTGAGTTGTTTTTTTCCTAACTTTAAGTCTTTTTCTGTTAATCCGTGCTCATTAAGTTGTTTGGGTAGTAAGTGACGTTTGGCAATTTCTATTTTTTCTTCGATGGTATAGCCACTAATAGGGATAATTTCCATCCGGTCACGTAACGCCCAAGGAATATCATAAAAATAATTGGCCGTTGCTATGAACATGACTTTGGACAAATCGTAGCCAATTTCAAGAAAGTTGTCATAAAAATCACTATTTTGTTCCGGATCTAAAACTTCAAGCATTGCCGATGAAGGATCGCCACGATGACTACTTCCGAGTTTATCTATTTCGTCTAAAATAAATACAGGGTTAGAAGTTCCGGCTTTTTTAATAGATTGGATTATGCGCCCCGGCATAGCACCAATATAAGTTTTACGGTGTCCGCGTATTTCAGATTCGTCTTTTAGGCCTCCCAAAGACATTCTGACATATTTTCTGCCAATAGCTTCGGCTACAGATTTTCCTAAGGAAGTTTTGCCTACACCGGGCGGGCCGTAAAGACACAAAATAGGGGATTTCATATCTTTTTTTATTTTTAAGACGGCCAAATATTCAATAATACGTTTTTTGACATCTTCCAGTCCAAAATGATCACGGTCTAAAATTTCCTGAGCAAATTTCAAATCAAGTTTATCTTCGGAGATATCTTCCCAAGGCAAGTCGAGCATTAATTCTAAGTAATTACGCTGAATACTAAAATCAGGTGCTTGTGGGTTCATGCGTTTTAATCGTTGCAATTCTTTGTCGAAATGTGCTTTTACGGCAGGTTTCCAGTTTTTGGTTTCTGCTTTCTTTTTCAGTTCTTCTATTTCTTGCAAAGGACCTATGTCGCCTAACTCTTCTTGTATAGTTCGCATTTCTTGATGCAAAAAATACTCCCTGCTTTGTTTGTCCAAAACCTGTCTGGTTTTGTTTTTAATGTCGTTTTTTAGTTCGAGACGTTGCACTTCTTCATCTAACATTTTTAAAAGACCCAAGGCTCGGTCAGTAAAATTATTGGTTTCTAGTAAGACTTGTTTTTTGGCGACATCAGTTTCTAAATTGGATGTTATAAAATTGACCAAAAATACCGGACTTGTAATATTTTCAATAGCTAATGTAGCTTCTGACGGTATATTAGGGTTGAGTTTTATAGCCTTTATTGCTAACTCTTTGATTGATTCGACAATGGCTTCAATTTCTTTATTGTTTTTGGGATATTGGTCCGGAATTGGTGTGATTTTGGCTGTAATGTAAGGGTTTTCTTGCAGGATTTCATCAATATGAAAACGTTTGATACCTTGAATTATAACAGTAAGATTGCCGTCAGGCATTTTTATAATGCGCTGAATTTTGGCGACTGTTCCGGTTTTGTAGATGTCCTCGGCTTTGGGAATTTCTATTTCAGGATTTTTTTGGGCTACTACACCCAAAATTTTCTTTTCTTTATTAACTTCATCTATTAGCCGGATTGATTGGTCGCGGCCTACTGAAATAGGAATAACAACACCCGGCAATAAAATATTATTGCGTAGAGTTAAGATAGCCAATTTGTCAGGTACTTCGGAATCTTGCAATTTCTTTTCATCTTCCGGACTAAGTAGCGGAATCATTTCTGCTTCGTCATGTAGCATATCAAAAAAAATTTGTTCGTTCATTGCTTTTATATCCTTTGCCATTTATTTAATATTTTTTAGTTTTTGCTGCAAAAACCGGACCTGTCAGGTGCCGGAAATTATTATTTTATTATTAAGATTGTTTTATAGATTTTTCAAAAGGTATCCTGTTTAAAATACTTCGTGCCAAAGTTACTTCATCGGCATATTCAAGTTCTTCGCCAATACTAATACCACGGGCAATGGTTGATATTTTGGGCTGTTGTACAGTTAATGCAGAAATTTTTCGATAAATGTAAAAGTTAGTGGTATCACCATCAACGGTTGAACTCAGTGCCAAAACGATTTCATCTATAGAATCATTTTCTAATCTTTTAATCAATTTGTCAATGGTTAAATCTGATGGGCCGATGCCATCTAAGGGCGATATAAGTCCACCCAAAACATGATAAACTCCTTTATATTCGCCTGTACTTTCAATAGCCATTACATCTCTGACATCTTCTACGACACAGATCAGTTGATGATTGCGGGCTGTGTTGTTGCAAATGTCACATATGTCTTTGTCTGAAATATTATGACAGATTTTACAATGTTTTACTTCAGTTCGAAATTTTAGAATGGATTGAGCCAAATCTTGACTTTGAGAGACCGGTTGTTTGAGTAAATATAAAGCTAAGCGCAAAGCTGTTCGCTTACCAATACCGGGTAATTTGGCTATTTCGTCAATGACTTCTGTTAAGCGTTTTGAAGGGTATTCCATAGCAGGCAAAGTTACGGAATTATTACTGAATTTTAAGGGCTTAAAACGAACAAAAGTTGTTTTTTATTTAGGGATATTATTTTTCATACAAAAAAGCACCTTGCAGCCACAAGATGCTTTTTGTCTTATCATTAATACAATTTAATGACATCCACACCCGGAGCCACAACCGCAACTTTCTTGGTTGTGATGATTATGCCGGTGTGCTAGGGCTTCGGCTGTTGCTATTCTTTTATTGACAACCTTTACTTTGAAAATAAGATTTTTACCGGCTAAAGGATGGTTATGATCTATTGATACGATGTTGTCATCAAAAGATAAAACGGTAACTTCAAATGTTTTACCTTTTTCTCCTTTGGTATAGAGCTTCATGTTTTTTTCTAACGGTATATTACTCAATTGATTTCTAGGAATGTGCTTAATTGCTTGTTCATCATATGAACCATAAGCTTGTTCTATATAAATTTTTTGTTCAGTTCCAATAGGAATCTGTCTAATATGTTCTTCTAACTCCGGCAATATTTGGTTTTGACCGACTAATATTTCAAGAGGTTTTTGTCCATAAGTATTTTCATAAATTTTGTTAGTAATGGCATCTTTTATAATATATTTAAATGCGATAATTTCTGTATGGGTCAGGTTCATTGTAGCAGTTTTTTTTGTATGTAACAAAAATAACATAATGGTAGTTTTTGTAAAAGCAATAATTATAAAAAAACTTTATATGATATATAGTTTTATGTTATATAGCTACCTTTACTTTATGCAGCAGGTGTGAAGATTTTCTTTATTCTTGATAAAATTTGCTCTGTTTTAGATTTTTTATTAGGAAAATAGTTTTCGTAGCCATTGTATTTGCTGTATTGATACTTATTAAAGATGTTTATTTTATAGTCATTGTAAATAATACCATATTTAAGTTTATTTTCCATTAATAAATTGAGTTCTTTAACGGCTGATTTATAAGTAAAGTTTTCTCGTATGATGATAAGGCTTTGATCGACATATTTTGCGAGTTCATTTGCATCATTGACCAATCCTAAGGGTGGACTATCAATTAAAATCTGTTCATATCTTTCTTTTAATTGTTTGAACAATTGGGCTGTTTGTCCAGTCAAAATTAATTCGGAAGGATTGGGCGGAAAGGTGCCGGCTAATATGACATCCAAATTTTTGACATCAGTTGAAATAATAATATTTTCAATAGTGGCTTCACCACATAGGTATTCTGAAATGCCTTTATTTTTATTGTTTATTTGAGTAAAAGTTTTTAAAAAATTAGGTTTTCGTAAATCAAATTCCAATAAAATGGTTTTTTTATTACTCATAGCTTGTGCTATTGCTAAATTTGTACTAATAAAAGTTTTACCCTCATCAGGCATAGTAGAGGTGATTAATGTGGTAATATTCGATTTTTTTTTAGGTGTCATAAAGCGTAAAGATGTTCTTATGCTTCTAAATGATTCTGATATTACTTCATGCGGATGTTGTTTAAAATTATAAGGTTCTTTTTTACCCCAATGATAAATTTGTCCAATTACAGGCAAACTAATTAGTTTTTCTATTTCGGAGATATCATACACCTTATTTTCAAAAAAATATAATATACTAATAACTATTGCGGGCACAAGAAGACCTAAAATAATGGCTATAAAATAATTGGTTTTTCTATTTGGAGCAATTGGAGATTGTCCAATATCTTTAGCTTTTTCTATTATTTTAATATCAGAAATATTAGAGGCTTTTAACATTTTTGCTTCATTTCGCTTTTTAAGTAAGTGATTGTATGTTTCTAATTTCATGTCATACTGTCTTTTTAAAGCGAGCAAAACCTGTTTGTCATCAGGTAATTCATTGATCTGTTTTTCAATCAAATAGATTTTTTTGTTTAATAAATTATGTTCAGTTTCTAAGTTTAATAAGGCTGACTGTATAGTCTCTATTAATGAATTTTTTAAAGAATTGAGTTGTAAATCAAGATGTTGTATAGTTGGGGCGTCGATTTTAAAATTTTGCAGGAGATTTTTTTTATCCATTGCTAAGCGTGTAAGTTGGGTTACTTTATGTACAAGAGTCGGATCAGTAATACCTGCTACACTAGGTGCGGGGATATGATCATATTTTTTTCGGTTTATTAAATAATTTTTTAACTGATTGTAATACATCTTTTTGAGTTGTATTTTACTTTGTTGGTTGTCTAATTCATTAAGTTGGCTAAACAGTTGCTGGGTGGGATTGTCCATTTTTAAAATGGTTCTGTTATTGACAAAGTTTTTTAGATTATCAGAAGCCAAATGCAATTCTGTTTTTATGATATTCAAAGTAGAATCTATAAATTTAATTGTATTGATAGCAAATTGGTTTTTATCTTGCAATATTTGATTTTGTAATATCTGAGTTGTTGTATTTAAGTAATCTGCAATTTCATTTTTGTTAGTTCCTTTAAGTTTAAGAATTAAGATATTTGAGTTTTTATTTAAGGGTTTAATGGAAAGATTTTCTTGAAAATGACGCGTTACTAAGTTAAAATTCTCCAAATAGAAAATATAATCGTCGTTTTTTGTGTGTTTTTCTCCGCTACGTTTTTTAATAACGGCTGTTAAATAAGGCTTTTTAATTTTTTTATTAAATAGCATTTTTTCCTGAAAAACTTCAGCCGGTATTTTTTTTGTTTGATGCTTTCCGTAATGATATAAAGTATAAAATTTATGCGAAGGTTTAATTGAAATTTGAAAATGCTTATTGTCTAATATTTTGATATGAATAGGTT
>WGBX01000016.1 GCA_015494075.1 Flavobacteriaceae bacterium
AAATAAACTTCAATAAATAGAAAATTAAAACGTTATAAAAGTAGTTTTATTAGTATATTTGCAAGTTTTAATTTTTATTTTAAATGATAAAATACATTTTCATCATATTTGCAAGCTTATATTTTAGTATAAGCATTCAGGCTCAAGCCTACGAAATCGGCCTTATGGGCGGTGCAGGAAATTACATTGGTGACATAGGACGCGAAACCTATTTTTATCCCAATAAATTAGGTGGCGGTGTCTTGTTTAAAAAAACTATAAACCCATGGTTTTCTTTTAGAGCAAACTTCCATTATTTTCAAATCTATGCCAATGATTTAGACTCTGATAACTTAGGACGACAAGCCAGAAGATTTGCAACCAAAGGAAAAATTTACAATTTTTCATCCGGTATAGAATATAATTTTATGCCCCGAAACCCTTTCAATCTGCACGAAAGTATTCATAAATTAACGCCTTATATGTTTGTAGGTATAGGCATTGGTTCTTTCAACACCACCTTATACAAAGTTGCCAATGACAATACACTATCCGGCAGTCTGAAATATGATGGCGCTAACATAAATATCCCTATGGTTTTAGGGATTAAATATCGTTTAAGTCATCATTTTATTATAAGTATAGAATCAGGTGCCTATTATTATTTCTCAGATAATTTAGACAGCACCGGCTTATATTATCGCAATGTAGATCTTCCCGGTAGTACCATTTTACCTACAACCAATACCAATGCCAATGATTGGTATACTTTTTCTTCAATTGGACTTATTTATACATTTGGCGATTTAAATTGTTACTTTAATTTGTAAAGGAATATGACTCAAGTTGAAAAATTAAAGACTTCAAAATTGCCAAAACATGTAGCAATAATCATGGATGGAAATGGCCGGTGGGCTAATAGACAAGGCAAAAAAAGAGTTTATGGCCATCATGCCGGTGTAGAAACCGTACGGCAAATAGTTGAAGCATCAGCACAATTAAACATCAAGTTTTTGAGCCTGTATACCTTCTCAACAGAAAATTGGAATCGACCAAAAGAAGAAGTTGATGCTCTGATGAATCTTTTGGTAGAAACACTAAACGAACAAGCTGATGAATTGATTAAACAAAACATTAAATTAAACGTTGTTGGTGACTTAACCATGTTACCGAAAAAAACGTTTACAACCTTGCAAATTGTGCTTAAAAAAACAGCACAAAATAGCGGCATGACACTTAATATTGCTTTAAATTACGGAGGTCGTGACGAAATAGTTAAAATGACCCGCTTAATTGCAAAAAAAGTTAAAAATAATATAATTTTGCCCGAAAGTATTGATGAAAATAAAATAAATTTGCACCTTTACAGCCATAATTTACCCGATGTGGATTTTATGATTAGAACAGGAGGTGAAAAAAGAATCAGTAATTTCCTCTTATGGAAATTAGCATATGCCGAGTTGTATTTCACAGATATTCTTTGGCCTGATTTTAACAAACAACATTATTATGAAGCTTTGGCAGATTATCAAAACAGAGAAAGAAGATTTGGAAAAACAAGTGAACAAATTAACAATGAGAAATAAATTAAGTCTATTTAGCCTTTTAAGCCTATTTTTTTTAGGAAGTATATACAGTCAAAAAGTCCCTGGCGGCGACTATCAAATATATCAAATAGAAGATATTAAAATCAATGGTTTAAAACAGTTTAACCCCGAAACCGTCAAGGCTTTTATTGGATTAGACAAAGGAGACGTTATTGAAGTTCCCGGAGAAAAAACTGCTGATGTTATCAACAAACTTTGGGATCTGGAATACTTTTCTGATGTTGACCTCTATATAATTCCAACCGGTGAGAATAAAGGAATTTTAGAAATAGATTTAAAAGAATTACCTAAAATATCAGATGTCATAATTACAGGCTTGTCAAAATCTAAACGCAAAGAACTGAAAAAAGATTTAATTCTTCGTAAAAATACCATTTTGACTGAAAACCTGAAAGCTCGTATTCAAGAAGACATTAAAACCAAACTCTTAAAAAAAGGATTTTTAAAAGCAAACGTTCAACTTAAAACCGTAAAAGATTCAATTGACTATGTCAAACTTTATATTGATGTAGATAAAGGCTACCGCGTTAAAATCAAAAAAATAAACATTACAGGTAATAAAGACATTAGTGCTCGTAAATTAAAAAAACAATTTAAACACACCAAAGAAGAAAGATTTTACCGCTTTTGGAAACGTTCCAAATATATTCCGGATGATTTTAAAGAAGACTTAGTAAAACTTGAAACCTATTACAAAGAAAAAGGTTATCGTAATGCACGCGTCCTGTCTGACACTGTATATTTTGGACCCGATCAAAAACTTCGTATAGATGTCAAAGTAGAAGAAGGGCCTAAATACTATTTTGGAAATATTGACGTAGTTGGCAATCAACATTATACAACCCGGTTTATTAAAAAAATATTAGGTATTAAAAAAGGAGACGTTTATAATGGTTCTCTTATCAGTAAACGGGTTGATGATCCTACAAAACCCGATGCTGAAAGTGTCGCCAACCTTTATCAAAACAACGGTTATTTATTCTCTCGTATAAATTTGGTTGAAAAAGGTGTTCGAAAAGATACTATCGATTACGAGTTGCGTATTTACGAAGGCAAACCGGCCAAATTTAACAACATTACCGTCAATGGAAATTTAAAAACTAATGACAGGGTTATTTATCGTGAATTACGAACCATTCCTGGTGCTACATATAGTAAACAAAACATTATACGTACAATCCGCGAATTGGCTCAAATGGGCTTTTTCGATGCCGAAAAAATAACACCCGATTTGAAAAATATCGATTCAAATGCCGGAACTGTTGATGTTGATTGGCATGTAGAAGAATCAGGAAGTAGCCAAATACAATTACAAGGAGGATATGATGGTAGATATTTTATCGGTACACTTGGATTAACATTAAATAATTTTTCCATTCAAAATATTTTTAATGGAAAAGAATACAAACCACTTCCAATGGGTGATGGTCAAAAACTTTCATTAAACTTGCAGGTTTCTCAACAGTATGAAACTTATAGTTTATCTTTCTCCGAACCTTGGTTTGGAGGCAAAAAACCACAAGCATTCTCTGTATCGACCTACTATTCAACATATTATGGTGTAGATTATACAGATTATACAACGCAATATGCAGAGATTGATCGCGATAAAAAATTTATTATTACAGGTTTGACCGTAGGGCTTTCCAAAAAATTGCAATGGCCTGATGATTATTTCTTCGTAAGCCAATCTGTCAGCTTAAACCATTATAATATTAAAAATTACGGTTCAATCGCTACATTTGGATTTGATACCGGAACCTCAAATAACTTTTCTTATAACATAGTCTTTGGTCGAAATTCAAGTGGGCCAAACCCTATTTATCCTACTGTGGGGTCAGATTTTAACCTTACACTAAAATTGACACCGCCTTATTCATTGTTCAGTAGACTAGATTATGCTACAATTGAACAAAATCCGGATTATTTGAATGAAGACGGCACACCGGACTATGAAGAAATCAATCGACAACGCTATAAATATATAGAATACTATAAAGTCAAAATGAGTGGTACTTGGTATACAAGCTTATATAAAAAAATGGTGCTGCGATCAAAAGGAGAATTTGGCTATTTGGGTGCTTACAACAGTGACTTAGGAACACCTCCTTTTGAACGGTTTTATGTTGGTGGTACATTACCCACGGGCGGCAATCTGGACTCTCGTGAAACCATTCCTTTAAGAGGCTATCTAGACCAATCATTAAACCGTGACTTTGGCAATGGCGGTGGTACCGTATATAACAAATTTTCAATGGAGTTGAGATATCCTATTACTTTGAAACCCCAAGCATCAATCTATTTATTAGCATTTGCCGAAGGTGCCAATACCTATGACAATATTAAATATTTTAATCCGTTCTCATTAAAAAAATCTGCCGGAGCCGGCATACGTATTTTTATGAGTGCCTTTGGGTTACTTGGTATTGACTTTGGCTATGGGTTTGATCGTGTTCCTGATGCAACCGGTGTACCGCAAGTATCCGGATGGCAAACTCATTTTATTATGAATCAACGCCTATAAAAATACAAAAAATCGACTTTGGCATAATTATTTCTTAATCTATACCAAATATGAAAAAAATATTACTTTTAACATTCTTAATCATTTTTGTCTTAAATAGCAACGGACAAAGGAGAATGCGAATTGCCTCAGTCGATATGGAATATATTTTAGAAAAAATGCCGGAATACCAATCGGCTATTAAAGAGTTGGATGCTCGAGCTGAGCGATGGAAAAATACTATTGAAAGAAAAGAAAAAGAAATTAAAGAACTTAAATTAAAATTAGAACAAGAAAAAGTACTATTAACCAAAGAATTGTTACAAGAAAAGCAAGAAGAAATAGCATTTAAAGAAAAGGAACTTCTAAAATATCAATTGGCAAAATTTGGACCGGAAGGAGATTATATTTTACAAAAAGAGCATTTAGTTACACCTGTTCAAGACCGGGTGTTTAATGCTGTTGCCAAACTGTTACAATCAGCCAAATATGATATTGTTTTTGACAAATCAAATGATCAATTAGGGCTAGTTTATACATCTCCAAAACTAGATATCTCAGACAAAGTATTAAAAATAATAAATAAAGACCGAAGTAAAGAAGAAAGAGAAAAGAATGCCGAAAAACGCAAGAAAAAGAAAAAAGAACAACTAAATGCAGCAGCAAAAGCTCGTAAAGAATTGGCCGAAAAACGAAAAAAAGAAAGAGAAGCTAAAAGAAAAGCAGCATTAGAAGCACGCTTAAAACAACGTGAAGAAAAAAAACAAGAAACACAAAAAATATCTAATACAAAGCAAACCGTAAAAGATCAAAAAAATAACTCTAATATCAAATCCTCAGACAGCATACCACAAAAAGCTAACGCTGACTATGGAACTAAATTAACACCGGAACAGCTTAAAGCATTTGAACAACAAAAGGAAACGCTAAGTAAAGAAGAGTTGGCTAAGAAACGCAAGAAAGAAAGAGAAGCCAGACGTCAAAAAATTCTCGAAGAACGTCGTAAAAAGAAAGAAAAGAAAAAAGAAGAAGAAAATCAAGAAACTAAATAAAATAAAGATTAAACATTAAAATTAAATATTATGAGACACTTAAAACTAGTATTAGCTGCATTACTAATATGGATGGGAACAACCAATACAAATGCACAAAAAATTGCGCATATCGATGTGCAAAAAATTATGGTTGAAATGCCTGAATTTAAAGCAGGTCAAGCAGAATTGAAAAAACTTTATGCTACTTATCAAAAAGAGTTTAAAGAAATGCAAGATGCTTATCAAGCTAAATTACAAAAATATCAAACTGAGGCCAAAACAGTTTCTGAACAAGAAAACCAAAGAAGAGTGAAAGAATTAATGGCTATGGAAAAAAATATTGCCAAAGCCCAACAAGATATTCAACAAGAAGCGCAAAAAAAGGAAGCTGAATTGATGAAACCCATTCAAGATAAACTTTTAAAAGCAATCAAAGATGTAGCCAAAGAAAAAGGTTATGAATATGTTTTTGATAGCTCAGGCCCAACCAACCTAATTGTTGCGAATGGCCCTGATTTATATAGCGCTGTAAAAGCTAAATTAGGATTCTAAAAAAATCAGATATTTTTAAGTCAAATAAAAAGTCCGGAAATTTTCCGGACTTTTTATTTGACTTAAGACCAAATGTAACAATTATAACATAAAAATTATAATCATAAAATGATATTTGTTATTTATCACCATATTAATAAATAAAAAAAGCTTTATATTTCGTAAATTTGAAGACTAAACAATTTAAATCATAACATTATGAAGTGTTTAAAAGAAAAATTATATAAAAAAATTGAAGAGCATCGTCCAAGAACCAAACGTTTGGCTAAAGAATATGGCGATGTAGTAGTTGATCAAGTTAAAGCAGGCCAAATTATTGGTGGTATGCGTGGTATTAAGAGTTTAATCTCTGATATTTCTTACTTAGATCCCTACGAAGGAATTCGTTACCGTGGCTACACACTACCGGAAGTATTTGAAAAATTACCAAAACCGGCTGGTGCCGAAATGCCCTATGTTGAAGGCTTATACTACTTATTATTAACTGGTGATATCCCAACAAAAGAACAAGTAGACGCCTTAATAATGGACATGAACAATCGTCGTATTATCCCTAAATATGTATGGGATGTTATCGACTCATTCCCTAGTGAAAGTCACCCTATGGCTATCATGTCAGCTGCTGTCATGAGTCTGGAACGTGAATCTTTATTCAACGTAAAATACCGCCAAGGTATTAATAAAATGGATTATTGGGATCCTACCTATGAAGATGCTACCAACTTATTAGCAAAAATTCCTCTAATTGGAGCTTATATTTATAATAAGTTATACAATCCCGAAGGTGGTCATCGCTACCCTGATCCAACTTTGGACTTAGGTGCCAATTTTGCATATATGATGGGTAAAGATAAACCCTATGATGATGTTTCAAGAATGTATTTTATTATTCATGCTGACCATGAAGCCGGTAATGTAAGTGCACATACCGGTCACTTAATTGCCAGCTCGTTGTCTGATGTATATTATGCTATTTCAGGTATGATTAATGGTTTGGCAGGTCCATTACACGGTTTAGCCAACCAAGAGGTATTAAGGTGGTTGCAAAAACTTTATGACAAGTTTGGTAACCAAGTTCCTGATAAAAAAGAATTGGAAAAATATGTTTGGGATACCTTAAATAGCGGTCAAGTTATACCGGGATATGGTCATGCCGTATTACGTAAAACAGACCCGAGATATAGTGTTCAGCGAGAATTTTGTTTAACACATATGCCTGAAGATCCGTTGTTTAAATACGTATCAGCATTGTATGATGTTGTGCCGGGTATTTTACAAGAACATGGTAAAGCCAAAAATCCTTGGCCTAATGTTGATGCACAGTCTGGTGTTGTTCAATGGCATTATGGTGTGAAAGAATATGACTTCTATACTGTATTATTCTCTATCGGCCGCTCAATAGGAGTATTATCTAACATTATTTGGGATAGAGCTTTAGGATATCCAATTGAAAGACCTAAATCAATTACAACAGACATGTTAGAAGAAATGGTTGGTATTAAAAAATAATATATTCCATATTTAATTAAAAAAGGCAACCTTAGTATGGTTGCCTTTTTTAATTAAACTAATTGAATTGTAATTTAAAATACTTTATGTAATTATGGTTTTTGGCAGGTATTATAGCTATTGTTGGTGTAATCATGGTGCCTTCAAGTGGAATAAAAAGAAATTTGTTTCGCTTTTCCTGCCATAAAATACTAGAATTTGTCGTGCCGTTTAAATCAATTTTCAGCCCAAGCAGGTTTCTATGGTTAGCAGATGCACCTGATTTTTTATTTGTTATATCCTTTAAATCGATCAACGAATCGGATAAAGCAATAAAATTAGAATTTCCAATCATAGTAGTAAAAAAAGAATGAGTAGCCAGTCGCGGTTTAACTATCTGTTCCTTTTCTATCTGTCTCAACCAATTGATAGTGCCATCAGGCGCAACTTTGAAAATAAAAATATTACTGGCAAATTCACGAACATCCTCTTCGCGATGCTTTTTTTTAAAAACCAACGGTACATATAAATCTTCAGCATTCAGCAACAAACTCCCGTCGGACAGTAAAAAATGTTTTCTTATGAGCATCCAATGGTTTTTTACTTTCTTAGATAAAACAGTGCTTTTAGATTGTAAGAGTTGGTGTTTGAATAAATTGTAAGACTGTTTTAACAAACCCAAACCGGCAGATAAATCTAAACGATAAATGCCATCAACTTGATTGAGCTCAGATGGGTTAGTGTGGTAAAATCCGAAAACTGTAACCTGATTTGATAAGTGTAAATGCATTTTGTCAAGAACAGCCTTAGGTTTGATGCTGTATGTATCAATGTCGTGGGCAGTAATGCGGTATATTTTTATATTTTTGGTATTATCAAAAGCAGAAAGAGACTGTTTTTTGGAAAAATGTTTTTTAAAAATGTGAGTTACTAAATAAACATCGGCATTATTATCAGAAACCGCAATATCATCAATTTTAAAATTGTCAGATAAAACTCCGGGCGATATCTGATTATTATAAAGAGATTCGAAATTTTGATTAAATACTTGAATATGATATGAATTAGGTATCAGTTTAGGATCACGATAAATAAAAGCAAAAAAGCGATTGTTTTGAGAAAAGACAATCCAGATTTTAGGCGAAAAATAATTAACATCAGTATAATATTTCATCTTCCGGCTAAACAAAGAATTAGGGTTTACTATTAGATTTACACTCGTCTTCGGATACATAAAATCTAATTTAAAGAAAGTACTATCTGTCATAATTAATCCTTTATCAATATAACCTTCCAGATGCTTAAATGTATAAGATTTTTGTCTCAAGTTTTTTTCTAATTTAATCAAATGCAAACGGCCTTCTTTTATAAAAGCGCCTTTAATATCAGACTTAACGGCTCCATTATTTAACTTAAACTTTTTCTTATTAAGCAAATTCATTTCACTATCAAAATGCATCACATAAGATTCTAATGTTAAAGGATCTGCTAAAAAACCACTTCGCTTAGTACTAATGGTAATAAAACCACCTTTTTGATCAGGTAAAATGTAATCATTTTGGACTCGCGCCGTAGTTAAGGTATAAACAGGTCCCTGTGTAATTTGAACATCAAGATTTTGTGCAAACATAGCACTACCCCACAGCAGGCATATGCTGAAGATAACAGATTTGTAATACATAATTATATGAATTTTAGGTTATTTTTCGTGGGTAGGTGATAATAAAGGCAATTCAAAAAAATGTTCTATTGGCACAAAATCAGTTGTATCTTTAGATACAAATTCGACAGCATAATCTGTTCGATTAAGTAATATGCGCATAGTATTTTCCATTTGTTGATATAATGGTTTTAACAACCATTGAATCTCTTCCGGCCCTTGTTTTACTTCGTCATATAAGGCATGACGCTTCTCCTCCATTTTTTGAGTTAACAATGATTGGTATTGTTCGGATTTTTTCCAATAATTACGCATTATCCAAGGCCGTTTTTTATGTTCCATCAGTTCTGCTATTTTCCATTCGTGATTAATGGATGCAAAAGACAAAAACTTAGGTTTTAAATTAGCCACCGAAATAATTTTATTCGTATGATCTATTTTTATTTTAAGCTCTTGTAAATTAATACCATATTTTGCAATTAAGTGAATCTGTAGGGCTCCTATAAAATGCAGATCAATATCATTCTCCATAAACTTTTCATTCCAAGTTCTAGTAAAATTAGTATCAATTTGAAGTAAGCTAACTTCTAACACAGGCTTATATCCGGCAATATTAAGCTTTCGGTTTTTTAAATTTGCAATTTCATTTTGTTGATTTATGATCTGTTGTTTCAAACTTTTAAGTTCATTTGATTTAACCGGTTTTAATTTTGTGTACAAATAGAATAAAACACCTATAGTTATCAAGCCAAAGCCTACTGAAGATAGTCTTGAAATTAAGGCTAGAAAACCGGTTAGCAATACGGCTAAAAAAAGTAATTCTTTCCAATATTTTTTCCAAATAACTTTTAACATCCGGTGCAACATTAATGATCAGAATTAAATTTGTTTTTTAAAGCTTCCAATTGGTCTTGCTCGTAACGTAACTTTATACGGTCATAAACGTTTTTTATGATCTTTTTAGTATATAAAGGAAAGTCGGCTCGCATAATCCATCCGTAATATCCGGGATCTTTTTGTAAGACATCGGCTACTTTTTGGCCTTTATATTTTCCAAAATTTATAACTTCTTCGTTTTTATCATTGTAAATAATTCGTCCCTGAAAATCAGCAGCTTTAAAATAAGCGCTAAAATTACTTAAAGCCTTCATGTCTTTTGGGAGATCTTCATATTTATCTAATTGTGCCTTAAATATTTCATAAGTAGCTTTTGTATCAGCTTCAGCTGAATGTGCATTTGTTAGATCGCCATCACAATAAAATCTATAAGCTGCTGTTAAATTTCTAGGTTCCATTTTATGAAATATATTCTGAATATCTATTAAATGGTTGGTTTTCAAGTCAAAATCAATGCCTGCTCTTAATAATTCTTCTGCTAGTAAAGGTACATCAAATCTATTTGAATTAAAACCTGCTAAATCTGCATCAGCAATTAAATTAAAAATATCCTGAGCAATTTCTTTAAATGTCGGCGCATCTGCAACATCAGCATCGTATATACCATGTATTTTAGAAGCTTCTACGGGGATAGGCATTTCAGGATTGACACGCCATGTTTTTGTGATTTCTTGTCCATTAGGTTCAACTCGTATAATGGCAATTTCAACAATACGGTCCTTAGCTGTGTTAACACCTGTAGTTTCTAAGTCAAAAAAGCAAATGGGTCTGGTTAATTTTATATTCATCATAATTATTTTGGTGGTATTGGTAAGACCTTTTTGGTCCATTTATTTTGCAAATCTATGAATTTATAACCCAATTTGTTAGGTTGTGGTTCTAAAATTTCATCTTGAAAAGCTTTTTGTAAAATATATTCAATCCAATAATCTTCTTTATTGTTAAACGGGTCAAACTCAACTTTTAAGTCAATATGATATAATTTTGCTATATTTTGATACCAAAAAGCCGTCCAACCATTTTTATATTTTTTTAAAAATTGGTATACGGTTTGTCCGGTTTGTCGATGAAATAATTTAGATAAAATACGACCCTCAGACTGTGTTAATTTTTTTAATTTAGGTTCAAATTCTTTTTTTATCCATCGTTTAACGATTCGCATATAACGTTTGCGTTGTTTCGGTGACATCTTAGCCAAACGTTTATCTAACTTAAAAACATTATCACCAGACAATTTTGCAAATGGATAAACTTTATAAACTTTATAACGTATCCACCGATATCTTTTAATATCGCGAGAATTAGTAAATTTAATACGTGGTAAAATAGTTATGGGAGTCAAATCAAATACCGGGATAGAATCAATTGATTTATAAATAAAACCACTTAAACTATCATTTGTTTTTGATAAGTCTTGACCAAAAGTCTTGCCAACCAATAAAAAGGCAAATAATATTGACAGTATAAGATACTTTTTTTTCATTGAAAAAAAGAAATTGTGTTAAAAATTTATTCAAAAATACGTAAAGCAATTATAAATCTATCCTTTGCTTTGATTTTTTTGTACTTTTGATGTTTATGTTGATCTTATCAAGAATAATGCCCAAACAATTTTTGTTTCTTTTTATTATATTTTGTCTTTTTCCCCAAGTAAGAGGACAAAGTGACAGTTTAAGAATGCCATTAGATATACCTTTATATTTATCGGGGACTTTTGGCGAACTAAGATCTAATCATTTTCATTCCGGCATAGATATTAAAACAAATAATGAAGAGGGCTTACCGGTTTATGCCATAGAAGATGGGTTTGTATATCGTATAAAAATATCAAGAGGTGGTTATGGTAAAGCATTGTATATACAACATTCTTCGGGTTTGACTTCTGTATACGGTCATTTAAAATTTTTTAATGACAAAATTGAAACTTATATTAAACAAAAGCAATACAAAAAACAACAATATGAAATTGAAGTTTTTCCTTACAAAATAGAACTTCCTGTAAAAAAAGGAGAAATTATTGCTTATACAGGTAATACAGGTCGTTCATCAGGGCCGCATCTGCATTTTGAAATAAGAAACAGTCTCGAACATCCCTTAAATCCGATGCAATTCGGGGTTAAAGTAACAGACACACAAAAACCGGTTGTTAAAAATGTCTATTTATATCCATTAGATAACAATAGCCAAGTCAATAAATTTGCGCAACGCGTTAAATTAGGATTAAAACGGCTTAATGATAGTTTATATCTTACTGATACCGTTGTAGCTTCCGGAAGAATTGCAGTTGGCATTGAAGCTTATGACCGGCAAGACTTTGTTAAAAATCATAACGGACTATACAAAATAGCTATGAAAGTTAACGGCCTGCCGGTTTTTGAACAAGTCATGGATGAATTTTCGTTTGCACATTCTAAAATGCTTAACACCACCATTGATTATCCTTACTATTTAAAATATCACAAACGCATACAACTTTTATGGGTTAAACCATACAATTTATTAGAGATATACACCCAACTGGTAAATGATGGCAGTATAAACATATTGCCGAAAAGGAATTATCAAATCGATATCATTTTATCAGATTTTGAAAATAATAAAACACAAATAAAAATTCCAATTAAGGGAGAAAAATTGACGGTACAAACAAAAAGTAAAATTATTAAAACACCATATCATATAGTCCCTAAAAAAACAAGTTACTTTGAAGTTAAACCTTGGCGTGTTAAGTTTTTACCAAATACCTTATACGAAGATGCTTTTATCAAACTCGAAGCTACGCCAAATTATTTACACATAGCAAAACTTTACCAGCCTTTGCAAAAAGCATATCATATATCTTATCCTTTAAAAAAAATAAAACCAAACTTGGTAAATTATGCTTACATAGCATTATTAGGAAATAATAATCGTGCTTATTACATATCTAGTAAAAAAACTAAGGATAGCCTACACGGATCTACACGAAGATTTGGATATTTTACAATTAGATATGATAGTATAGCGCCTTATATTAAAGCGCTAAATTTTAATGCAAAAGCTGATTTAAGTAATTATAGATTTTTAAAACTACGCATTGGTGATAAAAAAAGTGGTATTAAATCGTATCAAGCATATATTGATGGACAGTGGGTTTTAATGGAATATGATTATAAAAAAGGAACTTTAACCTATGATTTTTCGGATATTAAACTAGAAGGTAACCGACATAACTTATTGGTTTTGGTTACAGACCGTTTAGGAAACACCCGACAGTACCGCACCACATTTTATCGCAAAAAATAGTTAGTATAAAAAATGCGTATTATTAAAAGTACAAAAGATTTATAAACATTGAATAAGCCTGATATATGGCCACAGATACATATTTAACAATAGAGCAAGCACCTAAGCCGGCATTATTTAAAGATCGAAAAAGTAAATTTGTCGGATACGCTTTTCCGGTACAAAATTCGAAAGATGTCAAAAAATATATTGATTTACTTAAAAAAGAACATCATAGCGCACGCCATTGGTGCTATGCATATCGCATTGGTATAGAAACAGTTGAAGAAAGAGCTAATGATGACGGCGAACCTTCAAATTCGGCCGGCATGCCAATTTTAAACCAAATAAAGGCTAAAAATCTTACCAATATTTTGGTAATAGTTGTCCGGTATTTTGGTGGTGTCAAATTAGGTGTCGGCGGTCTGATCAATGCTTATAAAACTACTGCTCAAATGGTCTTAGATCAAGCAAAAGTTATAGAAAAAATACGCACTAAAAATTTACAAATAAGTTTCGACTATCCGGACATGAACAAAGTTATGCGTATCATTAAAGAACATCATTTACAGATAATACAACAAGAGCTGCAAGCGCATGGTAAAATTATTGTTTCGATTAGATTAGATAATTTCGAACAATTACAAAAAACTTTTAACAACATCCATACTTTAAAGGTTAAAACCCTATAAAACAAAAAAGACAGCAATATTGGCTGTCTTTTTTTGAAGTACCTCGGGTGGGAATCGAACCCACACTCTGTTGCCAGAACTGGATTTTGAATCCAGCGCGTCTACCAATTCCGCCACCGAGGCTTTATTTGGGATTGCAAATATAAAAAGAATTTACATTATATCAATCATCTCTTTTAAAAAAATTACATCTCTGCTTTTTGGCCTGAAACTTTTCTATCAATTTTACGCAATAAGCCTAAAAGGACTTTTCCCGGACCAACTTCAACAAATTCTGTTGCACCATCAGCAATCATATGTTGAATGGTCTGCGTCCATTTAACCGGAGCCGTTAACTGTTTGTTTAAATTTCTTTTAATATTTACAGGATCTGTTTCAGGACGAGCTGTTACATTTTGATAAACCGGCGCAATAGGTTTATGAAAAACAGTTTCTGATATGGCCTTAGCCAATTCTTCACGAGCCGGTTCCATCAAGGGTGAGTGAAAAGCACCGCCAACAGGCAACAATACAGCCCTTCGTGCGCCGGCAGCTATTAAAGCTTCATTAGCCTTTTTGACGGCTACAGTTTCACCACTAATAACCAATTGTCCCGGACAATTATAATTTGCAGGGGCCACAATTCCATCTACTTTACGACAAATTTCCTCTACAATCTCATCTGGCAAATTTAAAATTGCAGACATTGTAGAATTAACTAACTCAGTTGCTTTTTGCATGGCTTGCGCTCTTTTGGACACCAATTGGAGACCATCTTCAAAACTTAAGGATTTACCGGCTACTAAAGCTGAAAACTCACCTAATGAATGTCCTGCCAACATATCCGGGTTAAAATTATCTCCTAATAATTCGGCCATAATAACTGAATGCAAAAATATTGCAGGCTGGGTAACTCTTGTTTGTCTCAAATCCTCTGCCGAGCCCTCAAACATTATTCTTGCAATATCAAATCCCAAAATTTCATTGGCTTGATCAAAACGTTTTTTTGCTAAGTCATATTGCTCATAAAGGTCTTTGCCCATTCCTTCATATTGCGCACCTTGCCCCGGAAAAATATATGCTTTCATTTTTAGTTTTTTTAATAATTACATTGGCAAAAATACATATTTTTTAAATATACTATTGCAGATTAATCCCCTTCTGTAAACGGTCGCTAAACAAATGATACCGGCTAATATATTATAGTAATTAAAAAATTAGAAGTTCTTATTTTTTTTGTATTTTTACAGCATTGTAATCTTACTTATGCAAAAACTATTTCTGCTTTTAACGGGACTTTTATCCGGCTATATTTTGCAGGGGCAAACCACATCAGCACCTATTGATGTCTATATTAAGCAGGGTTTAGACAGTTTGATTTTAAATAATAATACTGTTAAGCTAAAGAGAGAACCTTTTACTTTAATAATTGTATATAATCAACCGGAAAAATACAATGGTTTGTTTGTAAACACCTCTTTTACTAAAAATTATTACAAATTAGAACCTTCTGAAACTATAAAAGATTTGAACTATTTGCCACAAAAGGTCTACTCTGAACATAAATTTAATCCTAAAAAAGAGCTCAAAGTAAATCCTGAATTTTTTCAATATTTTGGCTATAATCCTGCTTCTAATTGGAACAAATTTGATAGGATTATTAAAAAAAACGGTAAAGTTATGGCTTACCGTAAGGTGAAAAATTTCTATTTAGTAGATGAAAAGGAAAATATTCCGGTAGAAGAAATGCGTTTTAGCATTTATATGATTTTTGAAGTAATTGATCAAAACACCGGACATTTTTTTAATAAAGAAATATACCGCACAAAAGCAAAACTCAAATTTTAAATAGTGACTCCGACAACATAGCCTGAATGATTGCGAATATTAAGAACATGACCATCATCAAATATAAGATATTGACCTTTAATTCCGGATAATACACCTTTAAAATCAGGCATCTTTTCCAGATTTATACTTTTAACCTTTTCAGGATTTTTTAAAACCGGATATTGTAAGCTTAATATTTCCGGTTTTTCAAGCCAATAATTTATTAAATCTTTTGAAAGGTAAGCTTTCACCTCTTCTCTAATTGCTAATAAATCTTTATCTGTAGAAATACCTTTTAACATTTTTTGCCATCCGGTTTTATCGGTTATATGTTGTTTAATTAAGACCTCTGCTTGTCCGGCCAAATAACGATTGGGCGTTTCTAAAATAGGCAATGCTGCATCCGCACCTTGATCTATCCATCGAAAAGGAATTTGTGATTTACGGGTTACGCCTACCTTAACATCGCTCGTTTTCGCCAAATAAACAATATGAGGTTTTAATTGTACAGATTGTTCATATGCCAAATCTCGATCTTCAATTCCCAAATGTGCTTGACTTTTTTCAGGTTTCATTACCCACGCGCCTACCTGTGGGCTTTCAAAATAACATTTTTTACATAAACCTTGCGCAAATACAGGCAAATCTTGACCACAATTTAAGCATTCATATTTTTTAAAACTAAAGTGTATTTTTCGGCCTAATAAATTGTTCAAAATAATAAAGTCATCACCCATATCAAGATAATATTGTATAGGTTGTCCCAACTCAGTAGGCATCCTTCTTAAAACACTTTCGTAGTACATAATTTTATTGTAAATTGAATGTTTAAATATACACAAAAATATGCAGATTGGTTTTATAAATTCAATTGCTACGTGGTGGTTAAATAAACGATTATCAGATTTGAGATTGTTTACCAAAAATCCTTTAAATACACAAGAAGAACAACTCAATATACTAATTGAAAAAGGTCGTAATACCCTATATGGCCAAAATTTAGGTTTTGAAAATTTTAAAAATTATGAAAATTTTAAAAATCGTGTTCCATTAAACAACTATGAATCTTTATCACCTTTTATTCAAAAAATGATGAAAGGTGAAAATAATATTTTATGGCCGGGAAAAGTAAAATGGTTTGCTAAATCAAGCGGTACAACCAGTAGTCGTAGTAAGTTTATTCCGGTTACACAAGACATATTACAGTTAACACATTTTCAAGGTGCAAAAGATGTTTTGGCTTATTATTTTTATCATAACCCCAACACTAAATTACTTAAAGGCAAAACTTTAAAGTTAGGTGGTAGCAAAAAGTTACATAAACATGGACAAGCTTATGTTGGTGATTTGTCTGCAATTATGATTGATAATATGCCTTTTTGGACCAATTTGGTTACAGTACCTGAAAAAAAAACAGCTTTGCTGGCAGATTGGGAGATAAAACTACAACGTATTATTCAAGAAGCTTTAAGTAACCAATTGACAGGCTTAGCAGGTGTCCCTTCGTGGATAATGCTTTTTTTAAAAGAAGCATTGCAACAAACAGGTAAAAAACATATTTTAGAAATATGGCCGGATTTAGAAGTGTTTTTTCATGGTGGTGTCAGCTTTAAACCTTACAAGGAATCTTTTAGACAGTTCTTCCCTTCTGAAAAATTTAATTATCTAGAAATTTACAATGCATCGGAAGGTTTTTTTGCCTTACAAGACCAGCCTGAACGTTCTGATATGCTTTTGATGCTAGATTATGGTATTTTTTATGAATTTATACCATTATCGGCTTTTAATGAGGTCGATTCAACTCAAGTATTAACATTAAATGATGTACAACCTAATGTTAATTATGCAATGGTAATTACAACTATGAGCGGGTTGTGGCGTTATATTATCGGTGATACAATTCGTTTTACCTCAATAAGACCTTACCGGATTGAAATTACAGGTCGAACAAAACATTATATCAATGCCTTTGGCGAAGAAGTTATTATTGCACAAACTGACAAAGCCTTAACTAAAGCAGCTCAACAAACCGGTGCTTTAGTGAAAGAATATACCGTAGCGCCTCTATATATGGATGCTAACAAACAAGGTAGACATGAATGGCTGATAGAATTTGAAAAATTACCTGAGAATATAAACCGGTTTAGCTACTTACTTGATCAATATTTGCAAAGCTTAAATTCTGACTATCAAGCAAAACGATATAAAAACATTACGATGGCCGCTCCTAAAATAAATATAGCTTCGCAAAACTTATTTTATCTATGGTTAGAAAAAAAAGGTAAATTAGGCGGACAAAACAAAGTGCCTAGGCTTTTAAACAATAGAAAAATTATAGAAAGCCTACTTAAGCTTAATGATTATTCTTTATAATGATTTGATTATGATAAAATTAGAAAAAAATGACTATCAACTTCCTAATCTTGAATGGCTGGCAAAACAAGTTGTTGAAGGTAGCTTGGCAGGATTGCATAAAAGTCCGTTTCATGGCTATTCTGCCGAATTTTTAGAACATAAAATTTATACCCCCGGCGAAAGCACCAAATTTATTGATTGGAAACTCTATGGTAAAACAGATAAATTATTTACAAAAAAATTTGAAGATGAAACCAATTTACGGGCCCATTTTATCATAGACAATTCTTCATCAATGCATTATCCGCAACGTAATAATTTTAATCTTTCACAATTAAACAAAATACAATTTGGTGTTTTGAGCGCTGCTGCCCTTATGGAAATCTTAAAAAAACAACGCGATGCTATTGGCCTAAGTATTTATGCTGAAAATTATGAGTTTTTTGCCAAAGAAAAAAATAGTGCAGCACACCATAGAATGTTACTACACCATTTGGAAAAAATTTTACAAAAAACCTCTCTCAAAAAAAAGACTAAAACCTACCAGCATTTACATGAAATAGCTGAAAATATTCACCGCCGCAGTCTCATCATTTTGATAACTGATTTATGGGAAGTCCGGAAAAATAAGACAGAATTATTTGATGCCTTGCGTCATTTAAAATATAATAAACACCAAGTTTTGCTAATTCATGTTTATGATTATAAAACAGAATATGCCTTTGAGTTTGAAAATAAACCAACAAAGTTTGTTGACATCGAACATCTTACAACTATCAATCTTTATCCTGAACAAATTAAAGCAACTTACCAAAAGGCTGTACAAAATTATTTTAAAAAAATACAAGAAAGTTGCTATCAATATCAGATAGATTATTTGCCTGCTGACATACAAGCCGGTTTCAAACCGGTATTATGGCCTTTTTTATATCGCCAAAAATAAATACTTATGATTCTAAACTTTCAAAAGTTGTCTTAACGGCTTGTTGAATTTCTTCAAAATCTTTTGCTGATAAGGTTACTTTTTTTCTAAAGTCCATATCACGCATCTCATTTAAAGGAATTAAGTGAACATGAACATGTGGCACTTCCAGACCTACAACAGCGACACCTATACGTTTGGCACCGGTAAAAACCTGTTCTAAAGCTTTGGCTACTTTTCTGGAAAATTTCATCAATGCCATATATTCTTGCTCCGGCATGTCAAATAAATAATCTATTTCTTTTTTGGGAACTACCAGTGTGTGCCCGGTAGCATTTGGGGAGATGTCTAAAAAAGCAATATGCTCATCATCTTCTGCTACTATATAAGCAGGTATTTCACGATTGATAATCTTAGTAAATATTGAAGCCATAATATTGTTTTTAAATTATTTTCTAACAATTTGTTTTTCATTGAGTAATTCTTTGCCCATATAGCGCAACATCACCTCAGCAATGGCAATTACATCATTTTCACAATAATTTTTAATACGCGGCAAATCTTTTTCTTCATAATATACACGAGCTACATCTTTGCCATCTATATCTTGTTTTGGTGAAGGAATTCCCAAAATATGTGTTAACAATTCTAATGAAGTGTAGTGTTTATAATCTCCAAAACGCCACAGCTCCATAGTGTCACAAAATGGTGTTTCCCAAGGTTTTTTACCAAAAACTTGTAATTGTTTAGGCAGTTGAATCTGATTAATAATCATGCGTCTGGCAATGTAAGGAAAGTCAAATTCTTTACCATTATGTGCACAAAGTTTTAGATCGTTACGTTGAAAATATTTAGTGTTTAGCAAATTAGCAAATTCATTGAGTAGCGCCTTTTCATTATCTGATGCAAAGGACTTTAAACGAAACTCACTACCATCGTCCTTAACAAAAAAACCAACAGAAATGACAATAATTTTACCGAATTCAGCCCAAATTCCGGCTTGTTCATATAATTCCTCAGCCGTTTGTTCGTCTTTAAGCCGATATTGTACTTTCTTTTCAAACAACTTTTGTTTTACTTCAGGCAACTGATCAAACTTGTAGATCTCAGGTACTGTTTCTACATCTAAAAATAAAAATTGTGATAATCGGGCGTTATTTAACATCAAATCATTACCTTTTGTAAATCAAAGATATTATTTTTGACGTAGATTTACAAAATATAAATAAATGAATAATTTAACCTTTGCTTTTTTAGTTTTTCTTATAGCCTTTCCTTTTGGTTTTTGGCGGGTCAAAAGCAGATTCAAATCAAGAGATTGGATGCTGGCAATTCACATTCCGGTTATTTTCATAATTTTGTTGCGTATTTATAACAAAGTTCACTTCCATATGGGTTTTTCGTGGCTTTCTGTTATTTACAATTTGATTGCTTTTATGTCAGCTCAATTCTTGGCAGGACTTATATATAAAAAATGGAAAAAATGAATCGGATCAAATTAGAAAATATTAATAAATCATACGGTCAGCAAAAAGTTTTAGATGATATCAACATTGAAGTGAATCAGGCAGAAATTATCGGCTTATTGGGGCCTAATGGTGCCGGAAAATCAACTTTAATGAAAATAATGACCGGATATATCCAACCTGATAGTGGCGTAGTCAAAATTTTAGGTAACAATGTTCAGAAAAACGCATTAGAAATTAAAAAGCATATCGGCTATTTGCCTGAACACAATCCTTTATATTTAGATATGTATGTACGCGAATATTTAGAATTTACAGCAGCTATTTATAAAGTTTCCGGTAGTCGGATAGAAAATTTAATTAAACTGACAGGACTTTTACCTGAATCTCATAAAAAAATAGGACAGCTCTCAAAGGGATACAGGCAAAGACTGGGATTGGCAGCCGCTTTAATACAAGATCCTGAAATATTAATATTAGATGAACCAACAACAGGACTTGACCCGAATCAATTAGTCGAAATTAGGCAACTCATTAAAGACCTCGGACAAAACAAAACCATAATTCTTTCAACACATATTATGCAAGAGGTAGAACAAATGGCAGATCGTGTGTTAATTATAAACCATGGTAAAATATTGGCTGACACACCATTGAAAAAATTACAGCAAGGCCAACAACAAATTATTGAAGTTGAATTCGATTTGCGTATTGAGCCTGAATATTTAGACCAATTGCCTCATCTTGAAGCTGCTGAAAATTTAGTGGATCATATTTGGTGTCTTGCTTTTGGAACAGAAAAAGATATGCGCCCTACTATTTTTGATTTTGCCAATGAACAAGGTTTAAAAATTCTTCAAATGCATAAAAAAAATAAAAATTTGGAACAATTATTTAAAGAAATAACCCATAAATAACCTTTAAATTTAAAAAATGCAGCTGAATATTCAGCCGCATTTTTTATTAATTATAATTACCTTAAAGTTTTATTTCACAATAAGCTTTTGAACCAAACTGTTTTGTCCAGAAACAATTTTAATTAAATAAATACCTTGTGGATAATCAGCCACTCTGATCTGCATATTCTGATCTGATTGGCCTCGATATACTTCTTTACCGGTTAAATCATTTATAAAAATTTGATACGGTAAATTGTTATTGTGAATAATATGTAAATTTGTACTAACCGGATTGGGATATATATGGAATTGATTGGCTAAATTATTTTCAATAGCTGATACAGAACCATTATGATAAAGTTTAGCGGTTCCGACATAATTAGCAGTTAAACCGGTTTCAAACAAATCCATTTTTCCATCATTATCATAATCTATTGCATGTGCGTCAACATATTGCAAAGGCTCTAAAATAGCATCTGTATTTTCAGAGAATGAAGCAGCAGTATTAAGATAAATTTTGGCAATTAAAGTAGAAGTATTGTTACTATAATTATTTCCAGCTATAAATATATCCAGAGTCTGATCATCGTTAAAATCGGCCAGTTCAATATTAGACAATTGTTGGGCGCCTATAACATTAAAATTTGAATCCTCATCAAAAGAAGTCGTGTTGTTTATAAATAAATGCGCTTCACTTTCGCCTGTTGCAGTTCCGGTTATAACTAAATCAACTTTACCATCATTATTGACATCGCCCCACTCTATATCACCTTCTTTTAATTGCGGTAAACCAAAATTTTTCTCTGTAAAATTAGCATTCCCGTCATTTTCCCAAATTTTAGTATAGGGACTATTGGTTGAAGTATTTTCACCATATAAAACTAAATCTGTATCGCCGTCATTATCATAATCGGCAAATTTAATATGACCATAAGAAATAGGAGGCAATGCTACATTGGTTAATTCGGTAAAATCACCATTGCCGTTTCCTGAATAAAGTTTAGTTAAATTGGTATTGACAGACATATTCAAACCTGTAAGGCCCAAATCTATATTACCATCAGCATCAAAATCAGCTAATTGAACTTCACCATAACCAACATCGGCTAGTGTAGTTGCATGCAAGCTAAAAGTGTCGTTACCATTGTTCAAATAAACTTCGGCAACGGTTGTAGCGCCATCATAACCCATAATAACAATATCTGATTTACCATCATTATTGACATCGCCCCAAACTGCGGAGCCGTTACTCCTCGTTGGCAAACCAGAACCGGTCAATAAGGTAAAACTGCCTTGATCATTTTTGTATAACCCACCGGTATTATTATTATTTAATTGCCCTGTAAAATATAAGTCTAAATCGCCATCATTATCATAATCACCCCATGCAGAAAACCCATATGATAATTGTGGTAAATCGGCGGTTGCATCAACAAAACTTTGACCAAACATGCTTAAACCGACCCATAAAAATAAGAAAGTAATTTTTTTCATATACGCTTTTTTTGTTTGTGTTTTAAACAAAATTACTAAAAAATATTTAACTATTCTTTATATAATTACAAATATCCTTAATAAAAAATCAAAACCAAACTCTAACTCTCTGTATATAAAGCTTTTTTAATAACTTTACAGAAACTTAACCGAGCATGAAATCTCAAACACAATGGTTTAATGAGTATGCTGAAAGCCATCAAAACTCATCAAATCAACATATTCATTATATTTGTGTCTCATTAATTTTTTTTAGTATTGTTGGGATACTAACAAGTATTGACAATCCCCGGTTACAAAATATTTTGCCTGTTCACCATCCACTTATTGCCAATTGGGAAACAGTCGTATTATTTTTTATACTTTTATTTTACACTCAATTTTTATTCAAAATATTTATAGAGATGTTTATTTTATCGGTTATAGCACGCCTTGGTAATTATTACTTATCAAAAGTTATACCGCTGTATTATACAAACTTAATTATATTTGTTTTGACTTGGGTTGGCCAATTTTATGGTTATAAAATTGAAGGTAAAAAACTTTCCTTTTTAAGGATATGCAATTTTTGTTTATTGCCCCTGCCTAGGTTTAAAAAAAATATTGGGTTAGATTCAAATTTAATATAACTACTATGAAACACATTAGAATTGTCCAAACACTCTGCCTTTTTGTAGGTGGATATTATGCCATCAGTTTGTTACTTTCTATGATTTATTTGATTTTTCAAACAGAGTCAAATACCATGCTGGTTTTGGGGGCTGTCTTAGGTTTAACAGCTGCCTATTTATTTTTTAAAGTATTTAATTTTTTTGAAAAACTTCCTAAAAAACAAAGTCTACGGACATTATGCACTATCAGTCTAATTTTAGTTGCTCTTCAAGTTATAATTAATTATTATATCGCAGAAAACAATTTGATTTCACCTGTTATTGAGGCTACTAAAACTATGAATATCACTTTAGCCGTTGACATTTATGTCATCAGTTTAGTTCTCGGCGGGCTTTATTTAGGTCATCAACAAAAAAAATAATTTTATTATAATTATTAATAACGGAAATGTTATTTAAAATAGTTGCGATTTTTTATTTCAATTTTTCTAAATAATAATCATATAAAGCAAATTGTGATCGGAGAGTTTTTTTTCCGTTTCTTTTATATTGATTGTCTTGAATTTGATTAAAAATCCGTGCTTTAACATTGTCATTCCATGAAATATTAAATGTATCTATTAGTTGTCGTTTGATATGTTTATCGTAAACAGGACTGGTTACTTCTACGCGCCGATCTAAATTTCGCGGCATAAAGTCTGCCGATCCGATAAAAACTTTGGCGGCATCATCAGTTCCGAAAATAAATAGTCGCGGATGCTCTAAAAATTTGTCTACAATACTGATAGCTTGTATATTATCACTCATACCTTTTACTCCGGGAATTAGCCTGTTAATTCCGCGTATAATCAAATTAATTTCTACGCCGGCCTGACTAGCTTGATAGAGTCTATTGATTATTTTTCGATCTGACAAGCTATTCATTTTCAGCCTTATTAAAGCTTTTTTTCCTTGTTTGGCCCGTTTAATTTGTTCATTAATTAAAGCATACATTTTACGCCTGAAATAATGTGGCGATACCAACAAGTGTTTATATTTCGGTATTTTATAGTTGATATCAAAAAAATCAAAAACTTTTGATACATCTTCTAAAATGCCTTGATTGGCAGTAAACAAGGTGTAATCTGTATAAATTTTAGCTGTTTTTTCGTTAAAATTACCGGTGCTAATAAATCCATATCTTTTAATCTCACCTTGTTCTTCGCGCTCAATCATACAGATTTTACTATGCACTTTTATATCAGGTAAGCCAAAGACAAGATTAATACCTTCATTTTTAAAAATTTCGGCATATTTGATATTTTGAGCTTCATCGAAGCGGGCTCGTAGCTCTATTTGAACAGTTACTTTTTTGCCGTTTTTTGCGGCATTGATAAGCGAACTGGCTATTTGAGAGTTTTTTGCCAAACGATAGATCGTAATTTTAATCTCTTTTACTTTTGGGTCTAAAGCAGCTTCGCGCAAAAATTTGACCACATATTTATAATTGTGATATGGTGCATAAAGCAAGTAATCTTTTTCTTTAATTTGTTTAAGAATACTGCCTTCAAGAGATAAATCTTTGATTGGTAAGGGTGGGTATTGTTTGTAAAGCAAAGTTTTTTTGCCTAAATCAGGGAAGCCCATAAAGTCGCGGTGATTATGAATACGCCCCCCCGGAATTAAACTATCTAACTCATCGATTCCCATTTTTTGTTTTAAAAATTCGAGCGTATCTTTAGCTATGGCTTCATCATAAATAAGCCGTACCGGTTCGCCTTTTTGCCGTTGTCTGACATAAAAACTGACTTTTTCCAAGACACTTTTAGTACGGTCGGTATCTTCTTCAAACTGTGCATCACGTGATATCTTTATTACATGAGCTTCGATCTTATCATAGTCAAAAATATTAAAAATTTCATCGAGATTATAACGGATGACATCATCTAAAAGCATAATATAATTTTTATTGCCTTCTTTGGGTAATACAACAAAACGACCCAAATCATCCGTAGGAATTTCGACTAAGGCATATATAGGTTCGGTAATATCATCTTTTATTTCGCGCCCTTTTTTCTTGCTCATTTTTACAGCCAAATAAACTGATGAGTCTTTAATGATGGGAAATTCGGGAAGGTCATTTAAAACTATCGTTACCAGTGACGGGCTAACTCTATCGATAAAATATTTTTTTAGAAACTCGCCTTGTGTTTTATTAATTTCCCGTTCGTCAATCAAATGAATATCGTGTTGTTTTAATTCTTCGAATATACCACGACGCACACGCCTCATTTCATTTTGCTGCTTAATCGCAATTTTAGTAATTTCTTTTAAAAGTTTTTTGGCTTGACGAACTTCAAATTTGCTTTTTTCAGGAAATTTACCCAAGCTGATACGTTGTACTTTAGCATATCGAACTTTAAAAAATTCATCCATATTATTTGAGAAAATTCCTACAAAACGCAAGCGCTCTAATAGTGGTACTTTAGGATCAGAAGCTTCTTGCAGTACCCGTTCATTAAAAGACAACCAACTTATTTCTCTATTTATATATTTATTATTACGGTTATTTTCAATCATAAAACTAACTTTATGATTCAAAAATACATATTTAGAATGAAAGGCACAATAAAAAATCCCGTTTATACAAACGGGATTTTAAAAGAATAGAAAAAGTTTAATTATTTTTTAAAATAGTAAATATATTTCTCATTTACACCGTCAACAATTTCTTCTATATAAAATGTAAGCTTGTCTGTGGTTAATGTTTCTACTTTTAAATCCAATGTTTCTGATGCTTTATTATTTGTAGGTATATAAAATACAGGCTGTTCAACCTTAGGCGGGGCTATTGGTGTTATCCTGATAATATCAGGAGAACCACTTATGTATTCCCATTCGTCTTGTTCATCAAGTATGCCCTCTCTATAAACAAATAAATCATGGTTTACTGCAAACAAAAATGTAAAAATAGACAAGTCTAATGTGTCAACCGCTGTACCATCTTCGTATGCAACAGCTTCAATTCCCTGCCATTCATGAGCTACTAATAATTCAGTTGGAGATGGTTCGACCGGATCATCGTCTTTATCACAAGCGGTAAAAATTCCCATTACAACTAAGAAACTTAAAAATAATAGTGTTTTTTTCATAATATTTAGTTTTTATGATGCAAATTTAAATATTATTAAACAGCTAATTAATTGCTTTTTATATCCTGTAAAGTTTACTTTATAAACTCTCAGGTTTATTTTACCAATAGCATTTTAATATTAAAATGTCATATTAATACCAATAATAATATTGCGGCCTTGATTAGGAATACCTTCTTCTCTTAAAACGGATAGATTAGAAACATAGGTTTGATTAAATAAATTATGAATACTCAGGTTTAAAATAGTTTTTGTTTTATGATACTGCATATTTATGCCCACACCTGTATTTATTAGCGTGTATGCCGGATAAACTGCTTCATTAGGGTTGTTTCGTGCTTTAAAAGTGTGATTAAATTCGGCAAACCAGTAATATTTTTGCCAAATTTTATGTGGTAATTTATTAGTTAATCTAATTTCATTTTTCCATTGATCCGCAGGAATTAAAGGCAAATACTCTCCTGTTTGTTTTTTTCCAACAACCATTTCAAAACTACTTTTGACATGCAACCAATCCCAAGGATGTGGATGAAAATGCAAACCTGCTTCCCCACCATACAAATAGGCATTGTCTTGTTGATAAGAATAAACCGGCAAAGAATCTATTTGATATGATAAAGGCTGCAAATATATATACTTGTTTATATGGTTATAAAAGCCATTAACAAAAAATTCAATGTGTGTGCTATTATATTCCCAATTAAAATCTGCTTGTATATTTTGCTCATTTTTTAAATCCGGATTTCCAATTTCTATTCGCCCTTCATGTTCGCCATTTGAAGTAAGCTCTGCCAAATTAGGTGCTCTAAAACCTGAGGCTAAATTAATTCGAAGCGTCATTTTTTCATTCAAATCTTGTTTGTAACCTAATGCACCGGAAAGACTTCCTGTATTTTTATCAAATCCAATTCGGGTAGCATCAATTGTTTCAGTATGAGTATTTCTAAAATCGTAACGTATGCCGCCTTGCAAAATGCTTTTATTAAAAGTCCGATTCACATTAGCAAAAACACCAACACTAAATATCTGGGCATCAGGAAGTAAAAAATGCTCGCCTGTATTAGAATTAGATTGCAACATCAGTTGTGTTCCTGTTATCCACTCCCAGTTTTGTTTTTTAGGTGCATACCATTTAATATCAGCATTAAATGTGTTAAGTGTCATATCAATGAAGGGGCGATCATTATTAATTAGTGCACGCCGTACATTTGAATAGCCCAAGTTGGTTTTAAAATGTGATTTGTTCAAACGAATATCGTTTTTCCAGCTAATATTATGAGTTGTTAAATCTTGGTATTTTCCGGTTATATCATAATTGGTTTTTTCTATACCAATGCCTGAGGCTAAGCCATTTAAAGTATGATTAAAATTATATCGCAAAGCTGTTTTATAGCCGGTTTTATGATAACCAATTCCTAATTTTAGATCCGTATCATTATTGGCAGTATTCAAAACACTTTCACCGGATGGTATCAGATAATCTGCATTTTGTTTCCAACTTCCACGTGTAATAAACTGCCAATTATTTTTAGATGATTTTACTCCAACACTCGTATGAATACCCTTAGTATTGCTAAAATATTTTCCATTAATATTATAAACTATTTGATTGTTTGGGGCAAACTTTTCCGGTATTAAATAAATAACTCCTCCTAAAGCATCCGAACCATAAAGTAAAGAAGCCGGGCCTTTGATCACTTCTACCCCTGATATTCCGGAAGGGTCAATCCCCATTCCGTGCTCTGCGCCAAATTGATAATTTTCAAGTCGTACCCCTTGATTATAAACTAAAACCCGGTTACCACTCAGACCTCTTATTACAGGTTTGGTAATAGCCGTGCCGGTACTTAAATTAGATACACCGGGAACTTGCGCTATACCTTCCATTATATTTTGCATACCTTTTTGTTCTAAGTTTGTCATACTTTTATGAGATACCTTCATAACATTATCTTTCTGAAGCTTATTAAATCCCGTAGACACAATCACTTGATCTATCTCAAATACAGCTTCTTTCATCAGTATTTGTATTGTTTTATAAGGCGTATCAAAATGAATTTTTTTATAAATTGTTTGATATCCTTGAGAATAAAACACAACTTCGATATCTGGCGTTTTAATATTTTCAAACTTAAACCGCCCTTCTAAGTCTGACACGGTTTTTAAGTTTATTGCCGGTATATGTATATTAATGCCTGCTAAGGGCGCCTCTGTATCTGCATCCTTTATTGTCCCTGATAAAGTATATTGTCCAAATGACGATGAAAAACTAAAAATGATAATAATAATTGCTATGATATTTTTCATAAGTTTTAATGTTTTAATTATAATGTAAATCTGCCCTTCAAGATTTTTAGAAAAAAGAAGGCTAAATAAAATTGTTGGTATTCTATATCTTATGACAAACCTATTATACAGTTTTCACTCAATTAGTTGAATTAATTAAGTGAAAACTTTATAGTTTAGCATAGAATTTTAAATAACCGATAAAAAATTGTATAATAAGATTATGCACTTTTGGGAGGCGCTCTCAATACAAACGTACGAAGGCTAAAGATATAAGGCTTTTGAGGTAATAAACTGTTTTTTTTAACCGAAGATTTTAGCTCTAAGGTTTGAAAAAAAAACACATTATAAACTGAATGAAATTGAAAATGTTTGTGCAATGGCGCACATGAATTATCATAAACTGAATGAATAGTATCTGCGTTTTGATGATACAAAACACCATGACTATTGTTAAAAGTATGTTCTAATTGCCAAAATGGCGGCACTATTAATACAAACAAAAGTAAACGTGTCAGAATAATATGTTTAGTTTTGTGTGCCATAGAATTTATAAGAACAAAATTACAAATAAAATCAAAAGCAGCCACCTAAAAGGTGACTGCCGAAATACTGTTTAATAAAAATTTAACGTCTGTTTTTCCGTTTATATTCATAATCTTTTCTTTCGAGCTCATACTGCCGTTTGACGGCTTTTTTAAATTCATTAAATAAGCTACGAAGTGCTTTTAACACATCTTTGTTTTCTTCTGCAATAAGGATTTTTTTACTTTTCAAATCAATAGAAGCACTTACCGTATAAGTTTTTGCTGACTTATTAATTATAACTTCTAATGTTAAATCTTTGTCATACTTCTTAAATAAATTTTGATAAAAATCCAGTTTCTCTTGACAGATTTCCTCAGCTTCATTACGGAAAGGCTCTTCAACCTCTTTTAAATTTTTAATAATTAATTTTACCATGTTTTATCCTTTAAATGCTTTATCTAATTTTTTCAATTCTAAACCGAAAGAAATTGACATTAAGCCTGTTAAGAATGCAGCAAAACTGACTAGATATACTGCACTAAACATACCAATAATCGGATTTAAAATTATTATAAAAGCAGCAATTAAAACAAAGATACCTCCTAATAAAGTCCAGCCCCAATTTTTCATTCCCATATCTTTCATTACAAAGGCAAAACTAATGCGTGAAATACCGATAAAAGTAAACCAAAATCCTAGATATAAGACTAAAGCTCTTGCTGCTAAGGCCGGTTGAAATAAAAGATAAGCACCTAAGGCCATTTCAATTAACCCAAACATTAAATACCAAAGCCAGCCTTTAAATGATGATCTGTTTCTTATTGCAAAAACAAAGTTTAAACCACCATAAACGAATAAACCCCATCCGAATAATATAGCTAAGCCTGCGAATGAGGCGATAGGGAAAAAGATCATTAATAGTGCACCTATTATTAATAATGAACCTGTCAATACAGGCATCCACCAATGTTTTACATTTGCTTGTAATTTGTAAATTGCTTCCATAATTTTTGTTTTTAGTTTTTAGTTATTAATTATATCTGTGTTTTAGTTTGCAACAAATATTCCAAAACTATAAAACAGTCATTATGTCCCTTTAAGCTGTCCTTTTGACGTTAAAACCAGCAATTTGACATAAAAAAAGCCGGCCATAGCCGACTTTATATAAAGAATATATGTCTTATTGTTTAGAAAGTATTTTTTCTAAAGCCATACCCCGTGATCCTTTGATAAGTAGAGTTGTGTCTCTTAAATTCTCTAATATATTTTGATTAATAAAATCTTGTGTGGTCTCAAATTTAGGGAAATCTGTTTTAGTTTTAGCAAAATTAGATCCAATTAAATAAGCTTCAATTCCCATTTTTTTTACCAAATCGGCAATAGCTTGATGTTCTTTTGCCGCAGCTTCTCCCAATTCAAACATATCGCCTAAAATAGCCATTTTTTTTGATCCGGTCATTTGATGTAAACTTTCTAATGCAACCTTCATACTCGTCGGGTTGGCATTATAAGCATCCAAAATGATAAGATTCCCATTTTGTTCTATTATTTCAGAACGCATATCTTTAGGAACAAAATTTTCTAATGCTACTTTAATCTCATTATCAGATAAGCCAAAATATTTGCCTACAGTAATAGCGTATCCAATATTTGAAAGGTTATATTTACCATTTAATTTGGTTTGGATATCTGTATTATTTAAACGTATTTTTAAAGGGCCTGTACCTGAAATATCCTTTAATTGGACAGTAGCTTCCGGATAATTTAGGTAACTAAATCCAACTATTTGTGCCGCTTCTGCTGCTTTTATAATTTCGGGGGCGTCAAAATTGACAAAAAGCACGCCGCCTTTTTGACGGACATGGTCAAAAAGTGCTTTTTTTTCTTTCAACACACCATCTTTATTTTTAAATGAAGCTAAGTGCGCTTTGCCTATACCGGTAATAATACCAAAATCAGGATCAGCAATTTTTGCTAAGGTTTCTATTTCTCCAAAATTATTAGACCCCATTTCAATTATTGCCACATCAGTATCTTCGGGGATTTCCAATAAACTCAAAGGTACTCCAATATGATTATTTAGGTTTTTAAATGTCGCTGCTGTATTATATTTTTGAGCTAAAACCGCATTAACCAACTCTTTGGTTGTAGTTTTGCCGTTACTTCCGGTGATACCAATAGTTGGCATTCCAACATAATGCCTATGAAAATTTCCAAAATCTTGTAATGCCTTTAATGTGTTTTCAACAAGAAAATACCTTTTATTTTTCAATTTGGGATTGTCAACCACTGCAATATGTGCTCCTTTATCTAAGGCTTCTTTGGCAAAATTGTTACCATCAAATTTCTTACCTTTTAAAGCCCAAAAAATATCCCCTTCTTGCACAGTTTTACTATTATGAGTGATTTTCGGGTGTGTTAGAAAAATTTCATGTAATTCTTTAAGTTCTTTCTCTGTCATATTTTTTTATATATTTTTCAATTTTTTGTACCATTTCTGTATTTCCGACATAAAAAGGCACGCGTTGGTGCAAAGTTTCCGGACTTAATGTCATAATACGTTGATGTCCGTTTGAGGCTTTCCCTCCGGCTTGCTCTGCCAAAAATGCTATTGGATTACATTCATATAGTAAGCGTAATTTACCATCAGGATAACGACTTGAATTAGGATATAAATAGACACCGCCTTTTATCATATTACGATGAAAATCTGATACTAATGATCCTATATATCGCGATGTGTAAGGACGATCAGCTTCTTCTTCTTGGCAATATTTGATAAATTTTTTAATGCCTTTTGGAAAATGTCGATAATTTCCTTCATTAATAGAATAAATTCTACCTTTTTTTGGAAAATGCATGTCAGGATGCGAGAGGTAAAAAACACCCAATGCCGGATTAAGCGTAAAACCATTTACACCATGACCAGTGGTGTAAACAAGCATAGTAGAAGTTCCGTAAATTACATAGCCTGCTGCTATTTGATTAACGCCGGGCTGTAAAAAATCATTCTTAGTTACGGGTTGTCCCACCGGACTTATACGTCTGTAAATTGAAAAAATGGTACCAACCGATACATTGACATCAATATTTGAAGAGCCATCAAGAGGGTCCATCAATACAATATATTTGTTATTATTTCCTTGGTCTTTACCAACTATATTAATATAAGAGTCTTCCTCTTCAGATGCAATACCACAAACAATTTCACGATTGACCAAAGCTTGAATAAAGACTTTATTGGCAAAAACATCAAGTTTTTGTTGTTGCTCTCCTTGAATATTTTCATTTTCAGCTGCACCAATAATATCTACTAAGCCGGCTTTATTTACTTCATGATTCACAACTTTGGCTGCCAATCTGATGGAATTAAGCAAACTACTTAATTCTCCTGTTGAATATGGAAAATGCGTTTGCCTGTCAATAATAAATTCACCTAAGGTGATATGTTGTTTCATGAGAAATGATATTTAAAAATGTGTCACAATCTGAAATTTTAAATTACGCCCCGGGGCACTTATTGCTGAAGCAAATTCTTTATAATGAATATCAAAAATATTTTCTACCGCTACATCTACTGAAAAGTTTTTATTAAAATGATAAGTTCCATACCAATTAAATATTTGCCATTTAGGAAAGCCTAAATATTCACCGGTTACAGGATCAATCGGTGATTCTTCAATATTATCAACGCCTCCTATTATATCATAAGTATCAAGTGATTTTTCCAACATGAACCGATATTGTAATGCAGTTTCAAAATTGACATATTTGTAAGTTAACTTTGTATTACCATACACCGGTGGAATAGAAGGCAATGGACGTTGCTGATCAAGCATGCGGCCATGTGTATAAAAAACTCCGCCTGACAAACTCCAATTATGAGTTAATTTACCATCAAAACTTATTGAGCCGCCATATATTTCAGCATCTCCTAAATTAACATTTGCATAAGTATCAACCCATTCTCCATCATATAGAATTTGCGTTTGTCCGGGTTGCAATTCAAATTTATCGCGAGCGATGTAATCATATAAATAGGAATAAAAAAATCCTGCCGATATACTAAATTTATGACGGTTAAAATAACGGGTAATAGCTGTTTCACCGTTATAAGCATATTCAGGATCAAGAAAAACATTGGGGACCACAACTTTGCCGTTTTTTTCTCTAATCTTACCAATATCATCGACATTAGGCGAACGAAAACCGGAAGACAATAAGAAGTTGAATTTCCAATTTTCAGGTGTAAAAATATAGCTTACATCTCCGGTAAAAGCAAAGTTTGCCAATTCATTGACATTATAAGGTAGTGTAATGAATGTGTTATCCTCCCAGATTACACTTACATAAGTTTGTGTAAATCTAAGTCCGGCATTAAAACTGGATTTTTTATTGAGAATATATTTATAATTGGCATACGCTGCCAAACTGGAATAGTGACTTCCGCCATCCGGATAGCGAGTTGGTACCGGTGGTCCGTCTGTATATCCGACAATATCATGTCCATCTACCTGCAAAATTTTACTATAGGCATTAGATTTTACCTCGTTATATGTGGCTTCCAGTCCGTAAGAAAAAATCTTTGAAGCAGTAAATTTGGTATTAAAATCGGCATTTAAAGAATAAACCTTGACATTTTCTTCCTGATAATTTCGAGTAAAGCTTCCAAATTTACGATAAATACGGCTTTCATCCCAATCTTGATAAGCTAAAACAATATTTGCTTTTTTAAGCCATTTGGTATCGAAATTTAATCTTAATTGTGGTGAAATAAGTAATCGCTTAGCAGGCCCATATCGCCATTCAGCATATTTTAAAGTCCCATCTTTGGTCTCTGTAAGTTTATCAAAACGGTTGACATCTGAGGTCAGATTTAATTGAGTTTCAAAAATAAATTCATTATCATTTCCAAAAGCATAAACGGTTTTTTGAAAAAAATCTTGCTGTGAAAAGGCTGTGTTTGGCTGAATAGATTTATCGGTATTTTCAACTGGTTCTGCGTCAAAATATGTTTCAGTATTAGTAGAATAGAAATCAATGATGCCCCAATCAGAATAGCCATGCTGACGGTTAGTACCCATACGTATATTACCAAAATCACTATATGAAAAGGCTAAAGTACTAGCCCATTTTCTAAAACTTAAATCGGTATTAAAGTGAAAAGATGTTTCATCGGTTGCAGAAGCATACCTTGCTATTGCACCACCTGAAATAGATTCATAATTATTTATTATAGGTGTTTTGGTATAAAAATTAATCACCCCTCCTAAGGCGTCCGAACCGTAGATTGCAGAAGGCCCATAAATGATTTCTGTACGGTCAAGAATAAGAGGATTGATACTAATAGCCGTATGCAAATGGCCTGTACGAGAAATAGCATTATTCAAACGTATACCATCCATGACTAAAAGGACACGGTTGGCTTCCAAGCCTCTTATAATAGGACTCCCCGCACCTCCTTGTGTTTTTTGCACAACTATATTTCCGGCCGATTCTAATAAATCGGCAGTTGTTGCAGGTTGTATTTTTAATGTTTCATTATAATCTATTACTTTTACTTGTTTGGCTATTGATTTTTTTGAACTTTTCGTTCTTGATACAGATAAAATAACATTATCGAGTTTCTGATATTTTTTTATTAATTCGACTGTGAAGTTGTTCTTAATAATTTCTGCCTTAGTTACTTCATAAGGTTCATAAAGCGGGTGCTCAAATATTATAGTATCTTTTTTCTTAAAATTTCTAATATTAACAATACCATTGTCATTGGTATGAAATATATATACATCATCGGTACTCAAGACGGTAACATTAGTAATTGGAAAACTATTTTCCATATCAATTACAACAATATCTTGGGCTTTGAGTGTTGAAATAAATAAGAATATCGCTATATAAAAAAGTAATTTTCTTTTCATGGTAAGTTAAATTGAGACAAATTTAGATAAATTATTCATAAATTTGGTTAAGGATTGTCAATGATTTCGGTATTTTAAATTGTGCAATATGTAAAACATAATACTGCATAAGAATATCTATAAGTTTTTTTCGTTGGCCTTGTTCTAATTTAATTTTTTTTGCAGCAAAAATCATACCCGAAACATATTTAAATAAAGATGTTTCGGGCTTGTTTAGATAAGGGCCCAAAGGCATATGATTTGTAAAGCAACCATCAACCAAATCAAAATAATCGCCATTAGTATCCAAATCCGGAGAAAAACCAAGTTTTTCCGTTAGCTCAAACAAAAATTCAAGATGGAAATTTGCTGAAAAATGCTGCTGATCTAAAATGATAAATTTTGCCTTGATAAAATTGAACAATGCAATATCTGCTTGCTCATTTTTGAGGCTTTCTAAAAGCACTTCTCGCAAAAATGTAGAAACATTGAGTTTGTCAAAATCAAAATTTAAGTTTTTGTAGTGGTAAATTAAACCGGCATCTTTAAGATATGCCAATCCTCCTGTATTTTTATGATGAAATTGGATTTCAATTATGGCATTAGGTTGAAAAAGGGCTTTTTTTTGTCGGGCTTTGTTCCCTTTAAAATAACCTTTGATAAAAAAAGAAATAAAACCGGTTTGAGCTGTGTAGGTTTTAAGGATAGCATCAGTATCATTATATTTGATTACTGCCAAAACTATGGCCTCAGTACTGATTATCATTATTTTATCACTAGAATTTTAGTTGTTTGAGTTTGGCTGCCATCTTCATTCGTAATTAAAGCTATATAGACACCACTCGCAATTTTATATCTTCCAAAGGCTGTCAAATCCCATTGCATACTGCCGCCTTTGGCTGTACTTTCATAAACCAAATTTCCGGCGACATCTACAATTTTGACATTGACACCCTCAATAAGTCCTCGTATCGTAACAAAGTTATGCTTTTTTAAATTTACCGGATTAGGGAAGGCATAAACATCATTCAAATTTGGAGCACTATCTGTTGCCAAACCTTTAAAAGCCGTTAAACCATTTAACGTTGCAAAATACACCAAACCTTGTGTGCCGTCAATTGCAATATCATAGACATCATTATCAGGTAAAGGCGAATTTTCTTTGGTAAAATGATAAATCGTTTGTGTACCGTCTTCATTAAAATAATAAACGCCACTTCCTAAGGTTGCAATCCATTTATTATTTGCACCATCTACTTTTATTTTAGTAATATTCTGACCTTCCATTAAAAGTTGCACAGCATCTTCATATACTATTTTTATGGGTTTAAATTCCAAATCGGTTCGGGTAAATAATTCTTCTGGCTGATTTAAAATTCTTAAACCTTCTCTATTTCCCACCCACAAAACTCCGTTTTTATCCAAATCCATAGTTTCTATTTGCGGATAAGCAGTCGTTTGCAGACCATTGGTTAAATAAACCTTTGATTGTGTTTGAGGGTTATATCCCAATAGACCGAAATACTCTGTCCCCATATAAATATGACCTTCTTGATCAGCCAATATAGTACTGGTACCGTGATATACATCAAAACTATATAAAATAGAGGACAAATCAACCGATTCCCAAGTATCATCAGGTTTTAACTTGGCTAATGCAGGTGTTACAACATGGCTTACCCATAAATTATTTTGCGTATCAAAATCCATAGCAAAAACCCGAACACCATCATTTAAAAACATGCTTAAAGGGCTATTATTTTGATTAAATATTTTATCAACTTGATTATCTTTAATGCGTATTAAACCATTTTTTGGAGAAGAAAAATACACAATGGACGGATTTGACGGGCTTATTTTCACAAAACTGATATCACTTATTTGAAAATCTTCATAAGGAATATTAATCCATTTATTCTGTTGATATGAACTCAGCCCACCTCTAAAAAGTGGATAAGGATTGAATGCATTACGATCGCCATAGGCCATCCACAATATATGATCTGCGGCATCTATGGTAAATACATGATTACTCAAAGGACTGTCAGGGTGAATAAATTCAGTTGTAAAAGAAGTTAAATCATAATTTATTAAGCCATGCTTTGTACTGGCTACCAATAAATTATTACCGTTATCAACAGCTTCAAAAAATTGTTCGCCAGGCAAATTTACAGTATCAAAAGAAGCAATAATTATAAAATTTTTATCAATCAACTTTACAGTTTCAGGGAAACAAGCACTTATAAATTGTCCTGTTTTAATACCTGTTATAGCTATATCAAAATGAATAAGATTTTGAATTGATTGAGGAGAAATCAGTGCAATATCTTTATGTCGCACGCCCAACAATTTTCCGTCAAAAATAGCTAAATCTTGCCAAGCTGCTGTGTCTCTTTGCAGCCAAACTGCCGGATCTATCAAATTGGCATTCAAATCAGCTTCAAACAAACCTTGATCAGTAGCGGCATAAATTTTATCTTGAAAAACAAGAACAGCATTTACATTGAGCAGATCTGCCGAGTTTTGTATATAATAAGTGTCGCCAAATTCATTAGCAGCCAAATTATATACCGAAACACCATAGCCTGTTGCCATATACAGCAAGTCATCTTTTTCAAAAACTTGATTTACAATTTTATTTTGTTGCGGAATAAATGCATTATAAGACAATTCGGGTGAACGAAAAACTTTTTGTTGGGCATCTAATATTTCTATTAAACCACCGGTATGGAATACCCATAATTTTTGCAGACTTTCGTCATAATAAAAATTATTAATTTCTTCTCCTGTCAGGCCTTGAATACTTGATATCTTTTCTATTTCACCTGATGTTGGATAGTAGACAAAAAAAGCATTTTCAGATTGTGCATATATCTTATTCTGAGTGATTTGAATATGTTGCACTTTTAAATATGAAAACAAGTCAAGCCAAGCTTTACTTTGCCCATACAAAAAACTTGAATAGGATAAAAGTGTAACAAAAAAAACCGTTAAAGACTTCAAATACATTTTATTGAAAAGTTTAGAACTCAAATATAAACGAAAAATATCAATACTTCATATGCTCTATATTAAGCTTTTAATCCGGCTCTTTTTAAAAGTGCATCCACTTTTGGAGGACGTCCCCTAAAATCTTTATATAAATTCATAGGATGTTTGGTCCCACCGGATTGTAAAAGCTTCTTGAATTTTTGAGCAACTTCCCGATTAAAAATACCTTGTTCTTTAAATAGTTCGAAAGCATCTGCATCTAAAACTTCGGCCCATTTATAAGCATAATAACCAGCCGCATAACCTCCCGGAAATATATGGCTAAAAGCAACGCTCATATTATTATCATGGTGAAAAGGTAAAAGTTGTGTTTTAGCCATTTGTTGCTGTTCATAATCAGATACATTCTGCACTTTATCGGGATTAAATAGATAATGCCACCCCATATCCAAATACCCGAAACTAAGTTGTCTTGTGGTAGCATAACCTTCCATGAATTGCAATGATTTTTTTAAGCTTTTTAAATATTCAGACGGCAAATTTTCATTTGTAATATAATGCTTTGCAAATAGCTCTAAGGCTTCGGGCTCATAAGCCCAGTTTTCCATAATTTGAGAAGGTAACTCCACAAAATCCCAATATACATTAGTGCCAGACAGACCGGGATAAGTAGTTTGAGCCATCATACCATGTAGTGCGTGGCCAAATTCATGAAATAAGGTCGTTACTTCGTTAAAAGTTAACAAACTGGGCTTTGATGCACTTGGACGACTAAAATTAGTGACAATAGAAATGTGCGGGCGTGAATCTTTGCCGTCTTTTTGCCACTGGCCTTTATAAGCAGTCATCCATGCGCCTTGACGTTTGCCCGGACGAGGGAAAAAGTCGGCATAAAAAATTGCTTTAAATTGCCCTTGATCATCCCAAACTTCAAAAGAACGAACTTCGGGATGGTATGTATCTATTTGCTTATTTTCTTTGAATTGTAAACCGTATAATTTATTTGCAATTTTAAATACACCTTCCAAAACAGTTTCTAATGAAAAATATTCTTGAAGTTTCTCTTCATCTAAATTCAGCTCTTGCTTTTTCAAAATATTCATATAATAAGATATATCCCATTTTTCAAGCTTCTCAATACCGTCTTTTTCAGCTAAAACAGCTAACTTTTTAATATCTTCTTGCGCTTTGGGATATGCCGAATTATACAAACTATCTAAAAAAGATAAGACGGCTTCGGGTGTTTGCGCCATACGCTCTTCTAAAACATATTGTGCATGAGTCTTATAGCCCAATAAGCGTGCACGTTTTAATCTTAACCGGGCTATCTGCAATACATTCTCTTCATTATTATAAGCATTTGTTTTAAACGCTCTCGACCCAAAAGCCAAAGACATTTGACGTCTTAATTGCCGGTTTTTAATATATTTCATAAAAGGAATATAAGAAGGTGCATGTAAACTAAACAACCAGCCATCCTTATTGTTTTCTTGAGCTAATTGTCGTGCTGCTTCAATTACAGATTGAGGCAAACCTTCTAAATCAGAAAATTCGGTTATATGTAATTTAAAGGTATTGGTTTCATGCAAAACATTTTTATTAAATACCAATTTTAAACTTGTTAATTGTTGGTCTATCTTTGTTAATTTAGCCTGATCTTCGTTACTTAGTAAAGCGCCATTACGCACAAAATCCTTATAGGTTTTATCTAAAAGCATTTGTTGTTCATCATTTAAAATTTTTCTATCGGTTTGATGATAAACTTTTGAAATCCGCTCAAAGAGGGCTTTGTTTTGTCTGATTTCATTATAAAAATCATTTAACATAGGTAATATTTCTTCTGTAGTATTTTGCCAAATGTCAGAAGTTTCAGCCGAATTGATATTCAACAAAATATTTTGTATTTGTTGCAAATACAAACCTGAAAATGCTAAGGCTTCAATGGTATTTTCAAAGGTTGGTGGTAGTGAATTACCGGTAATTTTATCTATTTCTTGCTTTGTCAGCAATATTTGTTTTTCAACAGCCGGTTTGAATTGACTAGGTTTTATTTCAGAAAAGGGTGTTGTCCCTAGATAAGTATTAAAATCTGCTAATAAAGGGTTTGATTTCATATAAAAAGTGTTTTTATTCAAAAAAGATAGCTAATCCCAAAAGTATGAGAATAACACCAAAAATTTTTAATATATAAGGTTCGTATTTTTCATAATAGCTTACAATTTTTTTATGGGTAAAAATGACCGATACCAATGCAAACCATAAAAAAGTAACAACGATAAGCATTAAACTTATACCTAATAAAATATTCCAAGGTAAATTTGGAGGGATGAGCATACTGAATAAACTCAAAAAAAATAAAGAAGCTTTGGGATTAAGAACATTAGTAACAAAACCTATTTTTAAAGCCTCCCAATTAGTAATGGAATTTGAAGCTACTGTATCTACTTGTTGTATTTGCACAGGTGAGGATTTTAAAGTTTTATAACCTATGTAAATAATATAAATAGCTCCTGCTATTTTAATTATTTGAAATAAAGCCGTATTTTTTTGCAAAAGATAAGCAATACCTGCAACTGAATAAAAAATATGTATTGCGATACCTAAACTAATTCCCAAAGCCGTAAAAATTGCTATTTTTCGGTTGTATTGTAGTGCATTGCGCAATACCATCACAAAATCAGGTCCGGGACTCATTACTGCCATCATATGAATACCAAAAATTAAAGCAAATAATTGTAAATATGACACAGGGGCGCTTTTTTTAATATCTTTGCAAAGATACTGGTATTTTTTAGATAATTAGAAGATGAACCAAGGCTTTAATACAATTTTAAACTTTTTTATGCGGAACAATAAATTAAGGACTTTTGTCTTTTTTTTCTTGGTTTCAAGTTTGTTATGGATAGCCTCTCAACTCACAAAAAACTATTATTATACTTTTAAATTACCCATAGTTTATCAACATTTGCCTGATGCATATTATAAAGGATTTTTACCTAATGATACATTACTTGTCACCATTAAGACCAGTGGCTATCAAATCATAAAGAACAAAATTAGCAAACCTGAACTCAAAATTGATGTACAAAAACACCACTTACTCAAAAGTCATCAATGGCAACCTGTTAATTTTAAAAATAAAATTCAAAATTTACTAGGAAACAACAGTCAAATTATTAATTTGAATCCTAAAAAAATTCCATTTAAAATTCATCATGTCAGCAAAAAGCATGTCCCTGTTTATCCGGATATAAATCTCAATTTTAAACCCGGTTTCAAAAACACAAAACCAGCAGAAATTTCACCCGATAGTATTTGGATTTATGGAAATAAAAACATTATAGATACTATAAAACAACTCAAAACAAGACATTATGACATAAAAAACCTCGATCGTGATTTGGATATGACTCTGGAACTCATAAAAATAGACGGTTCAAAATATAATACCGATAAAATTAATTATCATATACCGGTCTCTGAAATAATCGAAGGAGAAACAGAGGTCAAACTTAAAGTAAAAGGCGCGCCAGAACATTTTACCATTTTGTTATTTCCTGAAAAAATTAAGTTAAAATATAAATATTTCAAAGACCATTCATCAGTGATTGAACCCAGGACTTTTACTGCCATAGTGCAATATCAACCAAAACAAAAATATTGGCAGCCTATAATCACAACAAAACCCGACAAAGTTTTTGATTTACATATACTTCCTAATAAAATTAACTACTTAATAAAACAGTAAAACATGTATAAAATAGGGCTTACCGGCGGTATTGGCAGTGGCAAATCAACAGTTGCTAAATTGTTTGAACAACTAAATATTCCTGTATATTATGCCGATGACAGTGCAAAAAAATTAATGCATACGCCCCCCTTAAAGAAAGCTATTAGTAAACTATTAGGGCCACAAGCATATAAAGATAACCGACTAAATGTCAGTTATATAAGCGGTATAGTTTTTGATAACAAAAAAATATTGAAAGCTCTGGAAGACATTGTACATCCGGCAGTGCGAAAAGATTTTATCAACTGGACCAGCCGACAAAACAGCCCGTATATTGTTGTTGAAAACGCTATTTTGCATAAAACAGGAATGGACCAAATGGTTGATAAGATTATAACAGTAACGGCAGAAGACAAATTAAGAATTGAACGCCTAAAAAAACGTGATGGAAAAAATGAAGAAGAGTTAAAAAAAGTGATGCAAGCACAAAACAAACCTGAATTTTTATTAAAAAACTCAGATTTTATCATTGAAAATAATGGTAATTTAAATAAATTGCGTCAAAAAGTAGAAGAAATTGATTTTGAAGTTAAAAAAATGTTAATTAAAAGTTAATTAAAGTGGAAAAATATCGTTTTTTTATTTAATTTAACATAATTTTGCTTAATGAAAAGGAAGAGCATTATACTTTTGGTGGTTTTTATGACCATTTCAGTCATAGGAATCAGAATGATGCAAGTACATTTGCGTGAAAATGATATAAAATTGCGAAATCAGCGATTTTATTATTTGATGAAACAAATACTTTATGCAGTAACATCCAAGGCGCAAAATTATGAATATGACAAATATTACCAAAAGTTTAAAGATGCTAATGTTAAAGAGAGTGAAAATAACGCTTATGAGTTTGTCTATAAAAAGGAAAACAAAAACAGTAGGGAGGTTTTTGCATATAAGCATTTAGTTTTAGAAAAAGGGATTAATTTAAAGTTCCCGATTTCAGAGCAGCAATTTGACTCGGTATTTGGAAAGCTGAGTATGTCAAAAACCAAAACGAGTTTTTATAGAAATAGCCATATTAGACAAGCTAATGAGTTTAACGGTGCTGATATTGACAAAATTGATAATAGATACCTTCAATCGACTTTTCAAGATATCTCAGTAATTGAGCCTATCTACAAAAGAGTTTCGATTGATAGTCTAAACAATTGGATTAAAGACGAATTATCTCGTAGAGGGATTAAATATAAATACGAATTCGGTATACTGAACGACGGTATTTTAACAAAGGTGCACTCTAAGCATTTTAAGCCTGACAGTAAAGAATTTAAGTATTATAAGTTTAGGATTTTTCCTGATAAATCAGGATTGACAAAATTTGAATTAGTTCTTGCATTTAATAAAAATGAGCTCTTTAAGCATGAAAATATGCGGGTTCAGTTTTTGTCTGATTTATTAATGATGGTAATTTTAATTGTTTATATTTTAACCATTTATTTTATCATCCGACAAAAAAAGATATCTCAGATGAAAACAGATTTCATCAACAATATGACGCATGAATTTAAGACACCGATTGCCACGATAAACTTAATTGTTGATGCCATGAAATCCCCGCGGGTTATTAAAGATGAAAATCAATTAAAAACCTATTTAAACATGCTTAAGCAGGAAAATAAGCGTATGCTCAATCAAGTTGAAAGCGTTTTAAGCTTGTCGGTATTAGACCGTATTGACTTAAAAACTGATAAACATCCGGTAGATATACATGAGATTTTGGACGTAGCCATACAACATGTCAGCCTGTTAGTCAAAGATAAAAACGGTCGTTTATCAACCGCGTTTGAAGCAGACCAAACAAATGTTTTAGGAGATGAAACCTTACTGACAAATGTCTTTGTTAACATTTTAGACAATGCTGTAAAGTACTCAAAAGAACAACCTGATATTAAAGTCAGAACATATAATGATAATAAAGGTTACTTAATAGTTGAAATCAGTGATAAAGGTATAGGAATGAGTAAGTCGGTTCAAAAAAAGATTTTTAATAAATTTTATCGGGAGACAACCGGCAACATTCATAATGTTAAAGGTCATGGCTTAGGGCTTACATATGTACAAAAAGTTATTCACTCTCTCCGTGGAAAAATTAGTGTTAAAAGCACTAAAGGAGAAGGTAGTACTTTTATTATAAAATTGCCATTGGCATACACAAACAATAAAATAGAATATTAACACAAACAAAAATAGCGATATGACACAAACAAAAAAGAAAATTCTACTTGTAGAAGATGATATTAATTTCGGCATCATTCTCAGAGATTATTTGAGATTGAACGATTTTGATGTGACTTTGGCCCGTAATGGTATGGAAGGCTTCGAAAAGTTTAAAAAAGATTATTATGATCTTATTATTTTAGACGTAATGATGCCTTACAAAGACGGCTTTACACTAGCCAAAGAAATTAGAGCCCGCAACCAACAGGTACCACTTGTCTTTTTGACGGCAAAAACCCTAAAAGAAGATATGGTAAAAGGTTACCAAATTGGAGCAGATGATTATGTAAACAAACCCTTTGATTCCGAAGTTTTATTATACAAAATAAAAGCCTTATTAAATCGTAGAGCTGCGCCTGTTAAAGAAGAAAAACCAGAAGCTATACAATTTAAAATCGGAGACTTTAAATTTGACTCTAAATTACGCCAATTATTTTATCAGAACGAAAAACCGGTAAAATTGTCCCCCAAAGAAAATAAATTGCTAAAAATGTTGGCAATTCATAAAAATGATTTAATGCCAAGAGAAAAAGCATTAACAAAAATTTGGCAAGATGATAATTATTTCACCTCTCGAAGCATGGATGTATATATTGCAAAATTAAGAAAATTGTTGCAACGAGATCCACAAGTTAAAATTGTGAATATTCATGGTGCCGGTTTTAGATTGGTCGACGAATCTGAAATTAAAGAAAATGCTTAATTAAAAATATTTTAGGTTAACACAACAAACAACAAAAAGGGAAAGATTCAAATGAACTTTCCCTTTTTATTTGAAATAAATTTATCCAATTTTATTATTTATAGATTATTTAAAAAATCGGCTGTATTAACCCCGTCGGCATAATCCCATAATTGCGGGTGCTGTGTTTGACCAAAATCAATATGATCTGATATCACACCTTTTTTACTTACTACTGTTTGGATTTTATCTTTATCATGCGCAATAATTTTTTTTACGGCACTTATGTCATTATAAGTCTCATAAAATAATGTTCCGATGGGCGAAGCATAACCGACATCTTTCTTTAGCAAAACCAAACCGTTGTCTAACAAACTATCTCTAACAGCTTTGTCTACCGACATTAAATAAACCGCTTTATTATAATCATAATTGTTAGCATATTTAGGATAGTTAATTAAATCCTTATATTTTAATAAAGCGCTAAACAAAAGATCAAAATTATAATTATCAGGCACAAAAATTTTAGATACATTACGACAGCCCAATCCAAAATAACGCATTATATCATCAGCTAAAGCATCCAATTCTTTGGCTGACTCTTCTCCGGTTAGAACGGCAACAGAATTACGATTTTTTCTAATAATATGCGGATATTTGCCAAAATAATAATCAAAATACCTGGCAGTATTATTACTTCCGGTTGCAATTACGGCATCCATATCGTTTAGAGTCTCATCTACAAAAGTAATATATTGTTTATAAGCCGCATTTTCAGCAATTAAATACTTGGCCAATAAAGGCAACAAAAGTTTATCATTAGAAGAGAGCTTTGCTTTAACCCTGTGTCCGCTTGCCAATACAGTCAAAAAATCATGAAAGCCGACCAAAGGAATATTTCCTGCCATCACTACGCCAACTGTTTTAGGCTGTGTTTGTGCTTTGAAATGTTCCGTGTCAAACCAATGGTCTATTTTATCAGACTGCAAAGCGTCAGCCCAAGATTCTATGGCAAACAAAACATTGTCACGCGTAAACCAGCCATTATTTTCATGGGCTCTATCAATCAACATTTTAAGAGCCTCAAAGTAAGGATCGTTGTTTTGAACATCAGGATTTTTATTGATTCCGGAGCGTTTAAATTGTGATAAAAATTTACCTAAACTTTTCAAAGATTTTTTTCGTTCTTTTATTGTCATATTGAAAAATGGTCTTATATTTGTCTACAAAATTAAACTTTTAAAACATAAAAACTAAGAACTATGGCACTATTTATTAACGAAGATTGCATCAATTGTGGCGCCTGCTTGCCAGAATGTCCTAACACGGCTATTTATGAGCCCGGTGAAGAATGGAACATGGCTGACGGTACTTGCTTAGACGATGATACCGCACAAGATCCAATTTCTGATGAATTTTATTATATTGTTCCTGACAAATGTACGGAATGTATAGGTTTCTTTGACGAGCCTCAATGTGTGGCTGTTTGTCCGGTTGATGCTATTGACAAAAGCCCTGACTATCCGGAAACACCAGAGCAATTAACAGAAAAATACAAAAAATTACACTGTGTGGACTAATCCATAAACAATTGTCCAAATAAAAAAGCAATGCTTATAAGCGTTGCTTTTTATTTATACGAAAAAGTAATATAGCCAATATTTAATATGCGACTGACATACAAGCATGGTTTGTATGTGAAGATTATTAAAATTAAATGGAAAAATTCCCTTAGTCGTTTTTTTAAATTTTAAAACAAAATATTTTTTATATAGACAATATATAATTTAAACAGTCCGATGCAAGACAAGGATTAGATAAATTGCTAAATGATCAATTATACCTAAATACCAGATTTGAAAACTACAATTTAAAAATTTTGAAACTCTGGTGAATTTTTTTTACCAACGCTTCAGTTCGATCTGCATGGGTGTCCGAAATGAAAATTTGGCCAAAATCCTTATTGTTAACCATTTTTATAATTTGTTCTACTCTGCTTTCATCCAGTTTATCAAAAATATCATCAAAAAGTAAAATTGGAATTTGTTGTGATTTGCGTTTTAAAAATTCAAATTCAGCCAATTTAAGAGCTATTAGAAATGACTTTTGTTGACCTTGACTTCCAAATTTTTTGATGGGTTTATCTTTAATTTCAAAAAGAAAATCGTCACGGTGAATACCTTTTGTCGTATGTTGTAAAAGTCGATCTTTTTGAATATTATCAAACAAAAGCTTTTGTAATGGCCGACCTGTTAAATCTGAATAGTAAGAAATACCCACAGTTTCTTTACCCTGCGACAATATTGCATATTTTTCTTTTAAATATCTTGAAAAATCGACCATAAAGGCTTTTCTCTTTTTAAAAATATGAGAACCATAATCTTCTAATTGAGAATCATAAATAGCTAAAGTATCAGCGTCAAAAGTGTTATTAGATGCAAAATACTTTAATAATCGGTTGCGTTGTGCCAATACTTTTTGATAATGTATCAAACCGGACAAATATTGACTATCAGCTTGTGAAATAATCCGATCAATAAACTTCCGGCGTGTATCACTACTTTCGGAAATTAAATCACGGTCATAAGGTGAAATCATCACAAGAGGTATAAGTCCTACATGATCAGATAACCTGTCATAAGTTTTATTATTACGCTTAATAGTTTTTTTTTTGTCAATTTGATAACTGATATGAATTACCTCAATTTTGCCTTCAAAGTCGAACTTCCCCTTAACACTAAATGCCGGTGCTTCAAATTTTATCAACTGACGGATATTATGATTAAAATAAGATTTGCCTAAGGCCAAAAAATAAATAGCATCGAGTACATTCGTTTTGCCAACACCATTATGACCTACTAAGCAGTTAATTTTAGCATCAAAATCAAAGAATTTATCTCCAAAATTTTTAAAATTATATAAGCTGAGTTCTTTTAAATGCATGGTGAAAATAATAAGTTTAAAGTTAAACAAAGCAAAAAAATTATGCAAGTTTTAGAGATATAAGTTATCTTTGTTTAATAAAATTTAATACTATGATCATGGGACTTTTAAAAACAATTATATATATCTTGGTTTTTTACTACATTTTTAAAATCATTATGCGTTTGGCGGCACCTTTTATGGCTAAAAAAATGATGGAAAAAGCTTCAAAAAATTTTGAAAACCAATTTAATAATCCGTATTACAAAGAACGACCGAAAACCAAAGAAGGCGAAACTTATATAGAAAAAAAACCTGAAGAAAAAAACGTCTCTACGCGAAACAATGAAGGAGAATTTATTGACTATGAAGAAATAGATTAAGACTTAAAAAATTTCAGGGCAACTCATTTTGACCAGTTGTCGCCTACAATTAAAATTGTAACCTAAACTAATTTGATGAAAACCTACTGTACTAACAGGTGTAGGTGTCATATCGTAGGTAAAAATATAGGCTAAACTTAACTTGCCTAAGTTTAGACCAACAAGCGGTGATAATGTTTGATAGGTATTTTGCTCAAAATCTTGCTGCCAATCTTTTCGGTATGAAGCGCCTATGTAAAATAAATTATCATTTGACATGGTCCAGTACATTTTCATATTAATATCTGAAATAACATCTCCCGAATAATCTTTATATTGAATTAAAAAAGACGGTTCGATATGAAATTTCGAACTGCCTGTATAAAGACCTGTAGAAACTACAAAATTTCTTAAATTATTATTTTGAAAAGTTCCGGATGAGTTTTGGCTGGTAAGCAAGGCATTTTTAAGTGTTGCATTAAAGAAAAAACCTTTTAAATGATAAGAAAAACCAAAGTCAAGGTTATAATACATATCACTTTGCACAATCCCTGCCACTACAGGATCAAATCGTGTTGGGTCAAAACTTGTGGCATCAAATTGATTTTGTACAAGTGTGCCGGCTAATCCAAAAGAAAGCTTGTTAACATAAGCTCCATTACCAAAATTAAGATGATGTGCAAAAGCTAATTGTAAACCTTTTTGTGAGTGGTAACCATTACGATCATTAAAAATAATAGCTCCTATACCATTATTACCTTCTTGTCCTAAATGTGTTTGAAAACTAAAGGTTTGTAAAGACGGTGTGTCAGAAACATCTAGCCATTGCATGCGTTGGGTCAAACGAATTTTTGCACAATTGCTAGCTCCTGCCATAGAAGGATGTAAAAGATATAAATTGTCTGTTAGATAATCATGATAAATTGGTATACCAGCTTGACCACTAAATTTGATTGGAATTATAAAGCTTACAAATAAAACCAAGTATAGAAATTGTTTCATAAAAATATATGATATATGCTTAAATTGTTAGAAAAAAAATAAATAATAGAATAAAAATGTAAATTTATAAATAAAATCTTTTATAAAAGCTTATTGTTTAAAAAATGAATCAACAAACAAATTTTTATCAAATTCTTGCAAATCATCTATTTGCTCTCCCACTCCTATATATTTAACCGGAATTTGAAATTGGTCAGAAATACCGATAACAACGCCACCTTTTGCTGTACCATCTAATTTGGTTACTGCCAATGCATTAACCTCTGTTGCTTTAGTAAATTGTTTGGCTTGCTCAAAAGCATTTTGTCCTGTTGAACCATCTAAAACAAGTAAAATTTCATGTGGCGCTTCCGGTACAATTTTTTGCATCACTTTTTTTATTTTACTCAATTCATTCATCAAATTTACTTTATTATGTAAACGACCGGCGGTATCAATCAAGACAATGTCTGCCTTATTAGCTACTGCTGATTGCAACGTGTCAAAAACTACAGAGGCCGGGTCACTTCCCATTTTTTGTTTTATAATAGGAATACCGACACGGTCTGCCCATATTTGTAATTGATCAATGGCTGCTGCTCTAAAAGTATCTGCTGCGCCCAACATTACATTTTTCCCTTCGGATTTAAATTTATGCGCCAGTTTTCCAATAGTTGTGGTTTTGCCTACACCATTTACACCAACAACCATCACAACATAAGGTTTTATAGTTTCTATCGAATGTTTGATTTGATTATTAGCTTCATTTTCAGATAATAATCCGGCAATTTCTTCTCTTAAAATTTTATTAAGTTCGGCTGTTCCCAAATATTTATCCTTGGCAACCCGCTTTTCAATACGATCAATAATTTTAAGAGTTGTATCGACACCTACATCGGAGGTAATTAAAATTTCTTCTAAATCATCTAAAACCTCATCATCAACTTTTGATTTTCCTGCGACAGCTTTGGAAAGCTTTGAGAAAAAACTTTTTTTAGATTTTTCCAATCCCTTATCGAGACTTTCTTTTTTTTGTTTGGAAAATATTTTTTTAAACATATTTATTTTAAGCTATTTAGGACAACGAAAATACTATTTTTTAAAGCAAAAACCAAACGATATATCAAACTAAAAAATCCGGCCGGTAATTTCCGGTCGGATTAAAATATTTACATTTTTTTTAAAAATTATTTTTTAAAAAAATCTTTGGCTGCCGCAGCATTTACCATTTTTTCTTCAAAGACATATGCACCTGTTTTTGGTGACTTCTTCATACGGATCACTTTTGTGAATTTTTTAGAACCTGTTTGTAAGGTTGCAACTGTTTTCTTTGCCATGTCTTAGTTTTATTTAATTTCTTTATGTAAAGTATATCTACGCAAGATGGGATTGTATTTTTTCAATTCTAATCTACCCGGGGTATTTTTTCGATTTTTGGTAGTAATGTATCTTGAAGTTCCCGGAAGTCCACTATCTTTGTGCTCGGTACATTCTAAGATGACTTGCACTCTATTACCTTTTGCTTTCTTTGCCATTTCTTTCTAAATTTATACGTTTCTTGTTAGATAGCCTTTTGCTTTTGCTTCTTTCATTGCAGCAGCAACACCTTTTTTATCAATAATTTTTAATCCTGCCTTTGAAACTTTTAAGGTTACCCAGCGGTCTTCTTCAGGAATATAAAATTTCTTTTTAAAAAGATTGATATCAAACCTTCTTTTGGTTTTGTTGTGTGCATGCGAAACATTGTTTCCCATCATCACTTTTTTTCCTGTTATTTCACAAACTCTCGACATCTCGCTATATTTTTAACTTATTCAAAATTGAGTGCAAATTTATAAATTATTTTTTATTTGACAAATATTTTCAGGATTAAATTCATTTTATTTATTAAAACAAAATTTACAACAACCCAAATAAGCTGATTAAAGCATTTTATATCCCAAATTTAAGCCTAATCCGCCGTAATCGGCTATATTATAATTGACTTGTACATAAAATTTTGACCAATCTCCCCTTATTCCAAGTTCATATTTTTGACGATCATATGTATTTGAAATATCTAGCGGGTCATCAATATCTTCTGCTACTACACTTCCTGATCCTGTTGGATCTGCCACATAAACCGGATAAGTTCCTTTGACTAATATACTGACACTTCCGGCATTATATCCAGCTCCGGCAAAAAAACTGAAATGACGTGTTAAATCATAATTAAAATAAACTGCCAAATTAAAACTGGTATAATAAATATCTATGACTTGATTGTCATAAGGGCCGGTAGTATTACCATCAATAGTTACTGGCGAATAAACCTCACCGGGCTGAATATCTAAATTGGAATGTCCATACAAATAAGAACCGCCTCCTTGTACACTTATACCATAATTTTTATCACGTAAGCTTTTAATAAATAAAGCCAAATCTTGCTGTATGCCTAAACCTAACATGCCAACTTTAAAATCTGAACCCGGCACCGTAATATAGGGAATAAATTGCCCTGTCAAGTTTGTATATTCAAAACGATATGCTGCACCTAAAAAAGGCAAAGGCATAGATGAGCTCTGGCTACCGCCGGGCGTGTCAAATTCAATTAATGGTCTGCCAAGCAAATCCTTTTCTTTTGAAACTAATGTTATATATTGTAAAGAATCACCAAATACTGTAGGTGTCATCACTTTTGCAGGATCTTTTGGCTCAAAATTTTGTAAATCCAACTTCGTAACATCAAATGTTAAGTCTTCTGTTGGTATATTAATATTAGCCAATTTTAATGATAATGTCAAACGGTGTGCTCTATCTTTACGAATCTGCGTATAATCAACATTAGTCAATCCAAAAACAATAGCTTTGTTTAAAGGCTTGATATATGCATCAACCAATTTATTACCATCCTCTACACCTCCTTGAATGAGCGTTCCTAAATTTACTAAATCTTGCGCCATTAAAGACCCGGAATAAAAACCGAATAACAACAAAAGTAAGTATTTTTTCATATCATATATTTTTAAATTATATACAAAATTATTAAATACAATTTAGTTATTCGCAACTTTTGTTGCTAATATTTAGATAAAAACTAAGGAAAATCATTTTTGCGATAATTTAACTATTTGATTAAGTTAAGCTTTCCTTGATGTTTAAAGCGGTTATGTGTCCATAAATAATATGCCGGTTGCTGTCTTATTTTTTGCTCTGCTAAAGTTAAAAACCGGTCGGTTAATTGATAATCAGGATAAGAGTTAGGATCTTTTGTTATCAATTCAAAATCAACTGAATAATAACCTCTTTTTTTCTTATTCACATTAAAAAAAACCAAGGCCGCATCATGATCTTTTGCCAATTTTTCAGGACCTGTAAAAACCGGCAAATCTTGCACACCTAAAAATGAACGCCAATATTGGGCACGATGTAATTGAGGCGACTGATCTGCTAAAAGTGCGACAATAAATTGTTGTTTATTTTTTTTAAACTCTTTCAAAGATTTAGTTAACTTTTTAGTTTCAATCAATTTAGCGCCAAATCGTCCACGGTTTTTAAGTATGAATTTTTCAAAATACGGGTTGTTAATTTTCAGATAAGTTGCTATTGGCACAACCTTCGCTTTGCTAGCTACTGAAAAAAGCCATTCCCAATTTCCATAATGACTACCTACTAAAACTACATTTTTTCCCTGATCAGTTAATTTATTGATTAATTCAGTATTTATATAATCAAAGCGCTTTTCCATTTCAGATAAAGATAAACTATAAGCT
>WGBX01000017.1 GCA_015494075.1 Flavobacteriaceae bacterium
AGATGTGTATAAGAGACAGAAATTAATCAATTTTTGATCTGCGTCAAAATTGGTTGCTTGGTAAATTGCTTTCATAGGCCTTCATTTTATTTTTTATATTTATTTTTTATTTCTTGGATGTGTTTGCTGATAGATATTTTTTAGTTGTTCAATACTACTGTGCGTATAAATTTGGGTTGCCGCCAAACTACTGTGCCCTAACAATTCTTTAATATCATTCAGCCCTGCACCGTTATTTAATAAATGTGTTGCAAATGTATGACGCAACATATGCGGGCTTTTTTTCTGCTTTACGCTTACTTTACTAAGGTACGAATTTATCAAACGGTAAACAAGGACATCATACATTTTCTTTCCCTTTTGGGTTAAAAACAAATAATTATCTACTGGTTTATTTTTAAAAAATATGCTTTTTACGTGTTGATAATTATGTAAAACCTCTATGGTGTTATTTAATAACGGAACCAGACGTTCTTTATTACGTTTGCCGGTTACTTTTAACTCTTTTTTAGCAATATTATAATCTTTTTCTTTCAACCCAATAAGTTCTGATCTGCGCAATCCGGTTGTGTATAATAAATATATAATAGTATAATCTCTGACGCCTTCAAAATTGTCTTTAAAGAGTGAAGGGTCTAACAAATTTGTCATCTCAGCTTGTGAAAAAGGTAAGGGAAGTTTTTTATGAATTTTGAGTCCGGTTAAGCCTTCGGTAGGATTGTATTTTATAGTCTGGGTTTTCTGCAAAAATTTATAGAAACTTTTAAGGGTTGCCAACTTTCTGTTAATGCTACGTTCTGATAATTTTTTTTCGGATAACGCTATAATCCATGCTCTAATATCATAAGAATTGACATTTTCTATTTGTTGTTGTTGCTGCTCTATAAATGTTTGGAAATCTTGAAGATCTTTTGCATAGGCTTTGATGGTTAATAAAGCATATTTTTTTTCTTTTTGTAAATAGTTTAAAAACTGACCAATGAGCATATTACATATTTATTTTATCAAAGATAAAAATAAAATGGGTTATAAAAAAAACCTTAGAGCTGAAGCTCTAAGGTTTTAAATCAGTTTTTAAACCGCTTAGTATTGATCTTCCATGTCACGAAGACGTTGGATGTACTGCGCTTTAAGAATTTGTTGTCTGCGTTTAACAGATGGTTTTGTAAATTGTTTCCGATCTCTAATTTGACGCATCATTTTAGTTTGGTCAAATTTTCGTTTGAAACGTTTCAACGCTCTGTCTATAGACTCTCCTTCTTTTACGGGTATGATCAACATAGTTTTACACCTCTTTTTTGTTGGTTATTACTTCATTTTGAGCTGCAAAGATATATTATTTTTTTATTTTTCCAAAATTTGTTATCCAAGAAGCTACTTGTTTTTATTCTAAATCGCAATTGATCCATTCACCATCTAAATTAGCGCCTAATTTTTGGTAAAATTCAATAGCCGGTTTATTCCAATCCAAAACTTGCCATCGAATACGTTTACATTTGTTTGCCTTACCAAAAGCTATAACTTTATCTAGTAAAGCTGATCCTATTTTATGGCCACGATAAATTTCTTTGACATATAGGTCATCTAAATAAAGTGATTTGCCAACCCATGTATAATATACAAAATAATATAGTGCAAAACCTATTATCTCACCGTCAGATTTTTCGGCAACCAACGCTTTGAACAAATCTTGTTCAGCTTGCATTTGTTCTACTGAGTTTATAACTTTTTCGGGAGCTTTTTCAAACAAAGCTAGTTCCTTTATCAGCTCTAAAATGGACGGAAAATCCTTTTCAGTGGCTGCTCTGATATGATAATTAATCTTCATTACTATTTAAAAATTTGTCTTGATATAACCAATTTTTGTATTTCAGTTGTACCTTCACCAATAGTTGTCAGTTTACTATCGCGATAAAATTTTTCAACGGGGAAGTCTTTAGTATATCCATAGCCTCCGTGAATTTGAACGGCTTCTGTAGATACTTTCACACTCACTTCCGAAGCATACATTTTTGCCATAGCGCCTAATTTGGTTAGATTTTGTTTAGTATCTTTCAGATAAGCAGCTTTTCTGATAAGAAGTTCAGCGGCTTCTATTTCAGTTGCCATATCTGCTAGTTTGAATGCAATGGCTTGAAACTGACTAATTGGACGGCCAAATTGTTCACGTTCTTGTGCATATTTTAAGGCTGCCTTGTAAGCACCCTTTGCAGTACCCAAAGCATTACTGCCTATTGAAATTCTGCCACCATCCAATATTTTTAAAGCTTGCACAAACCCATCGCCTACTTCACCAAGAATATTTTCTTTGGGCACGCGACAGTTATCAAAAATCATTTCGGCGGTTTCACTGGCGCGCATGCCTAGTTTATTTTCTTTTTTACCTGCCGAAAATCCGGGGGTGCCACGCTCAACAACAAATGCAGTAGCGTTGCGACGGGCACCTTTTTCGCCGGTACGTGCCAAAACAACAGCAATATTGCCGCTAATGCCATGTGTAATAAAATTTTTGGCACCGTTCAATACGTAATACTCACCATCTTTAACAGCCGTAGTACTCATACTACCGGCATCCGATCCGGTATTGTGTTCGGTTAATCCCCACGCGCCAATCCACTCGCCTGACGCCAATTTTGGCAACCATTTTTGCCGTTGTTCTTCATTACCAAATTCATATATATGATTGGTGCATAAGGAATTATGTGCTGCAACAGATAACCCAATCGAAGGGTCTTGCTGTGACAATTGGTCTATAATTGTCACATAATCTTGGTATGACAAACCCGAACCGCCATACTTTTCAGGAATAATAATACCCATAAAACCTAACTCCCCCAGTTTTTTAAATAATTCGACCGGGAAAATCTGTTTTTCATCCCAGTCCATATAATAAGGTGCTACATGCTGCTTGTTAAAATCTTTAACCGCTTGTGCAATATGTTTTTGTTCTTCGGTTAATTCAAAGTTCATCATTTTATTTAATATTTTTTAAAGTTTCAAATATAAACAAATTTGCCGGTGCCTATTTTTTGGATAGCCGGAAATTTGCTTTAGGCTGTTTAGTGTATTAAATGGTCCATGTAAGGTTCTGAAAGAAATAATTTGCTTGGCTAAGGTATAAGAAATATATGGATTTTTAGCCAATTCCTTAATGTTTGCTTCATTAAGATTAATTATGAAAGGAATTGAAGCGGGTTGTTCAATTTTAAAATATTGCCAAAATTGTTGCTTTACCTCGGGTGAAAGTCCATAAACATCATTAAGTTGTTCGGTAATTGTAAATCCCTTTATTTTTTTTCTATATTTTATGATTCGATCTGCTAATTTATCTCCAATACCCGGCACCATTTTAAAATCGGCTGCTGTAGCTATGTTAACGGCTTTTTTTGTAATGTTTTTCTTTGAATTTAAACCGGTTTCGTTAATCTTAAATTTAGACAAAACTGCTTTTACAATTTCCGGTGTTAGTCCATATACTTTTGATAACTGATCTGGAGAATGAAATCCACCAATTGAACGACGATATTTTACAATTCTGCCGGAAAGCACTTTGCCTATTCCATTAATACTTTGAAAGTCATCGGCAGTTGCTAAATTTAAATCATAAGAACTAATCTGATGAAGGTTCTTTGTATTTATAAAAGTCTTATAAGCAGGTATTTTGATATATGGTTTTAGTATTTCAAATAATGAATCGGACAAGCCTGCTATTTTTTTAAATTCCTCTTTGCTTTTAAAATACCTTCCAGCTTTTCGAAAGGCTAAAACCCTGTCGATTTGTTGGATACTCATACCTAAATAAAAGCCTTTATAATCGGTTAAATAATTGGGACTAAAAGGATAAATCTTTTTTTTTTGCTGTTGTAAAGAGTGTTTTTTTAATGAATCATATTGCTTTTGCAAATTTTCCGGAATTGTTTCTGAATAACTTGGGGTTGAAAAAATAGCATCGCTTTTCCATATAATAATTTGAAGCACAATAATGCTTCCTACAAGTATCAAAATACCACGTCGTTGCTGGCGATTAAAATAAGGCAAAAAGGCATGTTTTTTCATCTCTATTAATACCTAAAAATAGTAAAGGCAAAGACTATTTTCCGGATTTTTTTATAGCTTTAAGATATCTCATTAATTCGTGTTTTACTTTTGGGGCTAAAAATATTAAGCCTATGACATTAGGGAATACCATTGCAAAAATCATTGCATCGGAGAAATTTAATACTGATCCCAATTTGACCGAAGAGCCAACAAAAACAAAAAATAAGAATAATAGTTTATAAATAATATCGGCTTGTTTGCTGCGACCAAAAACAAATTTCCAACCTTGTAAGCCATAGTAAGACCATGATAACATGGTTGAAAAAGCAAATAGAATTACTGCTATTGTCAAGATAATAGAAAAATGCGGAATAACAGCATCAAAGGCTGTTGCTGTTAACTCTACGCCTTTACCATCAAGCGAGCCGTCTCCGTAATTAAACAACCCGTATTTCAAGTTGGTAATAATCAGCACTAATGCTGTCATAGTACAAATAACAACAGTATCGATAAAAGGTTCTAAGAGTGCTACGACACCTTCACTAGCCGGATATTTTGTTTTGACAGCCGAATGCGCAATAGCTGCCGAACCAACGCCGGCTTCATTGGAAAATGTTCCCCTACGAAAACCTTGTATTAAGACTCCCATAAAACCTCCCAAACCGGCTGCAGGTGTAAAAGCTTGTAATACAATTTGCTTAAAAGCTTCTGGCAACAAACCTATATTTAATACTATAATAATCAAAGCACCTCCTACATATAACACAGCCATAAAAGGTACTATTTTTTCAGCTACTTTTCCAATTCGCTTAATTCCGCCAATTATAACAATTCCTACCAAAATAGCTAAGACAATTCCAAAATACGAACCTGCATTAGGATGTGTGATGTGAAACAATTTTTTAAATTGTGCTGCTGCTTGATTAGCCTGGAACATATTACCACCACCAAAAGAACCGCCGACAACCATAATAGCAAAAAAAACGGCTAAAAATTTACCTAAGCTACCTTGTCCAACTTCTTTTAAACCTTTTTTAAGATAATACATAGGTCCTCCGTAGACCGTTCCGTCTTTTCCTATATCTCTATATTTTACACCCAAGGTACATTCGGTAAATTTAGAGGCCATGCCCAACAAACCGGCTAAAATCATCCAGAAAGTTGCACCGGGCCCACCAATAGCAATCGCTACTGCAACACCCGCAATATTACCCAATCCCACAGTAGCTGACAATGCAGCTGATAAAGCTTGAAAATGGGATACTTCACCATGATGTTCGCCCTCAATTTTAATAGTTTCCGGAATATCTTCATGTGGTTCAACCAATGGGTCATAAGCAGGCTTATAAGAATCGTGCTGATCAATAGAATCATATTTTCCTGCAACAACTTTTACTGCTGTTTTAAAAAGTTTAAATTGTGGAAACTTAAAATAAAATGTAAAATATATAGCACCTAAAATAAGTATTATTAAAACAATGGGAATATCGTACCCAGCTAATTTTATGGAAGTAAACACTAAGCCTGACCAAAAATCAGAAATTGGTTTAAACATTTCTTCAATACGTTGGTCGATTCCTTTGGAGGCTTGTTGCGAAAAACCGATTGCCGGCCATAATAAAGTAGAAAAAAGGGGAAAAAATTGTTTCATAATTATTTTTTTGGTTATATCAACCGCTAATATAAAAGTTTTAAATCAAAATGGTTTTCCTTTTACGAATAAATTATTTTTAAGCATTGTCTACCATATTTTAATTCATTTATGGTAATTTATTAGCAATTTATTCAAAAAAATGCAAACAAGTCTGTATCTTTACTGCTAAAAAAAATGTCTATACAAATTACAATTATTGCAGCTATAGGTAAACAAAGACAAATTGGTTTAAATAGTCAAATGCCTTGGCATTTGAAGGATGACCTAAAAAATTTTAAAAAATTAACTTTAGGACATCCTGTTATTATGGGTAGAAAAACCTTTGAATCCATAGGAAAAGCACTCCCAAAACGTTTAAATTTTGTACTGACTTCACGACCTGAAAAAATAGCTACACATAATATTTGTCTTGTTAACAACTTAGAGTCTGCCATTGAAAAAGCAGCTTTAGCACATAAAGAAATCTTTATTATAGGTGGTGGAAACCTTTATAAGCAGGGGGTAGAATTGGCTCAAAAATTAATTATTACACATGTTGATTATAAGGGACCTGCAGACACTTATTTTCCGGAAATAGATTGGAATTTATGGCAAAAAATATCACAAAAAAATATAATCAAAGATTCATTAAATGATTTTGATTTTGAAATAGCTACTTATTTAAAAAAACAATTGTGATTAGTTTATACCGTGATTTTGATCAGGTTGTACTTTTTGAATAAATCTTGGAAGTGTTAATCCTTGTATTATTATAGAAAAAACAACAACCATATAAGTCATTACTAAAAATAAATCTCGATACATGTCTTTTGGTAAGCTTAGTGCTAATGCAATAGATATACCGCCACGCAAACCGCCCCAAGTCATGATCCAATCTGTTTTGGGAATAAACCTAAACTTTCTTTGGAAATAAGACAATAAAGGTTTGACTGATAGATAACGGCTTACTAAAACAATTACAATTGAAATTAATCCGGCTACTACATATTGAAGTTTGAAAGAAATTACCAAAAGTTCCATACCTATCATTACAAACAGTACTGTATTTAGTAAAACATCAATCAGTTCCCAAAATTTGTCTACATAAGCTTCTGTAATTTCACTCATTGCATTATTTCTAACAGTATCATTTCCAATAACTAATCCGGCAGTTACCATAGTCAAAGGTGCTGATACATGTATTTTATGCGCCAGCAAACTTCCGCCCATTACCAGAGCCAGTGTTACCATTACTTCTGTGTCAAAATTGTCTATTTCTTTCATCATCTTATATGCAATCCAACCTAAAAAAAGACCCAAGGCAATACCGCCAAAAACTTCAATTCCAAATAGTTTTAAAACATCAAGTGTTTTTGTACCTGCCAAACCATGCGACGCTATTTTATAAATAGTTAGAAAAATTACCACGCCGATTCCATCATTAAATAAAGATTCGCCCACAATAATAGTTTCTATTTTTTTATTGACACCTATTTTTTTTAGAATCCCTAAAACTGCAATAGGATCTGTTGGCGAAATTAAAGCGCCAAATAATAAGGTATAAATAAAATCAACAGAGAAGCCTAGCAAATGAAAAACAATATAAGTAAAACCTCCTACCAATAAGGTTGAGATTAAGGTCCCAATAAAAGCAAATCCTAAAACCGGTCGCCGCTGAATTTTTAGTTGTTCAAAATTAGTATGCATAGCACCGGCAAATAGCATGAAACTTAACATCACATCTAATAAAACTTCTGAAAAGTCAATACCTTGAATAAATTGTTTTTGTTGATCAAATAAAAAAGGATCGATATAACTCGATACAATAACTATTAATGTAAAGACAATGGCAATTAGCATTAGCCCGATTGTTGTAGGCAATTTGAGATATTTTTCGTTGATATAACCAAAAACGGCTGATATTACGACTAAAAATGCTGCAATTTCATAATAATTCATATAAACTATTTTTAAGGTAAATTGTCTCCTCTTAATTTTCTAAAATGTTTTTGTGCATCAGTCAACCAAAAACTACCCGGATACAATAAAATAATTTTTTTAAACAAGCTCATCGCTTTGTCATTGTCGCCTTGAATTTCATAGATTTTTCCCATTTGAAACAAAGCATCGTCTTTTAATAAATCTTCAGTATTATTGTCTAAAACCGCTTGAAAAGCCTCTAATGCTTCAGAATTTCGATTTTGTTGTATCAAAATTTTGCCTTTAAGCATACAAGCATCATCATAAATCAATTGTCCTTTAAAGTTTTTTGTCAAAGTATCTAAAACAGCTAAAGCATTTTCAGGATTTTTTCTAAAATATTCAAATCTGGCCTTAGCAAAAGTTTTTAAACCGGATTGTAAAGTATCACCTTTTTCTTTATTATTAATGATGATTAAATCCATGTCAATGGCATCATTAGCAATTAAATCATCTGCTACTGATTTAATAACTTTTAGTTGTGCATGTGCCCAATCCATATCTCCTTGAAAAAAAGATGTTCGCGCAATATCAAAAGTAGCTTTATGTCCTAGGCGATGATTAGGAAAGTCTAATTGGACTTGGGTATATAAAACTAAAGCTTGGTTAAATTTTTGTTGAAATAAAAGAATGTCCGCTTCTTTTAACCTTAGGCTTGCTTCCACTTGTTTATTTATACTTTGTGTATTTAAGTTATTTAAAATCTTTAAAGCTTTTTCAGGTTGTTTTTGGTGAAAAGCTAAAAAATCGGCATAAGAAAGATATAGATCGATTTTATTTTTAGCGGACCAGTTTTCATACAAATATTGTTGAAATAATTGATTTATCCGAGTCAAATCTTCCGAATTTAAAATTTGATTTAAATCTAAATTCAAAAGTGCTAACTTGGCACTTTCAGCAAGCCTCCCAGCTTTGGGCTGTTGCATGATAAAAAGATAAATGTATCGGGCTGTCTCATTTTTTTTATTAAAAGCCGCCGTTTGGGCCAGATGGTAAATCTCACCTAAACTTGCCTGATGTTTGTGAAACAAACTTCTGAGTTGAATAAAAGCTTTTTTGTATTCCTTTTGTTCAATATATAACCATTTTAGCAATTTATGCCATTGTATCTGATGTGTTTTTTGAATATTTTGAATCAATAGTTTTTTTAATACTCGATTAGCTTCATTTTCAGGGTCAGTTGTAATATAACGCGTCAAATAATATTTAATTTGTGATAAAAATTGTGTGTTTTCTTCTAATGGTTTTAAGAAATTTTGCATCATCAATTCCAAATTGTTTTTTTCTGCATAAATCAAAGCCGTTTTCAGATAAAATGTCTTATTAGGTTCTTTTTGCAAAGCCATTTGATAGGTTTTTAAAGCATAATCTAGCAAATAAACTTGCTTAAAAGATTCTCCTATCATATAAGCATAAAAACTATTCTTTTCTACTGCATTTAAGGCTTTTTTATAATACTTTGCAGCTTTTTCATCTGCATTTTGCAAATGATAATTATAACCTAAATAAACCCACAAATATGGCTTTTGTTTCATGGGTTGTTTTTGAAGTAATTTACCAACGTTTTCATATTTACCTTGCGACTGATATATTTGAATTAAACGTAATAAATAAGTTTCATTAAACGGGAAGCTTTTTAATAACAAACTGTATTCATAAGCGGCTTTGTCCAAGTCCCCTTTTTCGAAGTAAGACTTAGCTAAAGCTGGGTTTTGTGCTAAAGCCGATAGGTAGTAAAATAGTAATACAAAAAAAATAATGGGTTTTAACATAAGAAAACATACTTCTGTTGTATAAAAATATAGACAAATTTACATAAAAAAAGCCGTTGTTTAACAACGGCTTAAAAATAAAGACTTTCTGGATTTATCTAATCCTGTCCACAGATTTTACAAGTCTTTCGTCCCGCTTAATATACTTATTGGCGATAAGTAAAAAAACGATAGAAATGACCGGAACTAATAACTTAATATCCTTCTCAGAAAATTGCTTTTCTCCGGATAATAATCCGACTTGGAATACAGATAAACCCAAAAGAACTATTAGCACAAATATAGCTAAATTATTTAAATTAATTTGCAAAGGTCGTTTGTTGTATAAAAAAATATTTATAAAGATTAAACCTGCCGTAAATGCTGCACCAAGGCTATAGAGCAAACTATTAGGAACAATTTGATTTAGATAAGCCAAATATGCATAACTCAAAGTTACTAAAAAGGCCAAAAACATATAAACCGATTGAATTCGCTGCAACATTTTTTTAATTTTGGACAAAAATAAGATAAAATTGCGATTGAATAAAAAAAAATTACTAATATTGCATTATAATTACTCATCTACAAGGTTTCCAAGCCCTTATTTTGTAATCTAAAAGAAAACTTTTCTTTATTTACAAACTTTTAACTATTAAAAACGTACAACAAACACAAACAAAAAATACTATTTACATATGTTTGATATTGAATCATTAAAGCAACTCAAAC
>WGBX01000018.1 GCA_015494075.1 Flavobacteriaceae bacterium
ACTAATTAATGAATTAACTAGAATCAGCGTTATTTTTTGTATTAACAAACTCATATTCCAAGATTCAAAAAAATAAATAAGAAGCTGACTAAAAAAAATGAAAGTAAAATAATACAAATACCTTTGAATCCCCGTTATTTTATCAATATGAATATCTTCCATATTATATGCGCGGTTTTTTGAGAACATGAAATATAGTTTACGTGTATATGTTACTAATACTGCAGTAGCCGCAAACACACCACCTGTATTACTAACAATATCAATGGCAATTCCCAATAAAAATGCCAGCATTAAATGCATATTTTCATTTTGTTTTATAGGTAAATGTAATAGCGGATAAATGAAAATTATCGGTGAATATCTATGCAAAATTTGAACATGATTAAACCAAATCACTTGCAAAATGAAAAATAAAAAAATTAATAATATTTCTTTTATATTTTGAGACATAAAAAATCTTTTATGGGGCTATTATAGAGTCCAGCTCTGTTTTATATTTGTTTTTAATAATATAAACCGGTCCTAAATTGGTCATATCTATAAAAGTTTTAATGCTAATAACATAGCTTTTTCGTCCCGGGACTGTATTGAAGTCAAGAATTTTACCTACTAATAAACCTTTTGGAAAAAAATTTGAAATTCCACTTGTAACAATTGTATCACCTTTATGCAAAGTCGCATTTACCGGCATATCACTAACTACAAAGATATTGGGATCTTTTCCTGGCCATGCCAAAAATCCGGTATAATTAGTATTTTTTAAGGCAACATTTATTTTTGTGCTTTTATTTAAGACCGAAATAGCCCGGGCAAAATGACTCGAAGTCTTTTGGATAATACCAACCAAACCATTATGAGCTATCACGCCCATATCAGGCTTAACACTATCTTTTTGACCTTTATTTAAAATAACTGAATTATGATCAAACTGATATTGATTGCTCAAAACATAGGCCGGTATTATTTCAAATTGATAGGGTAGCATTGCTGTTTGATGAGCTACTGACTTTTCATTGAGTTGTTGTAAAAGCTGTGCATTTTGCTTTAATAAACTATCGTTATATTTCTTTAAAAAAAAATGTCCTCTAACTGCATTTATTCTACTATTAACAAAACCACTTACTGAAGTTTGCCAATCGTGGGTTTTAGTTTGAGCATAATTGTGTGATTCGATAATTAAAATTACCGCTACCAATTCTAAAAAAATAAAAAATAAAAAATTTTTATTGGCGATTAAAACTCTTAATAATTTAAACATCTAAATGAGTTTTAGAAATATATAAGCGGTTAATTTACATTCTATAATTATCTGATTAATATAGGCTTGTATTTATTAAAATGTTTTAGAGCAATACCTGTACCACGAACTACTGCTCGTAAAGGATCTTCTGAGATATAAACCGGCAAATCCGTTTTTTCGGAAATTCGCTTATCTAAACCTCTAAGCAAAGCACCGCCTCCGGCTAAATAAATTCCTGAATTATAAATATCGGCTGACAACTCAGGTGGTGTTTTAGACAGCGTTTCCATAATGGCGTCTTCTACACGTAAAAGAGATTTATCAATAGCCTTTGCAACATCTTTATATGATACAATAACTTGTTTGGGCTTACCGGTAAGCATATCTCGTCCTTGTATGGGAATATCTTCCGGCGGATTGTCTAACTCATCTAAAGCCGAACCGACTTCAATTTTTATTCGTTCGGCAGTTTTTTCACCTATATGCAAATTATATTGGGTTCGCATATGATAAATAATGTCAGAAGTAAATACATCTCCGGCAATTTTTACTGATTTTTCAACAGCAATACCTCCTAATGCAATCACAGCAATTTCAGTTGTACCACCACCTATATCAATAATCATATTACCCTTTGGTTTTGTAATGTCAACTCCCATTCCGATGGCTGCTGCCATAGGCTCATGTATCAAATAAACTTCTGTTGCATTTACTTTTTCAGCTGAATCGCGAACAGCTCTTTTTTCCACTTCTGTAATACCCGAAGGTATACATATAATCATTTTTAATTTAGGTTGAAAGAGTCTGTTTTTTAAAGCAGGAATACTTTTAATCAATTCTTTAATCATCATTTCAGAAGCTTCAAAATCTGCAATAACGCCATCTTTCAACGGTCTGATAATTTTAATATTTTCATGTGTCTTTCCTTGCATTAAGGCCGCTTCAATTCCTACTGCTTTCAATTCGTTTTTTCTGATATCCTTGGCTACTATAGACGGGCTGTCCACTACGACTTGTTCTTTATGAATAATTAAAGTATTTGCAGTGCCGAGGTCTATGGCTATCTCTTCGGTCAGAAAATTAAAAAATCCCATGTTTGTTTATGTTTATTTGCTATTTATAAATGTGTTACTTAATCCTTGAAAAGCACAAATTTAAAAAATATTTAGCAGGATATTGTAATAAAAACTATTTTTTTTCGTCCTAAATCTGTAATCTTTTTGTAAATTGAAAACCAATATAAAAATGCCACCATTCATACTATGAAACATCTATTTTTTGAACTTATTGAAAGCTTAAAATTTGCTATAAAATCACTTAAAAATAATTTATTGCGCACATTATTATCCCTACTGGGTGTAACTATTGGTATTTTTTCTATTGTAGCGATATACTCAGCCATTGATGCTTTAAATGAGACCGTAATGAGCTCTATGAATAAATTGGGACAAAATACATTATACATAACTCGATTTAGTTTTATGGGTAATACCAGCGTGCCACGTTGGAAACGTAAAAATTTTCCGTATGCAACAATGAATGAATATAAATTTTTACAAAAAAATTTAACTCGTGATGAAGTTAAAGCCGTTACATTCCGAATTTTTATGCCAGCTACCAAACTAACAGTCCCCGGCGGAGAATCTATTTCCGGAACAGAACTAATTGCCGATGGTGCCGAATTTCCTAATATTCAGGAATTAGACTTTGAAGCCGGTCGCTTTTTTAACAAATCCGAAGAAGAGCATGCTTCTCCGGTTGTTGTTTTAGGCGCTGATGTCAAACAAGCTTTATTTGGCAATCAAAAAGCCCTTGGAAAAACCATACGCTTATATGGCAAAAAGTTAAAAGTAATCGGTATCTTAAAAAAAGAAGGTGAAGGTTTTGGGCCCAGCAATGACGGACGTGTTTTTATATCTAGTAATTTTGCCCGTACTATTGTAGCGCCAAGCAAATCTTTTACGGCCATAATAATAGCTCCTCAACCTGATACTGATGTTAAAAAGCTAATAGATAAAATCACCGTTCTATTACGACAAAAAAGAAAAGTAAAACCCGGCGAAATCAATAATTTTTTTATCAACAATATCAATACTGTAAAAGATCAAGTAGAAAAACTCACACAAGTATTGCGTTTGGGAGGTGGATTTTTGGCCTTATTCTCCTTATTAATTGGCGCATTCGGTATTGCTAACATTATGTTTGTATCTGTAAAAGAAAGAACTAACCAAATAGGTATACAAAAAGCACTTGGCGCCAAAAATTCTTTTATTTTATGGCAATTTTTATTCGAAGCAATGTTTTTATCAATGATTGGCGGAGTGATAGGGATTGCTTTGGTATGGATTGGTACTAAAATATTAGCTCGGATCACTACCAGTTTTAGTATTCATTTAAGCTTGGAAAATATTCTTTTAGGTTTATTTATTTCTTCCGTCATTGGTATTATTGCAGGATTATGGCCGGCATGGAAGGCTGCTAAATTAGATCCTGTTGAAGCTATCAGAACCGGCTTATAAGCTAATATTGTTAATAGGATATGCCATAATTGTTTCAAAATCTCGCAGGGCATTAATTAACTTAAAAGTTTTAAAATCAGCCAAATCACTTATTAAAATGTCGGCAACATTTATTTTCTTTTGGTCGATTAGTCTCGATCTGGCTGTGCCATGCAGCAAAGGATATTTTGGCGTCCACCAAGTTTGGCCATCATATAAAACAATATTCGTAAACGAAGAGTCAGTAAGTCTTTGATGCTTGACAATTAAAATATCGTCAGCTTGTCCTTTTTTTAAAAGTAAACGATCAATACTACGCCTATCTGTTTTTTTTAAATTATATTCAACGGTATCGTCTCTTACTACTTTTAAATGCTGTATTATTTTAGGTGTATAAGCTATATACTGACAAAAACAGTTTGTTTGATTATATAAAAATCGTAACTTAACCAAACCTGAAAGGTACTCATCCGGAACTTCTATCAAATCTTTTATTTGGATTTGTGTTAATTGTTTAAACATTTTAAAATATGAAGCTTCAAAACGATATTGATGATATTTTAAATTTTGAGGCTGTCCATCTAAAATCTGTATACTTTCAATTAATGGGAACATATATTTTTTTAATTAATTCATTATATTCATCTTCAACCTCACTCAAAGCTGTTATTCCTCCGCCGCTACGGTAATAATAAGCATTTTTATCTTTTTCTATATACCGAATCAAAACGGCAGTATCAAAACCTTCGCCGTCAAAATAGCCAAAAACACCGGTATAATACCCTCTATTTTCCTGTTCAATGTTTTGAATAATCGAGATTGTTTTAGTTTTAGGTGCGCCGGATATTGAACCGGCCGGTAAAATCTGAGCTATCATTTGTGCAGCAGATTCCTGCCAATTTTGAGGTAAATCTCCTTCAATTTCTGAACTCATCTGCCAAATATTACCTTTAGTAGTATGTATCTTTTGCAAATATTTAAATCGGTTAACTTTTATATTTGTAGCAATTATTGCTAAATCGTTTCTTAACAAATCGACAATAGTATGATGCTCAAAATTTTCTTTGGAATTTTGTAATAATCTTGTAGCAGACTGCGGTATATCCGCATCAATGGTCCCTTTCATAGGAAAGGTATATACTTTGTTTCCTTCTATTTGAATAAAACTTTCCGGAGAAAAGCACACAAATTGATTTTGCCATAAAATGCGATAGGGTGCTTGTGCATAATAAAAAATTTGTCTTAAATCAATTTGATTCTGCAATAAAGATTTAGCTGTTAAATTTAACAAATATGTATCTCCTTTTTTTAAATGTTTTTGTACTTGCAAAAAAGCCTTTAAATATTTTTTATAACTAACAGGCTGTACAACTAAATCTAATTTTTCAGAAATTTTAAACTGTTTGATACCTAAATTATTGGCTTTTGGCGTACTAAAAAACAAACCATGCTTAGCAGCTTCGTTTTTTAAAAATAAGACAGGTTTTTTGCCTTCAAAATCTATTAAAAATACAAAAGCTTTTTTTTGCACTGTCCATTGATTGAAAGTACGGATAAATTTAGAAGACAACTTAAGCATAAATAAAATTTTTAAGCAATTGATGACCATACTCTGTCATATAAGATTCGGGGTGAAATTGCATACCGTAAAGCGGTAGATTACGGTGTTTTATACCCATAATAACATTTGATGAACTTATAGCTGTTACAAAAAGTTGATCGGGTAAGCTTGCCGGATTAACGGCCCATGAATGATACAAGCCAACTTGTATTTTTTTAGGGATATTTTTAAAAAGATTGGTATTTTGGTACTGCATAATCTTCTGAGGTTGTCCATGCACCACTTGTGGTAAATTATATAATTTTGCACCAAAATAAGTTGCAATAGCTTGATGACCTAAACATATGCCCAAAATAGATTTTTGATATTTGTATCGATCCAAAATTTGTTTAATCCGGATAAAATCACGGGGCAAGCCCGGTCCGGGGGATAAAATTATATGATCAAATTTATCCAAGTTTTCTATAATTACTTCATGATGTGCAATAACTTCCGGATTTATATGAACACTTTGCCGAATAAGTTCGACAATATTGTAAGTAAAAGAATCCTGATGATCAATAATAACAATCTTTTTCATTTAAAATTGATATAAAATACCCGAACTTAAATTATATTGAACATTAGGTATACCGGCCACCGGAGTGCTATCATAATTATAATGGAAAGTGGTTTTAAAAGACAAGTCGGTTGTCATACTAAATATGAGACTGTTTTGAGAAGATATTCTAAAATCTGCAAATGCGGAAAAAACAGGTTGGTAATATGTTGTGCTTGTCAAACTAAACTGTTTATTAGGAGAAAAAACAAAGCTGATATAATTACTCCATCGCCATAATTTTTCAGTAATAGAAGTTGTTGTTTCTTCATATTCAAACATGGGAGCAGTTCCTAAATAAAATTGGCCGGTCTTTATTTTATCAGACAATTTTAGTCGTAACCCTGCACCAAAAAGACCTCTAAAATAAATTTTGGAAATGCTATTTTTTTGTCCTTGCACAAACCACTCGCCAATTAAATTTGGTTTAAAATAATAATTATAACGCAAATGTAAAATACTTTGGTCAATCAAATCTTGTCCGTCACTAGACAGAAGACTGTACTTGGCCAAAATAAGTATAATATCTTTAGTAGATTTATGTTGCACATGCAAAAGCCCGCTCAATTTGGTTAGAGTTTTTGTATTTTTTGTCAAATACAAATCTAAGCCGGCTTTTCCACGCCATCCAATACTATCTTCTTTAAGACGATATGATTCCATATTTAATATCTGACTATGTATTTTTAGACTCAAAAAAAATAAAATTATTAAAATGCACTCTTTTTTCATCAAAAACCTGTTATTTGTTTAAGGTATTTATCATTTTTTTTAATTCATCTAAAGCAATTGCCCGATGGCTAATCTTATTTTTTTCTGCTTCACCCATTTCCGCAAAAGTTTGATTATAACCTTCCGGAATAAATACTGAATCATACCCAAAACCTCCATTTCCACGCGGTTGTGTGGCAATAGAGCCTTTTAAAATACCCGTAGCCATATATTCTTTATGTCCTTGACTGTATGCAATAACTGTTTTAAATTGTGCTGCTCTATTTTGTTTATCTTTCATTTCTGAGAGTAACTTTTCAACATTATCAGCATATGTAGCTTGCTCCCCGGCATAACGTGCGCTGTATACCCCCGGCGCCCCATTCAACTCATCAACTTCAAGTCCGGTATCATCAGCCAATGCATCAACATCATAAGCCCGGGTTATTTGATGCAATTTTTGCAATGCATTCTCCTCAAGTGTTTGGCCGGTTTCTTTCAGGTCTCCCTTAAATTGGATATCTTTCAAAGATTTTAAATATATGTTCGAAGGCATAATTTTTTTAATTTCTGCAATTTTATGCGGATTTTGGGTTGCCAAAACCAGTTCTTGAGAAGTATTTCTAAAATAATTTTCTAAAAAATAATAACTCATAATAATTATAACCAAAGCTATACTAACTAAAATGAGGTATTTTTGTAAATTTTCACCGGACAATTGTTCAACTATACCTTGCTCAGCATCGACTTTTGCGAAATGTGCCGCAAAAAAAGCTGTTCCATTTAAAATCATATGAATAATTATAGGATAAAATAAGCTGCGGGTCTTCCAATAAATATACCCTAACAATAGCCCCAGAGTTGTCGCATACAAAAACTGCCATGGATTTAAATGAAAAATACCAAAAGCAATTGCAGAAATCATAATTGCCTTAAAAGGAGCATATTTTTTTAGCAATGCTTTTAAGATGACACCTCTAAATAAAGTCTCCTCTAAAATAGGAGCTGCTACGACCACCATTAAAAATCCGGCTAATGGATAATTAAATACTTGCGTTATAGTTTCATTTAACATATCAAACAATTTTTTCCATATGCCGGTGGGTTTTGGCAATAGAAAGACTGTAAATTCACCAACCACTAAAAAAGCATAGGCAACTATGATAATGACCGGAAGTATCATCAGATGCTTCGGTGCATAATTAAAGTGGCTCTGCTTATCAAATATTCGGCGCGTAGCCCAAATAGTTAGATACATAGGAACAGCATAACCCAAGAGCATCATCCAAGCAATCCAAGATTTAGGAGTAAAAGACTGAATGAGCCCAAAAGGAAGTGAAAATAAAACAAACAAAAATAAAATAAGAAATAAATGTCCGAAAGTTGGAAATTGTTTTTTCATAAGACTTAAGCGTGATGATATGGATGATTGTGTAATATGGTAAGGCCTCTGTAAAGTTGTTCTAAAAAAACCGGCCTGACAATTTGATGTGAAAAAGTCATTTTAGACAATGCAATTTTAGCATTTGCACGTTGATAGATTTCCTTAGAAAAACCATATGGACCACCAATAATAAAAATTAAATTCTTTAAACCGGTATTCATTTTTTTTTGTAAAAAATCTGCAAACCCCACTGAAGTCATCTCTTGCCCCTTTTCATCTAAAAGTACTACATAATCAGAAGATGAGATTTTTTGTAACAATAAATTACCTTCCTTTTCCTTTTGAAGTTGCTGTGATAAATTGTTATGATTTTTTAAGTCGGGAATAATCTCAAGTTCAAAACTTGTAAAGCCTTTAATGCGTTTTGTATATTTATGTATTAATTCACGGATGCTGGTTTCATCTGTTTTACCAATAACTAAGAGTTTTATTTTCAAAACAGTTATTTTTTAGGATTAACCACAAAAGCATTAGGAAAAGACGGTTTGAATTTTAGCAAAGCTTGGTCAGCAGCAAGTTTGGTTTCATAATCTCCTATCCATACTTTAAATTCCGGCGACTCCCATTCAATGGTAGCCGTTACATCCGGAAACTGCTCTGTAAACATAGATTTAATTGAACGTGCCTTGTTAATATCTTGACCATTATAAATTTGAATATGATAATATTTAAAACTTGATTTATTTTTTTTGAAACAATCGGCTCTTTTGGCCAAAAGAGTATCTATCTTAGCTGTAATAATAAAGCGGTTATTGGTAGGCGACTGTCCATAAGAAAAGATTACTGTAAAAATAAATAACAAACTGAAAAAAAACTTCATAAAAAATAATTTTAAATCAAAAATACAAAAATAATAAACAAAATAGTGAAATAATTATGCCAAAAAGACTGCCCGAATGGACAGCCTTTTTTTTAAATAATTAAAAACCTATTAATGTGCGTTGTGATGCAACAAACTTTCTTCAATATATGGATGGTTAATTGGTATAACATGTTTACGTTTTGCTAAACTTCTAAAAGCTAAAAACATAAATAAACCGATAAAACCTAACAAAATTCCTACTTCATATAAACCAAATACCGGATGAATATGTTCCCCCATACCGGCAAAGGTATGTACTAATGGAGGAAATACACTCATATAAACATCTAAGCCGAAGCCAATCAAAATAGTAATAGACATAGCTAATAAGACTTTGGGATTTTTTGCCAATTTATTAGGTAATAAAATAATAAAAGGGACAAAAAAGTTAATCACGACGTTGAGAACAAATAATGACTCGGAAAAATGGAATCGTCGTAAAAAATAATGTTCTGCCTCTTCCGGTATATTACCATACCAAATTAACATGTATTGGAAATACCATGCATAAGCAAAAAGTATAGAACCCATAAAAAGGTATTTGGAGAAATCATGCCAGTGAGATGAATTCATAAAAGTAAAATATCCTTTTTTATAGAGATAATAAACCATTATGATAATTAAAGCAGAAGCATGAAAAAATCCTGAAATCAGTTCTTTAATAGAAAATAAAGTACTGTACCAAAAAGGTTCCAGTGACATCAAATAATCAAACCCGGCAAAAATGAAAGTCAAGGAAAAAGCAAAAATATATACTTTTGAGTAAAAGCGGCTTTTTTCAAACCATTTTAAAGCATTGGCCTTTTCGGCATCTTCTTTTTTAGAAAATTTTCTTAAAAGCCCGATAGTTAAAAGCCACACTATAAAGAAAACAAATGTTCGGATAATAAAAAAATTGCTATTTAAATATGGTGCTTTAATATCAAGCAATTTTTGAAATTCGGGATATTTGGCAAAATCTTCAATATGTTTTTCGGGAGCCGCCCAAGGATAAACATATTTTAGGCCGATAAAAACTAATGCTAACATAAAAATAAATGCAGGCCCCAAATAGCAAGAAATGCTTTCAGGTATGCGTTTAAATGCGGCTGACCACCCGGCTTCGGCAATATATTGCAAAGCCATCCAAAAAGCTGCACCTAAGCCTAACAACATAAACATATAATTGTTAAATAAAATATTGGTCCAGAATCTATGTGTATCTGCTGAGTAGGCTAATATACCTGTAATCAAACCAATCAACATTAAAACAAAGCTGATCGTTTTTAATTTTTTAGAAAATATAAATCTTTTTTTCATTGTCGTAGGTTTAAATTATTTAACTTTAAAATTATTCTTGATATACAGAACAATTTTCCATCTGTCATCCGGCTTAATTTGTGATGCATGCGCGCCCATTATAGCTGATCCCATGGTTATAACATGATAAATTTCGCCATCAGGCTTTGCTTGAATAAAACCGGCTGTTAAGTTTGCCGGAATAGCAGGATATAGTTTTTTACCATTTTTTTCTAATTTAGTTAAATGGCCATCTCCTTTACCGCTTTTTCCATGACAAACGGCACAATAAACATCATACTTAATTTTACCGCGTTCTAAATTTTCTTTAGTAGGCTGAAAAGGGTTTTGAAGTAATTTTCCTGCTTTTATTTTGTCGGCAAATTTATCTTTAAAAGGGTAAGGTAAAACCTCTCTGGAAACAGTTCCCGCCACAGGTTTTTGCAAAGTTTTTCCATCTTTAAAAACAGGGTTTGGACTATAAGACTCATATGCTTTGGAATAATACATATCAAAGTTACCCATATAATCCCAATATGTTTTCTCTTGATGGTGGTTACATGAGGTTAATGCAGCCGTCATCAACAATAATATTATATATTTTTTCATTTCAATTCTTTTTAACATTATAATTAAACTTCATCGATTTTTTCAGCACCGGTTGCGTCAAAAATCTCGCGTAATTTTGCTTCCATTTCTGGTGTTAATTTTGATTTATCAACCAATATTACCATTTTATCATCATTGATGCCCGGGTATTCAAATTCAGGATTTTTTCCCGGATAAACTTTAGCTTGTATGAAAAATGTTGTAACAGTAGCTAACACCGTTATCAAAACAACTCCAATAAACATTAATACCGGAAAAGTCAAACTAAAAGGAGCTTTTCCTCCTATATTTAAAGGATAATCGATAACAAATGTATAATATAAAGCAGCAAAAACACTTGTTATACCAAATACTCCATAAAAAAATGCCAGTAAAGGAATATTGGATTTGATATGGAATTTCTCTAATAATTCTTCAATTACAAAAGGTGTAATTACTTCTTCGACAGGGGCCTTTGCAGCAATCAATTGATCTGCAGCTTCCAATAATTTACTGTCGTCACTATATACGGCTACTAGTTTACTCATCTTCTAAAAGTTTTTTAATTGCATGATACTGAATGTCAGTCGGTTTTAAATCCGTTTGTCGTTTAGCTTGCTGTTTTAATTCATTCATTGCCATCATTGGTATAAATCTGATAAATAACAAGACGCCTACACCAAATAAACCTATGGTTCCTAAATAAATCCATTTATCAACAATGGTTGATGAATAATGGAACCAGTTAGCCGGTAAAAAATCTTCGGCTGCCGGGGGCACAACAATATTATAACGTTCTAACCACATACCGATGTTGACACCGATTGTTATCCAAAAGATCCATGTTAAATTACGTCTTACCTTATTAAACCAGAATAACTGAGGTAAGAAAGCATTAAATATCAACATCAGCCAATAAGGTAAGGCATAATGTCCTTTTAAATAGTTTTCATTAAAAACATAATTTTCGTAAGTATTACCTGAATACCATGCTATAAATAATTCAATTAAATAAGCTGATCCCATAATCAAACTTACAAAAGTAATAATACGTGCAATAGCATCAAAATGATCATCAGTTACATATTCTTCTAATTTGAATGATTTTCGAATTAAAACCATCAAAGTAACTACCATACTGAATCCTGAAAAAATAGCACCGACTACAAAGAATGGCGGAAAAATAGTTTCATGCCATCCGGGTAAAATACCTGCTGCAAAGTCTGTTGATACTATAGAGTGAACAGCAATTACCAAAGGCATAGCCAAACCACCCAAAATCATTAGTGTATCTTCAAACTTACGCCATTTGTCCATAGACCCGACCCAACCAAAGCTCAATACATTAAATATTTTTCTTTTGATACCTTGGGAACGATCTCGAACAGTAGCAAAATCAGGCAACATACCAATATACCAAAATATAGCTGATGTAGTTAAGTAAGTTAAAATTGCGAAAACATCCCATAATAATGGTGAGTTAAAGTTTACCCACAGACCTCTTGAGTTAGGTCCATAAGGGAAAATAAACATCTCATCCCAGGGACGTCCTACGTGAATAGCAGGGAATAATCCGGCTGCTAATACTGCAAAAACTGTCATGGCCTCTGCCGCACGGTTAATGGAAGTACGCCATTTTTGACGAAATACCAATAAAAATATGGAGAATGCAGTACCGGCATGTCCAATCCCGATCCACCAAACAAAATTGATAATGGCCCAACCCCAAGGTACTTGGTTATTGTTACCCCACATACCAATTCCTTTGGCAATGGTTAAAGGCACATAATACCCTAAGCCTATCGACATTAATACAAAAAATACGGCAAATGATATCCACCACCACATTGGGGCTTTTTCTTCTTGCGATCTTAATATATCACGGGTAATATCTCCATAGGATTTATTCCCTAAAATTAATTCGCCTCTGACTTCTTTTTTATACATAATTGAATTTTTTTAGTGATTAAGCTTCAGTTTTGTGTTCGGCATCCTTATTTCTTACCTTAGTCATATAAACTACGCTTGGTAAGGTTTTTAATTCTTCTAACAAACCATAAGAACGTTCATCATTGAAGAGCTTGATAATACGAGCATCGGGCATATTGGTATCACCAAATACAATTGCATTAGATGGACAAGCTTGTTCACAGGCTACTTCAATTTCTCCATCACGCAATTCACGACCTTCATCTTTAGCACGTAATTTACCTTCTTGAATACGTTGCACACACATGGTGCATTTTTCAACTACTCCCCGTTGTCTAACAACGACATCCGGATTTAATACCATACGTTTTACTTCGTCATTGAATAAATAATTATAATCGCCTCCTTCTACAAAGTTAAACCAATTAAAACGTCTAACTTTATAAGGACAGTTGTTCATACAATAACGTGTTCCGATACAACGGTTATAAGCCATTGCATTTAAGCCTTCTTCGGTATGTGGCGTAGCTGCAACCGGACAAACATTTTCACAAGGCGCATTGTCACAGTGTTGACACATTATTGGCTGATGAAATACTTCCGGATTATCTTCAATTTCAGAATACAATTTGTCTTCTTTGCTAGAATAATAACGGTCTATACGTAACCAATGCATATTTCGGCGTCTGCGAACTTGTTCTTTACCGACTATGGCAATGTTATTTTCGACCTGACAAGCTATAATACAGGCACTACAACCGGTACATTTGTTATAGTCAATTGCCAATCCCCAGTGGTGTCCGGGATAGTCTTCGGGATTAAAACCGTTTTTATATAAATTGACATGTTCTAATTTATCTTTAAAGAAGACATGTTTTTCGTTACCTGAGTGTTTATCTTTTTGCCAAGCGGCTAGAGTAGTTTCACGGGCAATGTCTTCGGCACGCCCTTCCATAGTGTCATGAGTTTGTGTTTGTGCCAACGGATATGTTTTTCCGGTTTTAGAAATCTCAACCGGAATGCCGGCAAACTGACGATTGTTATCTTTAATAATTGTAAATCCGGCTGCATTGGCTCCGCCTACTTGGTCAGCAACCGGGCCTGCGGCTGTTCTACCATATCCCAAAGCAATACCAATAGTTGAAGGATCTTGTCCGGGTTGAATTAAGACAGGCAATTCTACTTCATAATTACCAGCTTTTACTTTTAAAACTTCTTCTTGGTGCCATCCTTTTTCTTTGGCAGTCTTGGGCGAAACAGTAATATAATTATCCCAAGTTGCTTTTGTAATAGGATCAGGCATCTCTTGCAACCATGGGTTATTTGCCATCAAACCGCTACCAATACCAACTTTTTGATATAAAGCTAACTGAATGCCCTTAGGTTTTTGAAATTCTGTTAGTTTGGCTTCATTTTCTTTTAAATAACCGGTTCTATATTCAGGATGTTCTAGGGTTAAATCGGCTTCATAAACACCATCTTGTAAAGCTTTGGTCCATCCTGAAGTAAAATCAATTATACTTTCAGAGTCTGTTGCTGTACTATCTTGTGAAGCAGTTTGATTAGCCTCTCCGGCAACAGCTTGAGTTGCTGATAAAATATTATCAATCCAATTTGATTTTAAATAGTCATAATAAGAACCTGAAACACCTGCCCACTTCATAAAACTTTCTTGTGCTTGTCTGGTATCCCATAATTTTTGAATAGTTGGTTGTCCTAAACTGTAATGTCCTGTAACGGGCTCTGCATCAGACCATGATTCTAAGAAATTGTTATCGGGTAAAGTATATTGTACGTGTTTGGCTGTTTCGTCTAATTTGTCAGTTAAGGAAATGCTTAAAGGGGTTTTTTCAATTAGTTTGGCTTTTTCGTCACCTTTTGCACAACTGTAAACCGGATTAGCATGATAAAAAATAACCGCACCGGCTTTGCCATCTTTTATATCCATAAAGACTTGCTTGACTTGTGCATCACGACCTTGTTTTAACAATGTTTCGCGGCTAAAATCTATGGTGTTTTCATAATTGCCTAACATATTGTTAATAGCATTTACAATAATTTGAATGCTGGTGTCATTTGTCCCTGAAACTACCAAAGAGGCACCTTTATTGGCTAATAAATCGTTGGCTAATTTATCAATATCAAATTTACAATCGAGTTCTTTGATTTGATCATGACCTGTTTTTTCTGCAATTAGATTATGTAATTTTATTAACAATTTTTTCTCTTGTGCCGGCTTAATGTATTGTCTGTAATCAGCATTACTACCGGTCAACGTCATTAAGCTTTCATATTGATAGTGACGCGATATCTCTTTTTGACCATTAGTTAAATCTCTGGTTTTGGCATAATCAGCCGCATATTGGACCGGTGACAACCAAGTTCCCAAAAAGTCAGCGTTAAATCCGGCAACAACTTTAGCTTTATCAAAATTATATACCGGAATACCGGCTTTTCCAAAAGTAGCCTCATTAGCATCAATCATTGCTGCATAAGAAACCGGATCTAAATATACGATCTCTGCTGTTGGATATTTCGTTTTGAAGTCAGCTAATAACTTTTTAGTTGTAGGACTTACAACTGTACCCGCTACTATATATATTTTTTGTCCGGCAGCTGCAATTTCAGTCAATTTTTTAGTGATTTCAGCATCAGCTTTGTCCCAACTTATTTTTTGACCTTTTTTAACAGGGTGTTGTAAACGAGCTGTATCATACAAATCTAAAATAGCAGCCTGCATACGGGCATTTGTTCCACCTTGTGTTATTTTAGATAATTTATTTCCTTCAATTTTAATTGGTCGTCCATCTCTTACTTTTACCACAACACTTGCATAGTCATCAACATTTGACAAAGTAGTGGCATAATGATTAGCTACACCCGGTGTTATATTTTCTGGTCGTTGTAAAAACGGGATAGCTTTACGTACAGGTTGCTGGCAACTGGTAGCAGCAACTGCATAAGCAGTAGAAAAACCTAATAATTTTAGAAAATCTCTACGATTGGCAACATACTTATTTTTTATTTCGTCTTTAGAAAGACCATCTGTCGGAAATTCTATTGATGGCTCAATAGCTTCATTTTTTTTGACGCTTTCTAATTCTTCTAAACTTCTCCAATATTTTTTCATCTGTATATATTTTATACCTTAATATTTATATTAATAGTGACATGATGAACAATCGGCTCCGCCAATTTTGTCAACTGTTATTTTATCAATACCTTGTTTTTCCTTCATTTCCTTAAATTTGTAATGCTTATAATAAGGATTAGAAGTATCAACACCTCTTTTACGGTGACAATCTAAACAAAAATCACCCATAGATAATTCTTTATATTCCACTACCCGATTCATTTTTTCAACAGGCCCGTGGCATTCTTGACAAGCTACTTTACCAGCTTGCACATGTTGTGCATGATTAAAATAAACATGATCGGGTAAGTTGTGTACTTTTACCCATTCAATGGGTTTGCCGGGTTTGTCATATTGACCGGTTTTTGAATTATAACCTAAATGTTGATAAATTTTTGCAATTTCTTTGGTACCTGAAACACTGCCTTTTTTTACTTGATTATGACAATTCATACAGACATCTAAACTAGGAATACCGGCATGACGACTGGTTCGGGCATCGACATGACAATATTCACAATCAATGCCATTTTGTGTTGCATGAATTTGGTGTGAAAACCAAATAGGCTGTACAGGAGCATAGCCATGTTGCCGCCCCAAAGCTCGAGCTTCAACATAAGTAATTTTAGAAATGTAAGCTAAAGATAATAAAGCCACCAATATCATTAATTTTGGGGCTTTACATTTTTTTCGTCGTCCTAAAATAGTGGCTAAAACAAACACAACTAAAGAAATGATAAAAGGTAGCGTGTTATTGCCGGGGCCAATGCCTATAAACTCCGGATCAATTTTATCATAGTCGCTACGATCAACCGTTGCCGCTGGCGTTTTTTTGGCTTTAGTGGACTGAGCTTGAGCCGTTGTTGCCGTAGCAATAGTCTGAGTTAAAGTTGAACCAGCTATTTGTGTAGCCGTTACATTACTACTCATAGTTTGTCCACCTGCAAAGGCCGAAAGGGACAAAAACAGGAGCATAATTAATCCGGCTTTTTTGACCGAATTAATTCCCGAAAACATCTTTCTTTTTTTCATAAGAGTTATAATTATATTAATTTTCCTTAACATTTTTTTACAATGCCAAAGATATAGAAAAAATGACATTTTAACATAAACCCATTATAT
>WGBX01000019.1 GCA_015494075.1 Flavobacteriaceae bacterium
GAATTACAATTTTGCACAAACTTTGGAAGAAGCCAACGAGTTTTTGAGAGAAAATCCGGCTGTTTTAGTTTTTTTTTCAGATGAATCATGTAATGTTGGAGATGCTTTATCACCCAAATTACAAAACATGGTTAATGAAAATTTTCCTGAAATGAAATTTTTAGAAATAAATGTGCAAATGCTTCCGGAAGCTCGCGGGTATTATAATGTTTTTGTTATTCCAACAGTTTTGGCATACTTTGACGGGAGGGAAACCATAAGGCAAGCCCGTCATATTAGTGTCCCTAAATTAGCTCGTGAAATAGAACGTGTCTATGATATCATGTTTAGTTAATAAATCAATTAACTATTTAAAAAAAAGCTGCCAAAAGGCAGCTTTTTTTGAATAAACACCTAAGATTCTTTCATTAAAAATAGTGTATTTTTGTCTTGATAAAATTATAAATGTATGAAACTACATATTTTAGGTTGCCACTCTGCCACACCTCGAAGCACCGTATTTCCCAGTTCGCAAATTTTAGAAATTGGAAATGAACTTTTACTTATAGATGCAGGAGAAGGTATGCAAATTCAATTGCGAAAGTATAAACATAAATTTAACAAAATAAAACATATTTTTATATCTCATTTACATGGCGATCATTTTTATGGGTTGGTCGGTTATTTATCAACTTTACGACTTATTGGACGTGAAAAAGAAGTCCATATTTATGCCCCAATAGGTCTGAAAGACATTATTAGGTTACAATTTAAAATTACACAAACAGATATTAATTATCCGTTATATTTTCATGAATTATCAGCCAGCATATCTGAGCAAATATTAGATACAGATAAATTTAGCGTAACTACGATTCCATTAGAACACCGTATTTATACAAATGGCTTCTTAATTAAAGAAAAACCGGCATTACGCAAACTAAACATTCAAGTTGTTAAACAATTTCCTGAAATAGAAACCTGGGCTTATCATCATTTAAAACAAGGTAAAGACTTTGTCTGCGATGACGGTACTGTTATTCCTAACCAACAACTCACATTGCCACCGCCGCCGCCCAAATCTTATGCTTATTGTTCTGACACTGTTTACAAACCGGATATTGTCCCATTACTTAAAGATGTCGATTTATTATATCATGAAGCCACCTTTTTAGATCAGCATAAAGATTTAGCAGCCAAGACCAAACACAGTACTGCCAAACAAGCCGCACAAATTGCTCGTGCAGCTCAAGTCAAACATTTGGTTTTAGGACATTTTTCATCACGCTACCCCGACGAATCTCTATTTGCCAAAGAGGCTAGCCATATTTTTGATAATGTATCTATTGCCAAAGAGGGAAAGTGTTTTGAAGTCTAATTTATATTTAAGATATAATAGTTTTTTTTACTGACAACTAATAAAAATTAAACAAAAAAGTGACTTTTTGTAACCTTTTGTGTTTTTTTACGTAATACTAATTGAACACATTCATGATAAAAAATTTTTTTAACGTATGAGACAGCTTAAAATTACCAAACAAGTTACCAACAGAGAAACAGCTTCCTTAGACAAATATTTACAAGAAATTGGTAAAGTAGATTTAATCACAGCTGATGAAGAAGTAGAATTAGCTCAACGCATAAAAGCCGGTGACAAACGTGCTTTGGAAAAGTTAGTTAAATCTAATTTGCGTTTTGTTGTATCTGTTGCCAAACAATACCAAAATCAAGGTCTATCGCTTCCTGACTTAATTAATGAAGGTAATTTAGGCTTAATAAAAGCAGCTAAACGTTTTGATGAAACCCGTGGTTTTAAGTTTATTTCTTATGCAGTTTGGTGGATTAGGCAATCTATTTTACAAGCATTAGCAGAGCAATCAAGAATTGTACGACTGCCTTTGAACAAAATTGGTTCAATCAACAAAATCAATAAGATGTACGCCAAACTAGAACAAGAAAATGAACGCCCGCCATCGCCAGAAGAGTTGGCTGATGCTTTGGATATGTCTATCAACGATGTTAAAATTTCCCTTAAAAATGCCGGTCGCCATATATCTATGGACGCGCCGCTGGTAGAAGGTGAAGAGTCAAATTTATATGATGTACTTCGTTCCGGCGAATCGCCTAGTCCCGACAAAACTTTAATGCTTGAGTCATTAAGAACCGAAATAGAACGTGCTTTAAATACCCTAACACCCAGAGAAGCCGACGTTATTAAATTATATTTTGGCCTTAACGGGAATCATATGATGACATTAGAAGAAATAGGTGAAACTTTTGACTTGACACGTGAACGTGTTAGACAAATTAAAGAAAAAGCAATCAGACGCTTAAAACATACTTCTCGTAGCAAAATCTTAAAATCATATTTAGGTTAAAACTCTATAAAAGCATTATCTTTAAGCCGTTCACATATGAACGGTTTTTTTTTACAAAAAACTTCAACGGCTTGTAATAAAA
>WGBX01000020.1 GCA_015494075.1 Flavobacteriaceae bacterium
CGATTTGATTATGTTTAAAAAAGATATATTCGGAAATATTATTTTTATAAAAAAAATTGTATTATTTATCTTCGGTTTAATTTCAAAACGCCGTTATAAAGGTTTTAACGAGTTGAAAATTGAAGGCATGGAGATTTTAAGGTATTTACCTGACAATCAAGTACTATTTGTATCTAATCATCAAACATATTTTGCCGATGCTGCTGCTATGTTTCATGTGTTTTTTGCTGCTCTAAACGGGCAAAATGACATCAAAGGTATCAAATATTTATTTCATCCTAAAACTAATATATATTATGTAGCGGCCAAAGAAACTATGACTTCCGGTATTTTGCCACGTATTTTCATGTATGTAGGAGCTATTCCTATTATGCGGACCTGGCGGGCCAAAGGCAAAGATGTTAAACGGCCTGTTAATTTTAACGATATTACTAACATCAGCAAAGCAATTCAAGATGGTTGGGTGATTACGTTTCCACAAGGAACAACTACTCCCTTTAAACCTATTAGACGAGGAACTGCTCATATTATTAAAACCAACAAACCTATTGTGATTCCTATTGTTATTGACGGATTCAGGCGTTCATTCGATAAAAAAGGATTGCAAATAAAAAAACGTGGCATTACACAAAAACTAATTGTTAAACCACCCTTACTCATTGATTACGAAAATGATAGTGTTGACGATATCGTTAACAATATTGCTTTTGCTATTGAACAACATCAAAATTTAGTTAAAGTAGTTCCGGTTGATGAATTAAAAAAAGACATGGCTTCCAAGCCTAAAAAAGACAAAAAAAGTTATTGGTCGGGGAAAAGTTACTAAAGGCCAAAGTTACAAGCATAAAAATTGACCCTTTTTTAACATTTTTTCTTACATTTGGGTAAATTTTCTTATATGATTTCATTTATCAAAGGGCAGATCTTTGAATTAACGCCAACCTATGTGGTTATTAACAATCATGATATAGGTTTTCATATCGCTATTTCATTAAACACATATAGCCGTATTAATGCGGCACAAACCGTTTTATTGTACACCGAACAAATCATCAGAGATGATGCTCATTTGTTATTTGGGTTTTATGAACCGCTTGAACGTGATATTTTTAAAATGCTAATTTCCGTTTCAGGTATCGGTGCCAATACAGCTTTACTTATTTTATCAGCCATGAATCCCAAAGAAATACAACAAGTTATTGCCAATGAAGATGTGTCGGCCTTACAACAAATAAAAGGAATCGGCGCTAAGACAGCCAAACGAGCCATTATTGAACTCAAAGATAAAATTTTAAGAACCTATGCTGTACAGCCTGCCGGTACAGCAGCAACCTTATCACCGGTTAAAGATGAAGCTGTCTCAGCACTAATAGCCTTGGGTTTTCCTAAAAAAAGAGTAGAAAAAGTAGTTTTGGATACCTTAAAAGAAAATCCCGAAATAAGCCTCGAAAAAACAATAAAAGAAGCCCTTAAACGTTTTTAATTTTTATTAAAAGATACTCAATGAAAAAAATATTTTCATTTTTGATAAAATTCTGGCTTTTATCCGGATTTTTATTGTCTTCCGGACTTTATGCCCAAAACACCTCGCAAAATGTTCAAGACAGTATAAAAAAACAAATCAACCCAAATGCCGTTCAACTCCCCGATGCTCAAAGTATTCAAAAATTATACACCTATGATCCTAAAACAAATTTATTCTATTTAAATGAAAAAGTAGGAAGCTACAACGTGGGTTATCCTTGGGTCTTAACACCGGAAGAATACTATAAAAGAGTTTTAAAAGAAAAAATCAATCTGAATTTTAAAGAACGTAATCAAGCTATATCAGGGAAAAGCAAAGAAGCCCAAGAAAAAAGAAAAAATTTATTACCCAGTTATTATGTCAATTCTAAATTTTTTGAAAGTGTTTTTGGAGGCAAAACCATAGATATCCAACCCAAAGGTAATTTTAGTATTGATATGGGGCTACGTTATACCAAAAGGGACAATCCTGCCTTACCGGTTAAAAACCGTTCTAACTTAGCTTTTGATTTTGACCAAAAAATAAGTATGGGATTAAAAGGTAAAATCGGTACGCGTCTAAATTTAGATTTGAATTATGACACCCAATCTACCTTTGACTTTAACAACCAAATTAAACTTAATTATACGCCCACAGAAGATGATATATTACAAAATATCGAATTGGGAAATGTGAGCATGAAAACACACAACAGTCTTATTCATGGCGCTCAAAGTTTGTTTGGCTTGAAAACAGAATTTCGTTTTGGAAAAACTTATATTACAGCTGTAATTGCCGAACAAAAATCAGGGACAAAAACCATTCAAGCACAAGGCGATAAAGTCATTCAAAAGTTTGAACAACCCATTTTACAATATGAAGAAAACCAGCACTATTTCCTAGCTCAATATTTTAAAGAACATTATAACGAAGCCGTGAAAGATTATCCTTTTATCAATAGTACGGCTCGAATTACACGAATAGAAGTATGGAAAACCAATAGAAGCACCCAAACCGAAAATATCCGTAACATTGTAGCTTTACAAGATTTAGGTGAAAACCAAAAAATAGGTTTAGAAAATACCCCGCCGGGCTTTATCCTTGACCCGGTAAGCCCACCGGACAATAGTGTCAATCAGTTTGATCCGGCTTTAATAAACAATGGCGGTTTACTCAACTCTAATATTCGTAATATTTATTCAGTATCACAAGGTTTTAACGGCGTTACGGTAACTAATGGCACCGACTATGTCTCAATGGAAAATACTGTAAAACTCGACTCTACACAATATACTTTACATCCACAATTAGGCTATATTACTTTAAAACAAAAGCTCAATGCCGATGAAATTTTAGCAGTAGCATTTGAATATACCATTAACGGGCAGGTTTATAGAGTAGGTGAATTCTCAGACAACGGAATTGTCTATCCTCAAACACTTATTGTTAAGTTACTAAAAAGCAATATGGTCAGCACAGAAGAACCTGACTGGGATTTGATGATGAAAAATATTTATAGTATCAATGCGTTTGATATCGACTCCAAAGATTTTAGGCTCAACATTTTATATGTCAACCCTACTCCTCTAAACTATATTAGCCCGGTCAACAACACCCCATTACCTGATGATGTACAACAACGCATCTTGCTCAATGTTTTTAATCTGGACCATTTAAACGCACAAGGTGATCCGCAACCCAAGGGTGACGGATTTTTTGATTTTGTTCCTGGCATAACTATTGATGCCCGTGACGGGCGTATTATTTTCACTTCAACACAACCTTTTGGCAAATATTTATTTGACAAATTAAAACTTGGCAATGAAGATTATAACAATCCGGTGACTTGGAACGAAAATCAAAAAAAATATGTATACAAAGAACTTTATGCTTTATCTAAAACACAAGCTGAGCAATTTACCAATAAAAACAAATTTGTCTTAAAAGGCAGCTATATGACTGCAGGTGGAGGTGGCATTCCTATTGGCGGCTATAATATACCAAGAGGCTCAGTTACCGTAACAGCCGGCGGTCGAACTTTAGTTGAAGGAATAGATTATGTTGTTAACTACCAAATTGGCAGAGTCAATATCATCAACCCGTCTATTTCACAAGCCAATGTGCCTATACAAGTTTCGGTAGAACAAAATACTATATTTCAACAAACAACAAAATCCTTTACAGGTATAGATATTGAACACCGTTTCAGCAAAGATTTTAGTTTAGGCGCTACTTATATGTCTTTTAAAGAAAAACCCTTAAGTTGGAAATCAAACTATGGATATGAACCATTAAATAATAAATTAATAGGTTTCAACGGTCAATATTCGACCAAAGTTCCGTTTTTGACCCGTTTGGTTAACCGACTGCCCAATATTCAAACAGATGTCGAAAGCAATTTTTCTATCCGAACAGAAGCAGCTTATCTTTTTCCGGGTTTAGCAAAAGTATCTGATGTAAATGGTAGAAGTACAACTTATATAGAAGATTTCGAATCGTCACAAAATTATATCGATCTTCGAGCTGCATATGCTTGGCATTTAGCCTCTGTACCGGCCCGATTTCCGGAATCGCAACAATTAGATGACCTGAATTCAGGCAAAAACCGGGCAAAATTGGCTTGGTATATAATCGACCCTATTTTTTATACCAACCCTCCGGATGATATAACCGAAAACGATTTATCATTGGAAGAAACTCGCCAAATTGACATTAAAGAAATTTTTGATCAAGATGTGCCGGCAGGTTATCCTACTGTAGTCAATCCGCTTAATTTGACATTTTTTCCAAAAGAACGCGGTCCTTATAATTATGATACTAATTTAGATCCGGTAACAGGACAATTACAACAACCTCAACAACGCTGGGGCGGTATTATGCGGTATTTACAGACAAATGATTTTGAACAAGCCAATGTTGAATATATAGATATGTGGGTGTTAGATCCCTATTTTAACAACCCGACGCCTCCACCGGGAGGTAAATTGTATATAGATTTAGGCTATATGTCCGAAGATATTTTATTTGACGGTCGGAAGCAATATGAAAATGGATTACCCGGTGACGGTAGCGACAATAATGTGGTTTTTACAGATTTGGCTAGAGTGCCTACAAATCAATCTATTATTTATGCTTTTTCTAATGATCCTGATGAACGCCCAAATCAAGATGTTGGTCTTGACGGATTGCCGGACACCCGCGAAAGAACCTTTTTTGCCAATTATCTTAACAGCTTACCGGCCAATTTAAAAACTCAATTCGAGAATGACCCGTCAGCAGATGACTATATCAATTACTTAAATATAAATGGCGATATTGTTACAAGATATAAAAATTATAACGGAACCGAGGGCAATACACCAATTGATATTGGCAATAATAACAATGATGTTACCGGCAACAATACATTTCCGGACATTGAAGATATTGATAGAGATCAAACAATGAATACCATAGAAAGTTACTACGAATATGCCTTAGATATCAAGCCTAACTTGACAATTAACGATCCTTATGTAGCTGACATCAAAAAAACCACCGTTACACTCCCTAATGGTGATCAACAAACATCCAGATGGATTCAGTTTAAAATCCCCATTGACAATTTTACCAGTAAACAAGGTAATATTTCAGATTTCAGATCTATTAAGTTTATGCGTATGTATTTAACCGGTTTTACCGATGACCGGCTAACATTAAGGTTTGCTTCATTAAATTTAGTCAGAGCAGATTGGAAAAAGTATAAACTCACCCTGGATCCTGCAGATCCTAACCCCGATGATGATGATACAACAGTAGAAACAACTACTGTTAGTATTCAAGACAATGCCACACGTCAACCTATACCTTATGTATTACCTCCCGGAATTGAACGAGAAGAAATCTATCAACAAAATTCACAAATAAAACAAAATGAACAATCTTTATCCCTAAAAATTTGTCAGCTGGAACCTCATGACGGTCGTGGTGTTTACAAATACAATAGTGTTGATATGCGCCAATACAAACGCTTAGAAATGTTTATTCATGCCGAAAGTGTCGAAAATAATTTACAATTAAATGATGATGAAGCATATGGTTTTGTACGTTTAGGTTCGGATGTTACCGATAATTTTTACGAAATACAAATCCCCTTAAAAGTAACACCTTTCGGAGTATCTGACCCGGAGTTAATTTGGCCTTTAGAAAATCGTATTGATTTGAAATTATCATTGTTAAACCAAATCAAATTAGAACTGATTAAAAATGGCACCATAAATACAACCACTACGCCTGTATATTTTAATGAAGCTGATCTAGATCCTGAGGCTGCAAATAAACCCAACCCTTTAATTATCGGTATAAAAGGAAATCCTGATTTTGGTGATATTAAAGTGGTTATGGTCGGCATCCGTAATAAATCCGACCATCCTGTTTGCGGTGAGTTCTGGTTTAATGAACTTCGGCTTTCCGAAATGAATAATAAAGGTGGTTGGGCATCTAATACCAGCATTGATGCCAATTTAGCAGATTTTGCAACTATTTCTTTTACCGGAGGTATTTCAACAGAAGGTTTTGGAGGCTTGGAACAAGGTCCGCTAGAACGAAATTTAGAAGATACTAAACATTACAATTTTAATACCAATATTAATGTAGGGCAACTCCTCCCAAAAAATTGGGGAATTCATTTACCGGTTAATTATACCATATCAGAAGAATTTATAACACCAAAATATGATCCTATTTGGCGTGATATTACTGTTGAAGACCGTTTAGATATAGCAAATGCTCAACAAAAAGACTCTATCAAAAAAGTCGCACAGGTTTATACAAGGCATAGAGGTATTACTTTAGCTGGTGTTAAAAAATCATATACAAAACCTAAAGCCGGACCGCCAAACGCCCAAGGTGCAAAGAATAAAGAAAAGGCACCGAGCAAACATTTCTATGACATTGAAAACTTTACATTTGATTTTGCCTATAATGAAAACTTTCACTCAGATTTTGAAATAGCCTCAAATCGTGACGAAACAGCCCGCTTAGGTGTTAATTATGCTTACAATTTTAAAAACTTAAACTTAGAGCCTTTCAAAAAGAGTAAAAAATTAAAATCAAAACACTTACGCTTTATCAAAGATTTTAATTTTAATATTATGCCCTCAAGTATAACTATTACAACTAATATCAACAGGCGTTTTAACAATTTAAATTACAGAGAAATAGAAGATTATGGATTAAGTATTCCGCCTTTACAAAACAGAGACTATAGGTTTGATTGGGGATATACTGTTAATTATAATCCTACAAAATCAATTCAATCATCGTTTAGCATTACACATAACAGGGCCGTTAAAAACTATCGCTTACCTGATGGCACTACTGACTTTAATAATGGCTTATGGTCCGGATTTTTTGATATTGGAGAGCCACTGACTCATACGCAAATGCTCAATGTGTCATACAATCTACCGTTAAACAAAATCCCTGTTTTAAGCTTTCTTAATTTAACTTATGTATACAATGGAACCTACCAATGGCAAAAAAGTTCGCAAACACTTGATAACATCGATGGCTATAATTTAGGAAATGATATACAAAATGCCAATTCGCACCAAATAAACAGCAATTTTGATTTGAGAAAATTATATAGCATAACCGGATTGACAAAACTTAAAAAACGCTGGCTAGGAAAAGCTAAACCTAAAAGACCGGTCAAAAACAATAAACAAATAAGTTCAAATAAAAAATCACTGAAAAAACAAAATACTAAAAAAGAACAAACCGAAAATACTGTTTATGGAGGACAAAATAAATTTCTAGGTAATTTATTAGAATTCTTAACAAGTTTTCAAAGTTTAAAAATAAATTACCGTCAAAATAATGGCATTATGCTGCCCGGCTATTTGCAAAGCGTTGGTTTTTTTGGAAGCACACAACCTAATTTAGCCTTTTCTTTAGGTTGGAATGATGATCAAGTAAGATATGAAGCAGCTAAACGCGGCTGGCTAACACAATATCCGGATTTTAACAAACCTTATCTTGAAAAATTTTCAGAAGAATTGACCTATCAAGGTACTATAAAACCGGCAAAATTTGTCAATATTACTTTTAAAGGGCAAAGGTCATATATGGAGAATTTAAGCGAGCAATTTAATGCCACCGACAATCAATATCACCCATTAGTACCTACAACAATAGGTAATTTCTCAATCTCAAATATTTTGATAAAAACAGCTTTTGAAGAAGTATCACTCACTAATAGCCCTGCATTTGACCGTATGCTCGACAATCGCTTACCCGTTGCCAGACGTTTAGCACAAGAAAGAGGTGTTGCGGTACCAACCACAGGTTATCCTGACGGATACGGTCCATTACAAACAGAAGTGGTGATGTATGCATTTTTAACCGGTTATTCCAATACCGACCCCGCTAAAATAAATTTATCGCCATTTAAGAACTTTCCTATTCCAAACTGGCGTGTGAGAATAAGTGGCTTGACCCGTATCAAATGGCTTAAAAAGATTTTTAAAAATTTAAGTCTTGAACACAGCTACCAGTCAGATTATACTATCAATCAGTATACCAATAATTTACAAATATACCAAGACCCTAATGCCCGTGATGCTGCAGGCAATTTCTACGCCCCGTATGTTATGGATAATATCAGTTTAACCGAGGCATTTAATCCATTGATAAAAATAAATATGGAATTACAAAATTCTTTAAAACTGGATATTGCTTTAAAACAAGATCGCAATCTATCCTTAAACCTTAATAACTACACTTTATCGGAGGTCACTGGCAGAGAATATGTCTTAGGAGTCGGCTACCGGTTAAAAGACATTACATTACCACTTCAACTCGGTGGCAGACGAGTTGAATTTACCAGTGATTTGATTTTAAAAATAAATGCCTCAATACGTCACAATTTAAGCGTGTTGAGAAGTTTATCTGATGATAACAATCAAATTACCGCCGGACAAACTCTATACAATTTAAAATTTACTGCTGACTATGCCATGAGCAAATCATTATCGGCTATTTTATTTTATAATCATTCATATTCAGAATATGCCATTTCCACTTCCTATCCATTTACTAATATCAGAGGCGGATTGACTGTTAAATATACCTTTGGTAATTAAGAAATAAAGCTATAAAATTATTTTTTTAATAATCAAATATTACTATTTTTGTCTATAATTTAAAATTAAAGATTATGAATATTCCTCAAGAATTTAAATATACTAAAGAACACGAATGGGTGTCTTTGGACGGTGACACAGCTACTGTTGGTATTACTGATTTTGCACAAAGAGAATTGGGCGATATTGTATATGTAGAAGTAGATACTGAAGGCGAAGAACTTGATCAAGATGAAGTTTTCGGAACAGTAGAAGCCGTCAAAACGGTATCTGACTTATTTATGCCTGTTTCCGGTGAAGTTATTACCTTTAATGAAGCTTTAGAAGATGAACCCGAATTAATAAATAAAGATCCATATGATAAAGGATGGATTATTAAAATTAAAGTCAAAAATCCGGGTGAAGTAGAGCAACTATTAGATGCCGATGCCTATAAAAAATATATCAAAGCATAAATATAAACTCTTAGCCGTCAGCTATACTTTATGGCTGACGGCCATTAGTTTAACGCCGTTAGATGGTTTTAACTTGCCATCCTTTTCGTATGCCGATAAAATAGTACATTTTTTCCTGTATTTTTTTTTAACTCTTTTGTGGGTGATGGCCTATCCTGTTTTTTGGAAAAAACGTTTACCATTTATTATAATCGTTATTCTTTGGGGAATTCTTATAGAATTTTTACAACAAATTTTCATACCCGGAAGATATGGCGATTTTTTTGATGCCTTAGCCAATACCTTAGGAGGTATTTTCGGCATGATCTTTTACTATTATTATTCTAAGGCTAAGATAATTTGAAATGTAATTTATAAGCCTTCCATGTGTTTTTTAGAAGCATTGCTATAGTCATAGGACCAACACCACCGGGGACAGGAGTTATGTAAGAAGCTTTAAGAGAAACTCCCTTAAAATCTACATCTCCAACCAACCTGTATCCGCGTTTGGTTTCAGGTGCAGCCAGCTCATTGATACCTGCATCTATAATTACAACACCATCTTTGACCATGTCAGCTTTCAAAAAATTAGGTTGCCCCAAGGCTGTAATAATTATGTCAGCCTTTAAACTGTGGTGTTTCAAATTTTTGGTATGACTATGCGCCAAAGTAACCGTAGCATTACCGCCGGTTCTTTTCTGACTTAGCAAAATACTCAAAGGCCTTCCTACAATAAGACTTCGTCCTATGATTAATACATCTTTACCATCGGTAGGAATATCGTAACGTTTTATCAACTCTATAATGCCATAGGGTGTTGCAGGCAAAAAAGCCGGTAAACCTACAAGCATTTTTCCTAAATTTAAAGGGTGAAAACCATCAACATCCTTATGCGGATCAATGGCCATTATTACTTTTTGAGAATCAATATGTGACGGTAAAGGCAATTGTATAATATAACCATCAACTTTGGTATCATGATTCAATTTTGATATTATATTTAATAATGTCTGTTCAGTAGTTTCAAAGGGTAGTTGAATCAACGAAGAGTTAAAACCAATTTGTTTAGCTTGCCTTTCTTTACTACGAACATAAGTTAAGCTTGCCGGATCATTGCCAACTAAAACAGCTACCAAATTAGGTGGTCTGTAACCTTGTTGCCGCCAATGAGCGACTTCAGTTTGGATTTCTTTTTTAATATCTGCGGCCGTATTTTTGCCGTCAATCAAGATCATAAAATATTTATATATAGGGAAGTTTACTTAAAAACCCTTTATTTAATACCTCTAAACATATTCATCATAGCTTTACCTTTGCCGCCTTGCATCATTTTCATCATTTTAGCCATTTGATTAAACTGTTTGAGCAATTGATTGACCTCGGTAACACTACTCCCCGACCCACGCGCGATTCTTTTCTTGCGACTACTGTTTATAATAGACGGATTACGCCTTTCATCAGGTGTCATTGAATATATAATAGCCTCAATTCCTTTAAAAGCATCATCATCGATATCAACACCTTTCATAGCTTTTCCCATACCGGGAATCATTCCCATCAAATCTTTGATATTACCCATTTTTTTGATTTGCTGAATTTGCTTTAAAAAATCGTCAAATCCAAATTGGTTTTTGGCTATTTTTTTTTGCAGTTTCCTAGCTTCTTCTTCGTCAAACTGCTCTTGTGCACGTTCTACCAATGATACAACATCACCCATACCTAAAATACGGTCGGCCATCCTATCGGGATGAAAAACATCGATATCAGTCATTTTTTCACCGGTTCCGATAAATTTAATCGGTTTATCAACTACCGATTTAATCGACAAAGCCGCACCTCCACGAGCATCTCCATCTAATTTGGTTAAAATTACACCTTCAAAGTTTAGGCGATCATTAAAAGCTTTAGCAGTATTCACGGCATCTTGCCCTGTCATGGCATCAACTACAAATAAAGTTTCATGTGGTTTTACAGCTTGATGAATGGCTGCGATCTCGTTCATCATTTCCTCATCAACAGCTAAACGTCCTGCCGTATCTATAATAACCACATTTTTACCATTTTTCTTAGCATACTCAACAGCATTTTGTGCTATTTGAACAGGATTTTTATTCTCCGGTTCTGTATATACTTCGACACCTATTTGATCACCGACTACTTTTAATTGATCGATAGCAGCAGGCCTGTAAACATCAGCTGCAACTAACAAGGGTTGCTTTGTTTTTTTAGTTTTTAACCAATTGGCCAATTTCCCTGAAAAGGTAGTTTTACCCGATCCTTGCAATCCGGACATTAAAATCACTGTTGGCGTTCCAGTCAAATTTAAGCCTTCGGCTTGTCCACCCATTAAGTCCGTCAGTTCATCTTTTACTATTTTGACCATCAGCTGCCCCGGTTGCAAAGCTGTTAAAACATTTTGTCCTAAGGCTTTTTCTTTAACGCGGTTAGTAAACTGCTTGGCTATTTTATAGTTGACATCGGCATCTAATAAAGCCCGGCGCACTTCTTTCATTGTTTCTGCTACATTGACTTCTGTAATACGGCCATGGCCTTTTAAGACATGTAACGCTTTATCTAATTTGGTCGTTAAATTATCAAACATAAATAGGCATTTTTTACGCTTGCAAATATACAGATTTTATTAGTATTTTTTGGGTCTTACAATAAGAATAAATAACCTAATGGTTAAAATGCCAAACGGTGATTTAATATGCTTAAAGTAAAATATTTATAAAAGGATTGCTTATTTAAAAAATGCTTATCTTTGTATAAAAGATCCTTTATGATTTTAACCCAAGTAGAGAAAGGCTTAGTTTACCAATTAAGTTATTGGTTTACAGCTTTGTTACCTGTAATATTGGGCTTTGGCATTACCATGTTAATGATTTGGTATTTTACCAAACATTATAATGGCCCCGAAGATTTAGAGGAATTTGATGATGAGGAATTTGATGAGGACAATTGATTTAAAAGTTAACATATGGCTAAAATTAGATTAACAAAAATATTTCATTTTGATACCGGACATGCGCTTGCAGGTTATGATGGTAAATGTCGCAATGTGCATGGCCATAGTTATACCTTGGAGGTAACTGTTATTGGAGAGCCTATTACCAATCCTGACAATGTAAAATTTGGTATGGTAATAGATTTTGGAGACTTAAAAAAAATTGTCAAAAAATATGTTATTGACGATTATGATCATGCCTTAGTATTAAATAAGCATACGGCATACAAAGAAATCGGCGATTTTCTAATCGAGCGAGGACATCATATTTTATTGGTTGATTTTCAACCTACCGGTGAAATGATGATCCAAGATATGGCTGCTCGTATTATGCCGCATCTACCTGACAATATGCGCTTGCACCACTTACGATTATATGAAACCGGAACATCTTATGCCGAATGGTTTGCCGATGACCAACAGTAAATCTATCCAATTATCTCCAGGGGCAAAAGCCTATTTTATTTCCGATCATCATTTTGGCTTGACGGCTAATATACCTAGTAAGGTTCGTGAAAAAAAATTTATTATTTGGCTTGACAAAATCAAAAAAGATGCAGGTGCTTTATTTATTTTAGGCGACATGTTTGATTTTTGGTATGAATATAAACAAGCTGTTCCAAAAGGTTTTGTAAGAGTTTTAGGAAAATTGGCTGAATTGTCAGATGCCGGTTTGCCTATTTATTTTTTTGTTGGCAACCATGATATGTGGATGAAAGATTATTTTACACAAGAATTGAATATTTCAATTTTCTTTAAGCCTGAAATTTTTGAAATCAATAACCGTAAGTTTCTTATTGGACACGGCGATGGTCTTGGTCCGGGAGACATTTCTTATAAATGGCTTAAAAAACTCTTTCGCAACCCTGTTGCACAATGGGCTTATCGTTGGTTACATCCGGACATTGGCTTGAAATTGGCAAAATATTTGTCTCAAAAAAATAAACTTATAAGTGGCGAATATGATCATCAATTTCAAGGTAAAGAAAAAGAATGGCTATATTTATATGCCAAAAACTACTTAAAAAAACACCCCGAAATAAACTTTTTTGTCTTTGGTCACCGGCATTTGCCTTTACAAATACCCTTGAATAAACAAGCAATTTATTATAATACCGGTGATTGGTTAAATCATTTTAGTTATCTGATTTTTGAAGATAAAAAAATGACACTGGTTCAGCCGGAAAAAGACGACTGAATTTTCAATTTCTGAAAATTAAATATTGTTAATCATTAAAAAATTTATGTCTTATGAAAATAGCAGCAAACAAACAAGTTGTAGTTACTTGTCAAAAAAAAGTTGATTTTAAAATCGGTAAAAAATTACAAATTGACCTATCTAACGATATGTCTTTTGACTTAGAAGAACAATATGACAAATTGGTCATAAAAATGAAAAAACCTTATTTAGTTGTGCCAAAAAATGCACAAGAACTCTTAATATATAAAGAAGTACGACCTGAAACTAAAAAAACTGTAAAAACCGAACATGTCGATAACATCAAAGATTATATCAACTGGAGTGAAGTAAGCCGGCTTTTAACCGGCAATCCATCCACTATCAGCAAAACATATATTTCTAAAAAAAATGCTTTAAGAGTTCAAGATTTGCTTGATGCCGTTAACGAATGGGTCTTAAAAAATGTTTAATCTTTTTACAAAAAGCAGTTTTAAAAGCAGTCTTTATTTTCAATAAAATGTCGTAATTTTGCAAAAATTTTTTATACATATATGTTATCAGTAAATAATGTCTCCGTACAATTCGGAAAACGCGTCTTATTTGACGAAGTCAATGCACAATTTAAAAAGGGTAATACTTATGGCATTATTGGTGCCAACGGTGCCGGAAAATCTACTTTCTTAAAAGTTTTGTCCGGTGACATAGAACCTACAACAGGCAAAGTTCATTTAGAACCGGGCAAACGTATGTCGGTTTTAAAACAAGACCATAATGCCTTTGATGACTATAGCGTTTTGGATACTGTCATTATGGGAAATCAAGATTTATATACAATTCAAAAAGAATTAGATGAATTATACGCCAACCCTGACCCCAGTGACAAGGAAGTAAACAGAATGGGCGAATTGCAAGAACGCTTTGAGGAAATGAATGGTTGGAATGCCGAAAGTGATGCTGCCATTTTATTATCAAATTTAGGCGTCCCCGAAGATTTGCATTTCACCAAAATGTCTGAGCTTGAAAGTAAAATGAAAGTACGGGTGTTATTGGCACAAGCGCTTTTCGGTAATCCTGATGTGTTAATTATGGATGAGCCTACCAATGATTTGGATTTTGAAACCATAGCTTGGCTTGAAGATTTTTTGGCAAATTACGAAAATACGGTTATTGTAGTTTCGCATGACCGCCACTTTTTAGATGCTGTTAGTACACATACTGTTGATATTGATTATAACAAATTAAATTTTTATACCGGTAATTATTCATTTTGGTATAATGCCAGCCAGTTAAAAGCCAAGCAACGGGCTCAACAAAATAAAAAAGCAGAAGAACGAAAAAAAGAGTTAGAAGACTTTATTCGGCGTTTTTCGGCTAATGTAGCCAAATCAAAACAAGCTACGGCTCGTAAAAAAATGATTGAAAAACTCAATATAGATGATGTTCGGCCATCAAGCCGCCGTTATCCGGGGATTATTTTTCAACCGGAACGCGAAGCCGGCGATCAAATTTTTGAGACAGAAAATCTATCTAAAAGCATTGAAGACGAGCTACTTTTTGCTAAAATAGATATCAATTTAAACAAAGGAGATAAAGTTGCTCTTATCTCAAAAGACTCTCGGGCCACCACGGCTTTTTACGAAATTGTAACCGGCAATATGGAACCCGATACCGGTAGTTATCGTTGGGGTGTCACAACTTCTCAAGCTTATTTGCCGGCTGATAATGAAAAATATTTCCAAGAAGATTTATCCTTGGTTGATTGGCTACGGCAGTTTGCTAAAACAGAAGAAGAACGTGAAGATGTTTATTTAAGAGGCTTTTTAGGTAAAATGCTTTTCAGTGGTGATGAGGCATTAAAATCTATAAAAGTTTTATCCGGAGGTGAAAAAGTGCGTGCTATGTTATCTCGCATGATGATGAAAAAAGCCAATATCTTATTGTTGGACGAACCAACTAACCACTTAGATTTAGAATCTATTCAAGCCTTAAATAATGCATTAATAAATTTTCCTGGAACGGTTATCTTTACAACACGTGATCATGCTTTTGCCCAATCAGTAGCTAATCGTGTTATCGAAATTACCCCAAAAGGAACTATTGACCGTTTAATGAATTTTGATGAATATTTATCGGATAAAAAAATCAAAG
>WGBX01000021.1 GCA_015494075.1 Flavobacteriaceae bacterium
AATTAAAATTTTTAATTATTGTTATCCTATTAAATATATTACATACTTTGCCAAGTCAATATTCTGCTAAGTTTAAATGATTTTTAATTTTTATCACCTTGCTTTTCAGCATACATCGTAAACTACCACTGTCTTAACCCGCATTATTCATAAGTCATCATAATTGTTCAGTATTTTCTGGCAATATTTTATATCGAGATTTTAATCAATGATTGAAACAATTTTGAGGGTAATTTTGTGAATTATCAAGATGTTTTTTTGTTTATTTCTTAATGTTTTGTACTAAAATGTTATATTTTTCACAATAGGACATAGCTATCCCAAGCTTGTTATTTTTTTTGTAAAACAACAAGCCTTATTGTGTGATAATCTGCCTGAATAAATCCTTATAAACAAAGGATTTTGATAATTGATAATAGATTCTTTTTTTGGTAATTTTTAATTTTGCACCTACCTTTAATAGGTAAGTTCTTATAGAATTAATTTGCCATTTTTTGGCTACTTCTACACTGGTTTGTTTTATCTTTTGTTTTAATAATAAAAACATTTCATAGGTAAGACTGCTTATAATTAATCTAAAAAAATTAGCCCAATATCTATGATTCGATAATCGGTCTGAAAAACACATATTTTTTACTTCTTTTATTCTGTTCTCGCTTGCTTCTCCTCGCTTTACATAAAAACCAAAATAGATTTGTTTGGCTGTTTTTTCTTCTATGTTACTGGCAAAATATCGAATATTCATCCCTTTTCCTGTACTTTCTACCTTTGCATAACATTGTTGAGATTTATGCCAACTTTTTGCCTTATAATTGAAACTAATGAAACTTTGATGTTTTTCTTTTTTGCTCAGATAGGTATCTTTGACTTCTTTTTCCAAATCTTTTGTGTATGTTTTCAACACATTATTACTCGCTATTCCTGTGGCATAGAATAAATTATAATCATCAACCAATTTGTAAAATGCTGCTCCACTAAAACCACTATCGGTTCTGATGGTAATTTTCATTTCAGAATATTTTGCTCTAATCTTTTCAACTACTCTTTTGAGTAAAGCTACATACCATTTGTTAGAATGACTGTTCCCCGGACGTAACACCGGTAAAATAATTTGTCCGGTTTGTCCATCATGAAAAAATAATTCATTATACATAAACTGACCATAATATCCATTGAATAATGACAATTGTTGCTGTCCGTAGGTGGGGTCATCGGTTGCATCAATATCAATAATGACTGCTTTTCGTCCTTGTAAACCGGAAACATAATTATCTATCCACACATTCATCAATTTAAATATAGAATGCTTGTCTAAACTGTTTTCAAATCTTGAAATGGTGGGTTGTGAAGCTAATTCGCCTTGTAAAACATCCATAAATATGGGGTCATTATTCAAATGTGACACATCATTAGCATCCTCATAACCAAGCATTAACATAAATACACGCTGTTTGAGTTGGTGGTAAACGGAATGTGTAACGCGACTTTGATCTCTATGGTCGGGAATGTATTTTGAAAAATGTTTTATTAGCTTATGTTGTCGTTCTATTTTCTCAAGTAAAACTAATGAACCATCAGTGCTAATTTCTTCTGCTGAAAAATCTACGATTATAGATTGATTTTTTCGGTAAAATGCTGTATCTTTATTGCTCAAAATTGGGTGTTTTTAAAGTTGATGTTTTTTGTTTTAACACCTTAAAGATAAGACTTTTATGCCCAATTTTGAACTTTTTTTATGAATTTTTCGGGTTAATAACGAGTATGGTTTAACCGATAATATTGCGTTAAGCTCCGAAATTGGCTTAAATTCCTCTTTTTTTGGAGGTTTTTCTTATGATAAAACAGGAGTTGTTTTAGCTCCAACAATTACGGTAGAACCAAAGTATTACTACAATCTGCAAAAACGAAAAGATAACGGAAAAATCATCTCGAATAATAACGGAAATTACTTTTCGTTAAAAACAAGCTATTCTCCGGATTGGTTTGTTATTTCCAATTATGATAATATTAACA
>WGBX01000022.1 GCA_015494075.1 Flavobacteriaceae bacterium
AACCCACGATACCACTTCTGTACGGCGAAAAAAAAGCAAAACGTATTATACTGTTTATCAGTATTTTAACAATTATCCCAATTTATTTTTTGTTAAAGTCGCCTTATATCGGACTAATGAAATATTATTTCTATTTTACAATAACTTTTTATGGTATCGGCTTCTACTTCTTCTACTTTCAAAACAAATTTGACCAAATTTTTTATTTTTTAGTCAGGTTATTACTAGCTATTGGAGTATTAGCTATTGCCTTTGTAAAACATTAAACAGCAAACTTTTTTGATAATTTGGTATCTGTCAATCATTAAATTATGATTACTTTTGCGCCAAACTTTTGACAATGAAAAACAAAAAGCTCAATTTAATAGAAGTTATTGCTATGGCTGTTGGCACCATGATTGGAGCCAGTATTTTTTCAATATTCGGGTTAGGTGTAAAATTGGCAGGTATAAATTTACCATGGGCTTTTATTTTATCAGGTGTATATGCCATGGCCGTTGCTTATTCATACGCTATATTAGGAAGTAAGATAATATCGGATGCCGGTCCTATTGCATTTATTTTAAGAGGCTTAGGCGACAACTTGGTCACAGGCACATTGAGCATTTTATATTGGTTTAGTTTTGTCGTGTCAATTGCATTATTTGCAAAGGGTTTTACAGGCTACTTCATACCATTAGTGCACCTTAATGAAACGCCTCTCAATCAGGGTTTAGTTATCACAGGACTTATTATATTTTTTACTGCCTTAAACTTTTTTGGAAGCAAAGCTGTTGGGCAGGCAGAATTTTGGATTGTTCTCACTAAACTGTCTATTTTGATGCTCTTTATTGTAGCCGGATTTCAATATATTAATTGGCAACAACTTACACCACAGACTGACCCTGTGCATTTAAAAGGTCTTTTAAATGCTTCTATTGTTTTCTTTCTCTCTTACATGGGATTTGGATTGGTTACCAATACCTCTGAAAACATGAAAAACCCTCAAAAAAATGTACCAAGGGCTATATATATCAGTATATTCATTGTTATGCTTATATATTTGGGGATATCAGTTGTTACTTTGGGCAATTTAAGTGTTACTGAAATTATAAAAGCAGATGAAAATGCTTTGGCTGTTGCCGCAGAACCATTCTTAGGTCATTGGGGGTTTTTGTTAATCTCTATTGGTGCTGTATTTTCTATTTCATCGGCTTTAAATGCTACTATATACGGAGGCGCCAATATTGCCTATTCGTTAGCCAAGCAAGGTTATTTGCCACAACATTTTGAAAGAAAAGTTTGGTTCAATTCTTCCGAAGGCTTGTACATAACAGCTGCCTTAGGTTTATTTCTAGCCTTATTTTTTAACTTAAATGCCATTGCCGTCATTACTACTGCTGTTACAACTATTATATACATATTTGTGTTAATAGCACATTATAAAAACACTCACAAATTTGGTGGAAAAAAATGGGTCGTTCTGCTTAATCTCTTGGTTTTAAGCTTTGTTTTCATTGCATTGATGCGATATCAATGGCAAACTCAAAAAAATGCATTTGCCGCCAGCTGGATTATATTTTTGACTGCCTTTTTACTAGAATATTTGTACCGACATTTTTTTAATCGTAATTTTAAAAAATCACGGGTGTTCAATTCCAAATCATAATCTCAATTGTTTAATATTTGATGATATTTTGTTGTATCACTCAATATTTCTTTGGCTTTCAATAATGTCGAATCGTATTTCATTTGGTACTTAATCAAACTATCTTTACCAAAATAACGATTTACCAAATCTTGTTGGATGACATCTAAAATAAAACTTTTATGCCGTTTAATATATTGAATGTTTTGCTTTTTATAGGTCTCAAAAAGCTGTTTATACTGATCTAATAAATCGGTATCTTGATGATTTTTTTGAGCTTGTTTATAGGCTTCTTTTAAGATTTTTTGCCCTGAAGTTTGAGGCGGATTAGGAAGGCTTTTAAGATAAGTCAAAAACTCGTCAAAATCTTGCGCTGTTAACTGTAGGGTGCCTAAATTAGGCGGAATGGGATGTTTAAAAACATAGTCAGTCGCAAAATCAAACAAAATTCCTTTTTGTATAAGATCTTGTATCAGAGCACTTTCCTGTTTAGAATTAATAACAATATCCGGCACAACACCACCTAAATTATGCACTAATCTGCCATGAGCTGTATAATAATTTTTTTCCTTTAAATGTTCGCGCATCAATAAAGGTTGTCCGTTTTTATTTCGATGCCAATAATCAATTTTCTGAATCAATCTTCCGGAAGGTATATAATATTTTGAAATTGTTTGTTTCATATAAGTGCCATATTTTAACTTAAATGTTCGTTGTACCAATCCCTTTCCGTAAGTTGTATCACCTATAATTACAGCACGATCATAATCTTGCAAACTACCCGATAAAATTTCTGATGCCGAAGCAGACCTGTCATTCACCAAAATAACAATAGGCATATCTTCATCAATAGAAAGATTTTTGGTTTTGTATGTTTTATTATATTTTTCAAAACGGCCTTTGGTAGTTACGACAATTTTATCTTGAGGTATAAAAAAATTGACAATCTTTATAACTTCATTGAGCAATCCTCCAGGGTTATTACGCAAATCAATTATTAATTTATTGGCTCCTTTTTGTTTTAAGTCTAATAAGGCTTTTTTTACTTGACGCGATGCTTTTTTGTTAAATTTAACCAATTGAATGTAACCCGTATCACCCTCTAAATATTGCCCGGTAACAGCATTAAGCTCAATATCAGCACGTTTTATTTTTTTTTGAAATACTTGACTATAACGCTTAATTTTTAAATTGACCCAACTACCTGCTGGGCCGCTTAATAAAGCTGTTGCAACTTGTTGCGATATTTCTGAAATTTTTTTTCCATCAATTGCTATAATACGATCGCCTATTTTTAAAGATTGCTCGGCCGGTGTGCCGATTAAGATATTTGTGATAACAATAGCATCGCCGGTGTGCCGGATACTGACTCCGATACCGCCAAAATGTCCTTCTTGTCTCATCTTTTGATTTAAAATACTTTGTTCATCATAAAAGGTAGTAAAACGATCTAAATCATTAAGCATTCGTTTGGTGTTTTTTTGCATCAAATCTCCTAAATTCAAAGGTTCGATATAATTAGTGCTCAACTTTTGCAAAACATCATTAAAAATTTCCATTTGCTTACTAATTTCAAAG
>WGBX01000023.1 GCA_015494075.1 Flavobacteriaceae bacterium
GGTAAAGCTTGCTCTTTTACAAAATCATTAGCCTTAAAGCGTCCTTTTTTTTCTCCTATACGTTCGGCCAATCCTTTTACCAATACTTTGCCCCCGGGCATTTCAAACAATTGAAATTTTAAAGAAGAACTACCTGAGTTTAAAACTAATATTTTCATTTTTATTTAAGTTTTTGTAATAAATTTTTTATTTAGTAAATTTATAGTATAAAATTACAATACAAATGACGAAATTTGTATTGACATATCATTTTTTTATAAGATAATTTTCAGTAAAGTTTTAACTAAACTTCCACCTTATGTAGTATATATCCATTTTAATTTTTTTTAAGTAAATTTGCTCTAATACTGCCCTTATGGAAAAGCAAAAAAAACAATTTGAAGCTGAAGAAAAACAAATAGAGGAAAAAGAGAAAATTGTCAAAAAAGAATTCAAAGAATTTTGGCAAGTAGCTATTGACTTTATCAAAGAGCTATTCAACATTAGAAAAAGTGCCGATAAGGAATTTACCCGTCAGACTATTTTAGAAAATATACCATTTAGAGGCCACACAGCTTGGCTGCTTATTTTCTCTGTTATGATTGCATCGGTAGGCTTAAATGCCAATTCAACGCCGGTTGTTATTGGGGCTATGCTTATATCGCCTTTAATGGGGCCTATTATGGGCGCAGGTTTTGCTATTGGTACTAATGATATAGATACATTTAAAAAATCGGCCATCAATTTTTTGGTCATGGTTACCTTAAGTATTCTAACATCCTTCCTATATTTTAAAATTTCGCCTTTGGCCTATGAATCTAGTGAGCTTTTAGCTCGTACCACTCCCACATTTTTTGATGTAATGATTGCTTTTTTTGGTGGTTTGGCGGGGATTGTTGCACTTACAAAACGAGGTTTTTTTAATGTTATCAGTGGAGTGGCTATTGCAACAGCTCTAATGCCACCACTTTGTACTGCCGGATTTGGACTAGCAACCGGAAATATGCATTTTTTTACCGGTGCCATGTATTTATTATTGATTAACTCTTTTTTTATTGCCTTAGCAACCTTTTTGTTGATCAAATATTTACATTTTCCGGTAGCACACTATCTTAATTCGGCTAAACGTCGTCGTATTAGTCGTATTATTTACATTTTGGCCTTCTTAGTAATGATTCCCAGTATTTTATCATTCATTAAAATGTATAATTCAGAAATTTTTAAACGGTCGGCTCAAGCTTTTATAAATGAACATATTGCTTATAAAGGTGCTCAAATTATCAAAACAAAGATTAATCCTGATAAAAAAAATATAGAAATATATCTTATTGGTGAAGTAGTTCCTGACAAGGTTATTGATGCATGGAAAACAGAACTGCACCAAAACCCTAAATTTGCAGACACACATTTATATGTATATCAAACAGCCGACAAAACAAAAGAAATAGAACAGTCACTTTCTGAGAAATTACGTCAACAAATACTAGATAAGTTATTTAAAGAAAATAAAGCGCTCTTAAAAGATAAAGAAGCGCAGATAAAACGATTAACCGACGAATTGATTAAACTTAAACGTCAAAAAGCCATTACTGATATTCCTTTTGATCAATTTGCAAAAGAAACAAAAACATTATTCCCTCAAATTAAAGCTCTTGGATTTGGCAAAGTTATAGAAACTGATTTTAGAGATAAAGATACCATTCCGGTATTATTACTCAAATGGGATCGGCATTTGTCTCGTTATAAAAGACATCAAATGCAAAGCAAACTATACTTTTGGGCCAAAGAGCGTTTTCGTTTAGACACTTTAAAGATTGTTCCTAACTTATAAGAATTTTATTTTAAGAAAGATACTATAAAATAACCGATAAAACCGGTTTTATCAGGCTCTTTTTTAGATATTTTTGTATTTTGCTCAGTCAATAATCAGGTGTATTATATGAAGTTTAAACTATCAATAAAATATAAATTTAACCCTTGGCAATACTTAGTTTTATCATTTCTTATTTTAATAAGTCTTGGTACATGGGCCTTAAAATTGCCTATTGTACATCATGAAAAAGGGTTAAAATGGATTGATGCCGGTTTTGAAGCAACTTCTGCTGTTTGTGTTACCGGTTTAACAACTGTGCCGACATCATGTTTTAATCTGACCGGCCAGCTAATTCTCTTACTATTAATGCAATTGGGAGCTATTGGAATAATGACTATCACTTCTTCATTTTTAATAGCCGTAAAAGGTAATCTTAACTTAAAGCATCGCTTATCATTTTCCCAGTTGCAAGAAAATTTCAATTTGAATGATGCAAATTATGTTTTAAAAAATATTTTACGCATAACCTTTATTACCGAGTTTATAGGAATGATTTTATTAAGTATAGGCTTTTATTTACATGGATTAAGTATAAAAAAAGCACTATATCAGGGCTTATTCCATAGCATTTCCGCCTTTTGTAATGCCGGTTTTTCAACTTATGATGACAGCTTAATACATACCAATACATTGATTAAAATAACCATTGCTTTCCTCATTATTATGGGTGGTTTGGGATACTTTGTTGTTTTTGAATTGATAGCATCACTAAAAGAAAAAAGACAATTGAGTTTGCATAGCAAAATCGTTTTATCAGTTAGTTTCTTTCTGATTATCATCGGGACGCTACTCCTTTTTTATTTTCAAAAAGGACAAATAAATTGGATTGACAGTTTTTTTCAGTCTGTCACAGCCCGTACAGCCGGATTTAACTCTATTGATTTAAACATGCTGAATAATGCCAGTGTATTTTTATTGCTTATTTTAATGTTTATCGGCGCCTCTCCCGGATCAACTGGTGGCGGTATCAAAACAACAAATTTTTTTATCATGATTTACGCTGTATTTTCAGTCTTAAAAGGTCGCGAAAGTGTGGTGATTTGGCATCGTAGTATAAGCCGCCGTCAAATTTTAAAAGCTTTTGGTACTGCCATTGTTTATTTTCTAGTCTTATCAATAGGCATTTTATGGTTATTTCATCATAGTCAATTTAGCTTTAAAAGTACCATTTTTGAAGCTGTTTCAGCTATGGGTACCGTAGGATTAAGTCTGGGGTTAACACCTTTGTTAGGACTAAAAGGTAAAATATTAATAATTGGTCTTATGTTTATCGGACGCTTAGGCCCGGCTTCATTTGCCATGGCTACAATCAATAAACAAAAAAATATTGAAATTAAATATCCGGAAGGAGAAATTTTTTAATTAGAAAATATACAAATATGAAAAAAGATATTGCAGTAATCGGGCTTGGTACTTTTGGCTATGAGTTGGCCTTACAACTATCAAAAAACGGCCATCATATTTTGGCTATTGATACCAATGAAAAAAAAATAAATCAAATAAAAGATGAAGTCGATATCGCTATAATAGCTGATATAACAGATCCTGACATATTAAAAAAAATACAAATAGAGCAATTTGACCATGTGATTTTAGCTATGAGTAGTGATTTAGAATCTATCATTTTGGCTATTACACATATGAAAAAAATGGGTGTCAAACATATTATTGGCAAAGTAAACACACCCATTCAAAAAGAAATTTTAGTAAAAATTGGTGCTGATGAAGTTATTTTGCCCGAAGCTTCTACTGCAATACGTCTTGCCGACCGTATTACTCATCCGGATATTATTGAAAAATTTAATTTATCACAAGGTAATGCCTTAATGGAAGTAATGGTCCCCGAAAAATTTTGGAACAAATCACTCAAAGATCTGGATTTAAGAAAAAAATATGGTGTAAATGTTTTGATGTTAACTCGAGATGGACAAACAGAAGTTATTACACAACCCGATTTAAAATTCCAAAAAAATGATGTTATTTTTGTGATTGGTAACGAAACACAAATAAAAAAAACCTTCTTTAAATAAGACTTTTTTTCAAAAAAAATGCTTACTTTGGCATTCGAAATTTTACATTTATCTATGAAAAAGCTTACGGCTCTCTTCCTTTTTATAACTTTTCATCTTTGGGCACAAACGCCTACTTATACAATAGATGACATTTGGAATGGCACATTCAGACCTAATTATTTATACGGATTAAAAGCCATGCCTCAATCTGACAAATATTCTAAAATAGATTACAATAAAACCGAAAATACCTATGAAATAGGCATATATAATTACAGTAACTTAAAAAAAGAAACCATTGCCTTTTCAGCCAAAACATATCCTTTTTTAGGTTATTTTGAATACAAATTTTCAGCTGATGAACAAAAAATACTAATCGGCAGCCATATTAAACCTATTTACAGACACTCACAAAAAGGTATTTATTATGTTTATGACCGTAGCACTAAAAAACTGACAAAAATTGCAACAGATGAACTGCAAGAACCTGATTTTAGTCCAAGTGGAGACCAAGTAGCTTATGTTCAAGATAATAACCTTTTTATTAAAAATTTGACTACAGGGCAAACCATACAGATTACCACAGATGGTCAAAAAAATCATATCATAAATGGTATTCCTGATTGGGTTTACGAAGAAGAATTTAGTTATAGCAAAGCTTTTGAGTGGAGTCCGGACGGTAGCAAACTGGCTTATGTAAAATTTGACGAGTCAGAAGTGCCACAATTTTCAATGATAAGATATGCCGATTATTTGTATCCGAAAGTTGAAACGTTTAAATATCCTAAGGCAGGAGAAAAAAATTCTAAAGTCAGTTTGTTTTATTTTGATTTAAACACAAATACAACTAAAAATATTGACTTAGGTAATTATGAATATATTCCACGGATCAAATGGGCCAATACCGATTGTATAACTGCTATCACCTTAAACCGTTTACAAAACCATTTAAAACTTTTTAAGTATAATACCAAATTGCAAAAAGGGCAATATATAATTGACAGAACTGTTGACAAATATATTGATTTAGAAGCCATTGACAACCTGACTTTTTTACCCAATGGTAGGTTTATATGGTCAAATGAAACCTCAGGTTACAACCACTTTTACCTATATAATGCCAATGGACAACTTATACGGCAAATAACTGCCGGCGACTGGGAAATAACCGATTTTTATGGTTATGATAAAAATCTTCAACGTCTTTTTTATCAATCGACAGAAACAGGTAGCCTTAACCGTGCCATTTACAGTATTGAATTAAATGGTCGACATAAAAAACTTTTAAGTCAACCAAAAGGCACTTCTAATGCTGAATTCAGTGCTAATCATAAATATTTTATCAATACTTATTCTGCTATAAATGTACCTTATACGTTTACTGTAAATTTGGGCGAAACCGGCAAGCAGCTTAAAGTAATTGAAGACAACCATGAATTGCTTCAAAAACTGAAAAACTACCACTTACCTGCCAAAGTATTTACCACATTTAAATCGGCAAACGGCTTAAAAATAAATGGTTATATCATTAAACCCAATGACTTTGATCCCAACAAAAAATATCCGGTATTAATATATCAATATAGCGGCCCAAATGTTCAAACAGTTCGAAATGTTTGGAATAGCAGCAACGATTATTATCACTTTTTATTGGCTCAAAAAGGATACATTATCATTTCGGCAGACCCCCGAGGAACCGGTGGTCGTGGTGCTGCTTTCAAAAAAACAACTTACAAACAACTCGGAAAATTTGAATTGGAAGATATTACAGCAGTAGCACAACAAATGGCAGCAAAACCTTATGTTGCCCCGCAACATATCGGTATTTGGGGATGGTCATTTGGCGGATTTATGTCTAGTAACGCTATTTTAAAAAAAGGTGATGTTTTTCATATGGCCATAGCCGTAGCGCCGGTTACTAATTGGAGATTTTACGACACAGTTTATACAGAACGATATATGGGTTTGCCCAAAGACAACCCACAAGGGTATGATCAAAATTCACCCTTGTATTTTACCCAAGGCTTAAAAGGAAAATTTCTTTTAATTCATGGCAGTGCCGATGATAATGTGCATTTACAAAATAGTATGCGTCTGTCTAAAAAATTACAAGAGCATGACCAAGCTTTTGACGAAATGATATATACTGATAAAAATCATGGTATTTATGGCGGAAAGACCCGTCATCATTTATTCAAAAAAATGTTACATTATATAGAACAAAATTTATAGACATTCTATTGAGATACAATCAACTATTAAATAAACGAAAAATAATAAATTATGAAAAAAGAGTTTAAAAAAACGCATCCCAGAGCGCTATATACCCTTTTCGGCACCGAAATGTGGGAACGCTTTAGCTATTATGGCATGCGTGCCTTGCTAACATTATATTTAACTGCTAAATTAATTGATGACGGATTTGGATTGCCGCGCGAACAAGCCTTAGAAATTTATGCTTTGTTTACCGGATTAGTTTATTTGACTCCCATTTTAGGCGGTTGGATATCCGATAAATTTTTAGGACAACGAAAAACTGTTTATATTGGTGGAATAGTTATGGCTATTGGACAGTTTTTACTAGCAGCTAGTGCATTTTTGGCCGATCAATTAGATCATGAAACCCGCTTGTTTTTATTCAATTTCGGTCTTGGAGTATTAATTATTGGTAATGGTTTCTTTAAACCTAATATTTCAACAATTGTCGGCGAATTTTATGATGACAATGATCCCATGAAAGATGCCGCCTTTAATATCTTTTATTTAGGAATTAATCTGGGTGCTATTTTAGGAACTTTTATAGCAGGCGGATTAGGTGAAGGCGTTAATTGGGGATATGGCTTTTTAGCAGCAGGTATTGGCATGTTACTAAGTGTATTATGGCTCAAATGGAAAGAAAAAACCTTAGAACATGAAGGTTTGCCTCCTAACACACCAGCTGACAAAAATGTATTAGATAAAAAGGATTGGCAACAAATATTTATTTATGCCGTGGGGTTGGTTGTAGCTACTTTTATTGTAATATTTCTCTGGCGAATGTTACCGGATTCACTAACCAGTGCTATAGCCATTGGAGGTTTAATCATTATATTTCTGGTTTTATTTTACATTATTGCTAAAGGTACCAATGGTGTTGACGAATGGAGCCGTATGGCTGTCATTATAGTTTTAGCTGTTTTCAATATTGTTTTTTGGGCCGGATTTGAACAAGCCGGAGGAACTTTCAGCCTGTTTGCTCGAGATAATACAGACCGTCAGTTAGATGGATTTAACCTTCCTGTTATTGGCAATATTGATATTAAAATTTGGGGAATTTTAGCTCTAATTTCATTATTAGCATGGGTTTATACTATTTATTTAAAAATATATTCTGATGATTCGGACAAACTAGAATTAGCAAAAAAATTGGGTAAATACAGTGGTATTGCTACATTAATTTTTGGCTTTATGGCTATTTTAAAATTTGCTTCCGGAGGTCCTGAAATTCCGGCTACTTGGTTTCAAAATGTCAATTCATTTTCTATCCTGATTTTTGCACCGCTATTTTCTATAATGTGGCTAAAATTAGACAAACTTCATTTAAATCCGCGAACACCTATAAAGTTTGCTTTAGGATTATTTTTAGGAGGTATAGCCTTTTTTGTTATGACACAAGCACAACATATTGCAGATACCGGCGTTAAAGTCTCTCCTTGGTGGTTAGTGTCAGTGTATATATTGTTAACCTTAGGCGAATTAATGCTCTCTCCTATTGGCTTATCTATGATCACTAAATTGGCACCTACTAAATTAGTATCTGTGGTTATGGGACTTTGGATGGCCAGTTTTGCAGCTGGAAATTATATGGCAGGAATGTTAGAAGGTATATTAAATAATTTGAATGAAAAAGGCCATCATATCGAGTTGTATCCCTTTATTATGTGGGTTATGATTGGTACAGGCCTAATAATTGTTCTTATTTCTCCCCTACTGAATAAAGCCATGAAAGGTATTCATTAAAGAAATTTGATTAACCAAATATTAACTCAATTTTAAAAACCCTGTTTCTTAAAATAGTTACAGGGTTTATCTTAAAAAACGATTTATTATGAATAAAAAAGAAAATTTAGGATTTATAGGTTTATTAAAATCTTTTCCACGACCATTTTGGGTGGCAAGTGCCATGGAATTATTTGAGCGTTGGGCTTGGTATGGTTTATTTGCCGTATTAGCTTTATATTTAACCGGTTCAACCGATGATGGCGCCTTAGGATTCAATCATATCCAAAAAGGCGAAATTATGTCATATGTAACCTTTATTCTTTATCTATTACCAATTATTACCGGCGCCATTGCTGATAAAATAGGCTATAAAAAATCATTAATTATTGCTTATACATTGCTTGGAACCGGCTATTATTTTATGGGAACAGTAACCTCATATACAGCAGTATTTTTGGTCTTTTTATGGGTAGCCGTTGGCGCTGCCATGTTTAAACCCATTGCCTCTGCTATTGTCACCAAATCTACCGATGAACGAAATTCTTCATTTGGATTTGGTGTTTTTTATATGATGGTTAATATTGGCGGATTTTTCGGACCGCTTTTCTCTGCCAAATTACGTGATGCATTTGGTTGGAAAATCGTTTTTATTATGGCAGCCTCTTCCATAGCGGTTAATATGCTTCTGGTTATCTTTTTATTTAAAGAACCTAACCGTGAAAAAAATACCGATTCTATCATGCAAAGTATCAAACGGTCATTTAAAAATATTGCAGAAGCATTATCTGATATGAAATTGACTTTATTACTTATAATTATGATTGGATTTTGGTTAATGTTTAACCAATTGTTTTATACATTACCTACTTTTATTGAAGACTGGGTAAATACAAAACCTTTAGGCGAATTTTTAGACAAAGCTGCATTAGTTCCGCATTGGTTTGCCGAATTTTTCAAAAATAAAGAAGGTGGCGTTAATCCTGAAATGATAGTCAATTTAGATGCTTTCTTTATTGTGGTATTTCAAATGATTATTTCAACTATTATTTTAAAATGGAAGCCTATTAATGCTATGATGTCCGGTATTTTAATTGCCATCATTGGTATTGCATTATCTTTTTATACCAATAATGTATTTTATACCATTTTAGGCATCTTTATTTTTGCAATTGGTGAAATGACTTCTAATCCGAAATTTTCCGATTATATAGCCAAAATTTCTCCAAAAGGTAAAGAAGCACTTTATATGGGGACCTATTTTTTACCTATTGCTTTTGCCAATTTATTAACCAAATGGATCACCGGTGATTTATACGAAAAATATGCCGATAAAATTAGTTTATTAGAACGTTTGTTAAAAGAAAAAGGCATTCAATTACCTGAAGTCGGCTCGCCACTTTCAAAAGAAATGTTTATTCAAAAATTACAAACTTTACAAGCTATAAATGTAGAGCATGTTGTAAAATTTATTCCACCAAAAGAAAAGATTGAAGATTGGGGGCCGATAGTTAAGCAAATTAAAGATTACGCCAAGCAAAACGGTGTTGAAAATTTACCTTTAAGCGGTGAGTTTTCAAAAACCGATTTAATACATAAAGCAGCCGAATCATTAAATATGACTCCTGATCAGCTAACCCAATATTTATGGGATACTTATCACCCCAGCCAAATTTGGTACAT
>WGBX01000024.1 GCA_015494075.1 Flavobacteriaceae bacterium
ACTTTAATCTAACCAAAAGGGTTATTAATTAAATCAAAGAAGGTTTTTGATAAACAATTATCTGATTTATCAATAAAAAACCTTTGATTTGTATGTCTAAAAGCAATCTTAAATATATAAACGTTAAAACCACATGCTGATTTATACATGAAAATTCCTTTAATTGCTTTTATTTATTTTCTAGCTCTGAGCACTCATGCTCAGGGCTATAAACATTTTACCATAGAACAAGGCTTGCCGAGCAACAGGACCTATAAAATCTTGCAAGATTATAAAGGATATATTTGGATAGCAACAGACAAAGGTTTATCCAAATTTGATGGTGCTTATTTTAAAAATTTTACAATTTCTGACGGCTTACCAAGTAATGATATATGGGAAATAATATTGACCAAAGACAACAAACTTTGGTTCTTTACCCGGTCTAATAAACAAGGTTATATTCAAAATGATTCCATATATAGTTTTTATGCCGAAAATAAAGAGTTTCTTTATCCCACTACCATAAATACCAATTTAACTCAAGTGTTTTTTAGAAGCTATAATCATAATTATAAACTTGTTAATGATAAATGGCAAACCATACCGCCGGTTAATCCGAAAATTAAAAACAAAGTGCCTTTAAAACTCATTCATAAAGAAATTCACTCATTGTTAAGCACATACAAAGATAAAACAACCGAAATCAAGCTTTATGATTACAATGGCAATGTTGTGAAAAAATATGATATTCCTAAACGTGATTTATTTCTCAATGGTCAAATCAATGACAGTTTATTGGCCATAAATTTAGAACAAGGTTTTAAATTTATAAATCTCCATGATTTTAAAACCCACGATTTGGTTAATAAAAAATTAATTAAACCCTATGTTTTTACCCGTTTGCTTCCCACTGAAAAGGACATACAAATATCCAGTAAAAATTTTTGGGCTGAACTCGGACCCGATTATAAATTGACCAATGTTCATCTCTTCCCAAAAAAATTTTTACTTTCAACTCTTTATAAAGATCGCCAAGGAAATTATTGGGGAACAACTTATGCCAAAGGGATTTATTTCTTTCCAAAAAACAGTTTAAGCAGTCATACGTATTTAACTGATCAGCCAGTACAGTTTATCAAAAAAATGAAAGGCAAATTATTTGCCGGTGTATTAAATAAAGGAATTTATATATACAATCCCGATAAAAACAAATTTGAATTATTTTATAACATCAATGATTACTTATTTGATTTTTTTTATCAAGACGACAAAAATTTTGGAATTTTAGCTAATACTTCTACACTTATTAAAAAGAACGGACAAACAGGATTGTATTATCGAATCGGTAAAGGTGTTTTGACCATCGATGACAAATTTGCCGTACGCGAACGCAATGCAATCAGCATATTTGATCACAAATTTCAATTAGTCAGATCTTATGCCTTAGAAGGGGCCAACTGTTTTATAAATTTTAAACAAAGTATCATAGCCGGCACACCAATTGGACTTTATCAGACAAAGCAGCATCAATTTCAAAAAATTACACCTCCTGTAAAAGGCGCTTTTCCCATCTTATCTCTAAAAAACATTGACAATCAGCTGCTTATAGGAACTGATGGTTTGGGCGCTTACTTATGGGACGGCATACAACATTTTGAATTTATTCCTGAAACCAAGAATCTTATAATAAACAATATACAAACTGATGGAAATGAAATTTGGTTAGCTACACAAAAAGGAGTTTTAAATTTTCACTACACAAATGGACGGCTCAAATTAAAAAAAATACTGAGAAAAACCGATGGTCTGGTGTCCGACCATGTTAACCATCTTGCCATTATGGGAAATAGAATTTTTTCTTCAAATTTTAGTGGCATAGTATCGGTTGATAAGAATCAAATTTCAAATTTACCCATTCAAAAAATATATTTCAAAACCATTAAATATAACAACGAAACGCTCGACACAAAACATAAAAAGGTTTTATATACCAAAAACAATAATATCTCATTCAATTTCGGCCTTATTGATTATTACGGGCAAGAAGACAACCATTATTATTATCAACTTTTACCAGTACAGAAAAAATGGCAAGCTATCAGATCTAAAAATCTAAATTTCAACAGTTTGAATCCTAAAAAGTATACTTTTAAAATAAAAGTCATCAATTCATACGGACAGGTTCAAAAAGCAGCTTTTGACTTTGAGATATTACCCTTGTGGTGGCAAAAAGACTGGGCAAAATTATTGAGAGTGTTTTTATTACTATCAACCATTTTTTCAATTGGTTATTGGACCAGACGTAAAGAGCTCAACAAGCAACGCCAAAAATTATTGGCCCAAAAACAAATGGCCGAATTTGAATTACATGCTTTACGCAGCCAAATGAATCCGCACTTTGTTTTCAATTCTTTAAATGCCATTCAGTACTATATCAATGACGAAAATTTTGATAAGTCGGAAGCCTATTTGGTTAAATTCTCAAGATTAATAAGAATGATTTTTGAGTTTTCGCGCAAAAAAACAATCCGTTTAAATCAGGAAATCAAATTGTTAAAATCGTATTTGAATCTTGAAAAAATGCGCTTTGGAGACAATTTTGAATATTGTGTTGAGATTGATCCAGAATTAAAAATAAATCAAATAGAAATTCCAACGCTTTTATTACAGCCAATTGTAGAAAATGCGGTTAACCATGGTATTTTTCACAAAAAAGGCAAAGGTATCATCTGTTTAGATTTCAAATATATTGACGACAACACTTTTAAAGTTGTAATTAAAGATGATGGTGTCGGCGTTAAAAAATCTGCACAGATTAACAGTGCTTCCCTTAAAAAACATCAATCACGATCAACACAAATTTTAAAGGAACGCATAAAGTTGCTCAATTTATCAGAAAAATGGTATATTGTTTACACTATTATTGATACAACCGACGATTCCAATAATAGCTATAATACTATTGTCACTCTAAAAATATCTAAATTATGATTAACTGTATTTTATTGGATGATGAATCTAAAGCACTCAAAATGTTAGAAAAAAAATTACTCAAAAATCATCCTAACATAAACATTTTAGCGACGTTTCAAGAACCCGAAAAAGCAGTAGATGCTATTCGGCAACTACAACCCGATTTGGTATTTTTAGATATTGCAATGCCTAATATGAGTGGATTTGATGTCTTATCACAATTTAAAGATCCGGAATTTGAAATTATTTTTGTTACTGCATACGACTCATATGCTATACAAGCAATAAAGCATGCTGCAATAGGCTATATTGTTAAACCCATAGATGATGACGCTTTGAAAGCAGCTATTTTAAAAGCTGAAAAAAACATATCGATGAAAGTTGCTCGTGAAAACAACCGGGCTTTATTAGATCTGCTAAATCAAAAAAGCAATACATTAGCAATTCCGACTCAAGACGGCTACATCTTCATTAAAGTTGAAAACCTAGTAAGGTTGGAAGGCGCTGATGGTTATACTAAAATCATTTGCAAAAATGATCAGGAATTTTTAAGCTCTTATAATTTAGGCAAATTTATAGACCTGCTAAAAAACCGGCATTTCTTCCAAGCACATCGCTCACATATTATCAATTTAAAATATGTTACCCGTTATCTTAATGAAGGTTACATTGAATTACTCGACCAGTACACCGTTCCATTATCAAAAGCAAAACGAAAAGAGTTTTTAACACTAATGGGACAACAATGAATCAAGTTGCTATAATTTGTAAAACTTTATTAGCAATACGCTCCGGCAAAATGGTTTCCCAAACTGCTTCAAAACCTTCAAAAGTTTTGTGACCGTAAATTGAAGTGGGCAACTTTGGAAATTTATCAAGATCGGGTAAAATTTGATACTCTTGCAACTGGTTAAAAGGTGCAAAACCGGCATAAGGATGCGTTGCCCCCCAAATTGTTAATACCGGCACATTATAAAGCGCTGCCAAATGCGCATTTCCCGAATCCATACTCACCATTAAATTTAAACGGCTTATTAATTGAAGTTCTTCTTCAAAATTAAATAGCCCTACAACATTTACCACTCTATTGCGGTCTATTTTTTCTAAATCGGCCAATACTTCCTTTTCTTTCTGACCGCCACCAAATAATAAAATGTTTATGTCAGATTGTTCTTGCAAGAGTTTTTTTATAACTGATTTTATTTTATCCAAAGGATATTGTTTCCCTTCATGAGCAGCAAAAGGCGCTATTCCAATAAGTGTTTGTCCTTCAAAAGTATTTAAAAACAATGCTACCTGATTAGTTAAAACCGGTTTTACTATTGAATTTTTCCGAGTTAAATCTAAATTTAAACCCAAGTTTCGTAAAACATCTGCATACCGCTCATGAGTAGATTTCAGCGGTTTAAAAATTTTATTTTCCGGCCGTACAAGCGCTGCCTTTTCTTTTCGTCCCTTATCAATAACTTTAACTTTGTAACCCGACAATTTGAAAAAAGAACGCAATATTTGTGTACGCAAAACATCATGAAAATCGGCTATTACCTGAGGCTGTTCTTTCTTTAAAAACCGGAATAAACGGTATAAGCCACTAATACCTTTATAGTTGTTTTTTAAATCAACACCAATAAATTTTACGTTTGGCAAATCTTTAAATAGCGGCGCATAAAATTTTCGGGAGACCATCAAAACGTCCAACTCAGGATTTTGTGACAATGCAGCCCGTAAAACCGGAACTATCATGGCTACATCTCCCATAGCTGAAAATCTTAAAATCATTATTTTATTCATTCGGCAGGCTGTATAAATTTACGTTGTGCAGCTTCTCTGTCTAACATAAACAGGCCGCTACCTTGGCCTCCAACTAATTTTATTTGTGCCAAAAGTTCTGAAACACTAGCCTCTTCTTCAACTTGCTCATCGACAAACCACTGTAAGAAATTGACAGTTGCATGATCCTGTTCGCTCATAGCCAAAGTAACCAACCGGTTGATAGATTGCGTTATTTTTTGTTCATGTGCAAGCACCGCTTCAAATACTTCAATAATATTGTTCCAGGCTTGAGGTGGTGCCTGTACCGTATCAAGGCTGATATTGCCTCCACGTTCCAAAACATAATCATACATTTTCATAGCATGAAAGAGCTCTTCATCATATTGCGCTCGCATCCAGTTAGCAAAGCCGACTAAACTTACTTCGTTAAAATAAGCTGACATACCTAAATATAAATAAGCGGAAGCCAGTTCAGCATTGATTTGCTTATTAATTGCTTGTTCTATTTTTTTTGATAACATAATATGTAATTTTTAATTTGACAAATATAACTTTTAAGATAATCACTTGCTACTTTAGTATAAAGATACTAGATATAATGTTATTATTTTTTATGAAACCATTCCCAAATTACGGCCGCTTTATACGGACCGGTTATTTCAGCCAGTTCTGATTGAGTTGCTGCTTTAATTCGTTGAACTGATTTAAAAGTTTGCAATAATTTCAAACCTGTTTTAGGGCCAATGCCGGGAATTTGGTCTAACTCGGTTTGTAAAGTGCTGTTTAAACGCTTTTTACGGTGAAAAGTAATACCAAACCGATGCGCTTCATCTCTGGCTTTTTGTATCAACCGCAAAGTTTCAGATTTTTTATCTAAATATAAAGGTACAGAATCATTCGGGTAATATATTTCTTCCAAACGTTTGGCTATACCTATTATCGAAATTTTGCCATATAATCCTATTTTTTTTAAACTCTTTACAGCTGATGACAACTGTCCTTTACCGCCATCAACAATAATCAACTGCGGTAAATCCGCTTTTTCTTCTAATAGACGTTGGTATCGTCTGGTAATAATTTCTTCCATAGAAGCAAAATCATCCGGACCTTTAACAGTTTTTATATTAAAATGACGATAATCTTTTTTACTCGGCTTACCATTTTTAAATACAACACAAGCTGCAACAGCATTTGTCCCTTGTATATTAGAATTATCAAAACATTCAATATGGCGAGGTTCTACCGGTAAATGCAAATCTTCTTTCATTTGCTTCATTAACCTGTTAACATGTTTATCCGGATCTGTGAGTTGTAATTGTTTGAGTTTTTCCAATCTAAAATAAACAGCATTTCGTCTCGAGAGTTCTAAAAGTCTTTTTTTATCACCCTTTTGCGGAATAGTTTGTTTAATATTATTTAAAATATGCAATTTGAAAGGCACAAAAATTTCTTTGGTTTGTAAATTGAAACGTTGTCTTATTTCTACTATTGCCAATTCTAAAAGCTCTTGATCTGTTTCGTCCAAACGCTTTTTTAATTCTAATGTATGCGAACGAATAATAGCACCATGGCCAACTTGCAAAAAATTTACATAAGCTAGCGAAGCATCTGACACTATATTATATACTTCAACATTATTAATATTCGGGTTAACTACTGTTGAACGTGCTTGATAATTTTTTAAAGAAGCTAATTTATCTTTGATATCTTGGGCTTTTTCAAATTCAAGATTAGCTGCATAATTAAGCATTTGTTGTTTAAAAAATTCTATGGCTTCTTTAAAATTTCCTTTAACAATTTGTCTGATTTGCTTTATATTTTCCAAATAATCTTGTTCTGACTGCAAGCCCACACAAGGCGCTTTACATAAACCTATATGGTAATCTAAACAAACTTCAAATTTACCCGCAGCTATATTTTCAGATTTTAAATTTAATTTACAACTTCTAATAGGATAAAGCTCGTGTATCAAATCCAATAAAGTGCGTGCTGTTTTAACAGAAGGATATGGCCCAAAATATTCCGATCCGTCTTTAATGATATTCCTAGTTAAAAATATCCGGGGAAAAGTCTCTTTTTTAATACATATCCAAGGATATGTTTTATCATCTTTTAACAAGACATTATATTTGGGTTGATGCTTTTTTATTAATACATTTTCAAGTAATAAAGCATCGGTTTCAGTATCAACAACAATATGTTTGATATCAGCAATTTTACTAACCAACATTTTAGTTTTTCCGGTTTGTTGTTTTGTAAAATAAGAAGAAACCCGTTTTTTTAGATTTTTGGCTTTACCAATATATATAATCACATCTTGTTTATCTAAAAATTGATACACGCCCGGACTATTTGGCAAGGTCTTTGTAAGGTCTCGTATCGGTTGCAAGATATTATTATTTTGTATTTATAAATATATGATAAAAATAAGTAACTTTGCAAAAATAAAACAATATCAAATAGCATGAATAAATATTTGTTAATTCTCTTCGGTTTACTTTCAACAATAACAGGAAACGCTCAGTTTGATGATGATGAGCCCAAAGTGGTTTTATATGATAATGCCAAAGATATGGAAGTATATACTCAAATGGTAGCTAAAGATAAATTGTACCTTATTTACAATCTTAAAAAAGAACAAGCTTCTAAAGAGTTGGACTATGCCATGGCAATGATTTCTGAAAACTTAAGTAGCATAGACTTAAATGAAACTAATCCGCAAATTGTAAAAAAACTTAAAAAAATTAAAGAAGTTTGGATAAAACTCAATGCTAAACTAACGCAAAATTTAACCCCGAGAGAATTCACCAATCTCTTTTTTGAAGTCAATACATACGAACGACTAATTTCAGATTTAGTAGCAAAAATGCGGGAAATATACAACTTACCCGACGAAAAAATTGCTAAGTATGATGATATTCAAAACCTAAGAGTAGCTATACAAAAAATTAATTTGAGTTACTATGCCAATTATTTAGGTTTGAGTAAAAGCTTTATGCATGAATATCAAAAAAATATAACGCATGTAAATCAGTTTATTAAAGAAAAAAGTAATGTCTTTTTAAATGATCCTGTGGCAGGAAAATTGTTTGCTGATGTTATCATCGATTGGAATTTTTTAAGAGCCAATTTATTCAGTGAACAATCTAAAAACCCTAAGACTGTTTTTAGTCTCGTAACTGCTATTGATTTTAAATTAAAAACCATTAAAGAAAGATACATTGAAAATCTGACACAAGATTTTTAAAAAATAAAATATTTACCTATGAAAAAACTATACATTTCGCTTTTGGTTCTTTTGTTTGGCCTTTCTGCACAAAATATACAAGCGCAAATATCAGAAAACCCTCTTGATATTTTAGTAGAAAAACTTTATCAAAATGAATTATTATCTAATCGTTTTTTAAGAAATTTTGCTTTTATCAAAACTAACACTTTTAAGAAAAAATCTATGATTGATATGGATAAAAGTGTAGCAAAATTTGATGACAATTTATCTTATATCATTTTACATTTGCCTTATGACCGTAAGGTAAAAGAAGACTTTTTAAAACTTCAAAATTTTTGGAATATTTACCGCTTGGACATTACCGACTATGAAAGTGAGCGTTACCATTCATTAATTTCTAAAACAAGAAGATTAGAAAAGTTAATTGTTGAATTAAATAAAACAATTTTAGACAAGCATCCTGCTTACTCTCATAACAAAAAATCAATTTACATGGCCTCGCTGGCTGTTGATAATGTTAAGAATGTTGACAAAGCAGCAGCTGTCTATGTTTTTAAAAACGGGTTGCATTATCCTCAAATTACAAATGAATTAGAAATTAATACCGGTGAATTGAAAAAGAATCTAAAAAAAATAAGCAAGTTTAAGGCTTTAAAAGGTACAGCCGATAGTCTTTTATTTGACTTAAGTAGTACTGCCGATGCTATTAATGACCTACTTAACAAGGGAAAATATAATCCTAAGATGATGTATGCTTATACTAATACTTACAGTAAAATGACCTTTAAATTGCTTAACCTGATACTCAAAACCATAAATTAATGTTATTTATGAAAAAAATTATTTTAAGTTTTATATTCCTATTAAGTTTTTATGGCACTTCCTCAGCACAATATGACGAAATGCTTGATGTAAGTGATGCGCTACAAAGTGCCTTGGACGTTCGAACGGCAGCTGTTAAAATCGTTAAAGATTATTTATACAGAGGTTTAAAAGTAAATTATGTTTCAAAAGAAAATGATGAAAACTTATCAAATGGTGAATTCAGTTTGCTTCGCTTGGAAATTTATGCAAAAGATCACCCCGAAATAAAAGATCAAGTCGAAAAAGTAGCGGCACAATGGAAACATCTAAGAGTTTTGGCTTTACAAAAGCCTAAAAAAGAAAAAATGCGTGGCTTACTTAAAAAATCAAAATCTTTTTTGATAGCCTCCAACAATCTTATTTCCGCAATTGACAAAACTAATAATATCAAAACCCTTAAATATCAACAAGCAGCTAATAATATGGAACTATTAGCCCAGCAGTTGGCATTTTTATATGGTATGAAAGTGGCCGGTATTAAAGATCCTGTAATTGATCTTGAAATAACCAATTGTACCAATGATTTTCAAAATGATTTGAATAAAACATTTTTTTCAGGCGAAAATACTATTGATATTTCACAAAATTTAAAATCGATACAAGCCGACTGGGAAATGGCTAAACGTGCTGCAAAAAATACCCAATCCGGACCTTCTTTAAATACTATTTATGTTTTGATGGATAAAATTAGTGATGCTGCTCGTAACTCAGCTATCTTATAC
>WGBX01000025.1 GCA_015494075.1 Flavobacteriaceae bacterium
AGATAAAGCAGTAGAAGGCCCCTCTAAAAAATTGCCTTTAGATGAAATGTTTGTACATAATTTCGTTAAAAAAGGCGGCCGTTTTTTTTATCCTGAAAATATGGAAGATTTTCGTTTAGAATTGCTTAAACTTTTAAAATATTTAAAACTTCAAAAATTTGGTGTGATAGAGAATTCATATGCCTTGTTTTTAAATAAATTGCATATTCCTGTAACCACAGATTGGAAAAAAGCCGGGATTTTATTAGGCGGATGTGAATATCTAATTGCACAAGAAGGTGCCATATTGACAACTGCTCAAAACAGTCAGTCTTGGCGAAATCATGAATTGCCCCATCGCAGAGTAATTATTGCATTAGCCAATCAAATTGTTGCGCATAAAACCGATGCGCTTATTAAAATTAACAATAAATATAAAAAACCACCGGCCAATATTCAAACAATGAGTATATTTGCACAATCCAAAGATGATTTATTGGGTGGAAAATGGTATGAAACGTATTTATTTTTAATTGAAAATTAACTATGAAAGAATTGTTACAACGGGCAATTTTTGGCTTGTTATATGCACTTGGTGTTATTTTAGCACTTCAAAATTATACATGGACGGTTTTATTATTGGGCTTTTTTTTATTTATAGGTTTAAAAGAATTATCTCAGTTGATTTCCTTTAACTTCAAAACCTTTCTCTTGCCTGTATTTTTTATTTTTATAACCGGATTTTTAGTATTTTCTCCTACAAACATTAATGATAAAGTGATTAATATTGCTATTGGTTTTAGCTTATTAAGTTTATTTATTCCTTTTATATATTTCATTTTTGACAAACTATCTCTCAATATGTTATCAGAAGGTTATTTGTCAGTATTTTATTTAGCATTACCTTTTACAATAGCTTTACATTTAGATCTGAATTTGCTTTTAGGTATTTTTATAATTCTTTGGGCATCAGATAGCTTTGCTTACATTATTGGTAAAAATTTTGGAAAACATAAATTAGCACCAAAAATTTCACCTAAAAAAACCATAGAAGGGCTTTTAGGAGGTTTGAGCGGAAGTTTGCTGGTTGGATATTTGATGTTTCATTATTCAGATTGGTATCAGATGTTAAATTTGGGGCAATTTTTAATTTTAACAACAATTATTGTTATCTTTGGCACGCTTGGCGATTTGTTAGAATCGCGTTTTAAACGTTTGGCACAGGTAAAAGATTCAGGTAATATCATACCCGGACACGGTGGTATTTTAGACCGATTGGATAGTTTTATTTTTGCTGTTCCTTTTGTTTATATTTATCTATTAATTATTTAAAATTATGCAACTACATAAAGAGGGATATAGAATAATTGCCTGGTCGTTTTTAGTTATTGTTATTATTAATTATTTTCTTCATACTCATTACGATTTATTTTGGCTCAATAGTATCATTTCTATTTTGTCATTAATTGTTTTTATGCTGATTGTATATTTTTTCAGATTTCCCAAAAGACAAGTTAAAGCAGCTCCTAATGAAGTAGTAGCACCTGTTGATGGAAAAGTTGTGGTTATTGAGGAAGTTTTCGAACCTGAATTTTTTAAAGATAAGCGATTGCAGATTTCAATATTTATGTCTCCTTTAAATGTTCATGCAACGCGTTACCCAGTGAGTGGAAAGGTTATTTACAGTAAATATTATAAAGGAAAACATTTGGTTGCTTGGCACCCAAAATCTTCAGAATTAAATGAACGAACTACTATTGTTATTGACAATCCTGTTATAGGACCGGTAATGTTCAGACAAATAGCCGGAGCTGTTGCACGACGAATTGAGAACTATTCTAAAGTGGGAGATATGGTTAAACAGGGCGCAGACGCCGGTTTTATTAAATTCGGATCAAGAGTTGACATATTCTTACCTTTAAATACAGAAGTTGACGTTATTATTGGCGACAAAACACGTGGAGGCGAAACTATTATTGCGCGTGTTTTGAAAGTTCAGAAGCCCAATTCTATTTAATTTATTTTTTTTTTAAAACCAGATATACTTTTTCATTTATCTTATTGAATATAAGTATGATAGGTATAAGTAGCCTTGCATAATATTTGATGATTTTCATTTATTTTTACATACTTTTCATAATTATGGCACGTTATTTGAAAAATGATTAAATGAGCCGTAAGTTTAATTAAAAATTAGGAATTATGAAAAAGTTAAGTTTATTATTTGCCATGCTATTTATATTAAATAATATAAGTGCCAAGTCACCTCATCACCCAAAATGGCATCGTATGGCACAACCCGTTAAGATTAAGGTGAGGCATATTGATTTTTATATTTTTCCCAATGGAGATTTTGATTTCAATGCACACGGAAGACGTTACAAACACGCAGGACACAGAGGCGTGCGAATTGAAAAAGACCGTTTTGGAAAAATAAGAAGAGTTGGTAATGTTTATATAAATTACAATCGCTATGGACAAGTTTCTCGAATAGGTCGTATATTTATCAAATACAATAGACGCGGTTTAGTTGTAAAAGTAGGTCCAAAATATATTCGTTACCATCGTCGAGGCTATTATGTATATTTACATCCCAACAGGTATAAACCCGGATTTGTAATTAATAGTCATATTTATTACGGTCCTGAAAGATATGATAACGAAGATTTGCTTGAAATGGCAGATAACGGATCTGATAATTGGGAAGAAGATGATAATTATTATTTTAAACCTAAACCTCAGCAAAAACCAATGAACGACCGTTATAATTATTCCAGAAGATAATATATATTTAAAGCCGGCTTATATAAGCCGGCTTTAAATATATATATAAAATCTTAGTATTTTTTTAATAAGCTGTCATTTTTTCTAACCAAAAGGCAAGAAAGCCGGCTAAAAATCCCAAAAATGCTAACCAAGAGATCTTTTTGGTGTACCAGAAAAAATTAATTTTTTCCATTCCCATAGCTGCCACACCGGCCGCAGATCCAATAATTAAGATACTACCACCTGTTCCGGCAGAATAAGCTATCATATGCCAAATAATATGATCTACCGGATAATCAAACATACCCATAGAAGCTGCAACTAACGGCACATTGTCTACAATAGCTGATAATATTCCTAATAATACCACTACAATTTCTACGTTTGGTATAGATTGTTGCAATACTTCAGCCATATATCTTAATGAACCCATAGGGACACCATTTATAGAACCGTAAACTAATGATTCTAAAGCTCCAACAGCCAATAAAATACCTAAAAAGAACAAAATGCTGGACATTTCTATTCTTGATAAAGCTTTATGTGCAGAATACAAATGTTTGCGTTCTTCAGTAAAATCTTCTTCCGGATGTATATATTCTGAAACTAACCAGACAATACCTAAAGAAAACATCATGCCTAAATATGGAGGGAGATGCGTAACCGTTTTAAAAACAGGGACAAACAATATCATACCGAGTCCTAAATAAAGCATCGTTTTACTGCTGAGTAATTTTTCAGTTTCTTCAAAACTTTTATCAATCTTTTCACTTTTTACCGTACCAATAAATACCGGTAAAAAAGAAGCAATACCAAAAGGAACCATAAAATTGATTACTGAAGGGACAAAAACATGCTCCATTAAACCAGCTGCTGTTACTTTTTTGGCAATCCAGAGCATAGTTGTCGTAACATCACCAATAGGGGACCACGCACCACCGGCATTGGCTGCAATAACAATAAGGCCGGCATACCATAAACGGGTATTTCGATCTTTAACCAATTTTCGTAAGAGCGTAACTAACACAATAGTAGCAGTTAAATTGTCGATAACAGCTGATAAGAAAAAAGCAATACCGCCAATTATCCAAAGCAGTTTGCGTTTGCTGTTTGTTTTTACATATTCTTTTAAAACCTCAAAGCCACGGTGTAAATCTATGATTTCAACAATGGTCATAGCTCCGGTCAAAAAGATTAGAATTTCAGATGTTTTAGCAAGATGATGCATCAATGTTTTATTAAAACCTTCTTGCGCAACTTCTCCGCCGGTTAAGTAATTGTAAACATGACCTTCAGAATCAATTATTGAAAACCAGCCTTCATGAAAACCAATGGCTAATAATGCCCATAAAATTGATGCTGTTAATAATGCCGGAACGGTTTTGTCTAATTTTAAACTGTGTTCTGTTGCAATTGCAATGTAGCCCAGAACAAAAATAAGAATTAAGATATTTGCCATAGTAGAATTATTTTGTTAAAAATGCGTAACAAAAGTATAATAATTTTTGTTTTAAAAAACTGAATTTGTCAGTTATTTTAAAATTGATCAGGATTAATCCCCAAATTTCTAAGCCACGTATCGTTATATATAGTGCTAAGATAACGTCCTCCGGAATCCGGAAAAATTGTAACAACTCTCTTAGGCCGGCTTTGATTTATGGTTGTTAACAATTGTATTACGCCATATAAAGCGGCGCCACTTGATCCGCCGGCTAAAATTCCTTCTTCTTTGGCCAATTTTCGTGTATATTTAAAAGCATTTTCATTGCTGACACGTATGATGTCATCAATAATTTCAAAATCGACACATTTTATCAGTTCTTCGTCGCCTAATCCTTCAATAAAATAACGGTATGGCTTGGTAAGTTTTCCTTGTTTAAAATAGTCATAAAATACAGAGCCTTCCGGATCAACAGCTATAACTTTGATTTCCGGATCTTGTTCTTTTAAATATTTGGCAGCGCCGCTTAGTGTACCTCCTGTTCCTATTCCTGCTACAATATAATCAATATTTCCGGACATTTGTTCCCATATTTCAGGGCCGGTTGTTAAATAGTGGGCTTCATTGTTATCTAAATTATTATGCTGGTCCGGAAAGAAATATTCAGGGTGTTGTTTTAAGACGGTATATACTTTTTGGTTATAACTATCCGGATGTTCAGGAGGTAAACTTGGATCGACCAAAATTAAATCGGCACCAACAGCACGCAAGGCATCTAATTTTTCTTTTGCAGTAGTAGATCTGACAACAATTTTGCAATGTAAATCATTTTCAATAGCCATCATGGCTAATCCCATAGCAGTATTTCCGGATGAATTTTCGATAATCGTATCACCAGCTTTTAAAAGACCTTGCCGCATGGCTTTTTGAATCAGATGTCGTGCGATACGATCTTTTATAGAACCCATGGGGTTGGTAAATTCAATTTTGGCAAAAACTTCAGTTGGCTCAAAATCTTGTACAATTTTATTTAAACGGACTAAAGGTGTCCATCCGGTGGCATCCGAGAGTTTTTGAAACACACGTTTTTGTGATTTATTTGCTGATTGGGTAAGGTTCATTTTTAAATCTTTTGTTGTATTTGATATTTAAATTTTAAATAATAATTGATTTCTTTATGCTTGAAAGCCGTTTGCTTTACTTCTGTTAAAATATGACATTCCGAATCATAAATTATTTGGAGTTCTTGTATAAAACTGGCATTACCAATTAACTCTATGTGATAACCATTATGTTTGACAGGAAGGCACATAACCATTCCTCCTTCATTATGGACATGAATAGGTGCAAAAGGTATTTTCTTTTGTTTTGCAGCCAATAGAGTAGTAGCTGCCATAGCGGTGCCGCATGAATGCGTTAAGCCAACACCTCGTTCATAAGTCATTACATATAGTAGCTGATTGTCCAAAATTTGATAAAAACTCAAATTATTGCCATTTGGAAATAATAGACAATCTTTATTATTGATTTTTTCGCCTAACTTTTTAAGTTTATAAAGGTCCATTTCATTAACGGCAGTTATTAAATGTGGATTTCCAATGTCTACACTTGAAAATCTTAGCGTATCATCTAATTCAGGTATCAACGTATTCTCATAAATAGTTTGCCCATATCTAAAACCGATGTCGGTAAATATAACACTATATGTTTGTAAATCTGAAAAGATACCTGGTTTATAAGTGCCTTCAATAATGCCGCTTAATGTTTCGATTTTAAATTTTGTTTGTCCTGTAATTTGTTGCAATTTTTTACTGATACAACGAAATCCATTTCCACACATTTCGGCTTCGGAGCCGTCTTTATTAAATATACGCATGCGAGCATCTGCATTTTGACTAGGCAATAGGTACAAAACACCATCTATTTTTAGTCCGGATAAACTTTCAATTGAAGAGAGTGTAAATTGTTGATAGTCTGGCTCTTTAAAATTTAGATTCCGGCTAAAACCATTAACTAATAAGAAATAATTTTCTGAGCCATGACAATGAATTATTTCTAAATTATGATGCATCGTATTGTTTGATTAAATTAGATAAAAAATTGACAGCTTGCTGCGAATCATTTAGGCAAGATATAACTTGATAATTCTTTATGCCTATTTTTTGGGCTAATTCTGCATATTCAATTTTTAATTCTAAATCCGTTTCAGAATTGTCTATCATAAAAGAAATGGGATAAATTGCAACATTTTCATTTCGATAGGTTTTTAAAATTTTATCTAAATAAGGTTGTAACCAAGGTTTATTTCCAAATCTTGATTGATAAGCTAGTTTTATACTTTTAAATTTTGGTAAAAGTTGTTTTAATAGTGCTACTTGTATTTCTAATTGCTTCTGATAAGGATCACCTTTATCAATAATACTTTGCGGTAAGCCATGCGCAGAAAAAATTAAATGTGTATTAGAAGGCTGTTTAACTTCTTTTAAAATTTGATCTGCTATCAGCTTGTTAAAATCAGGTTGATCATAAAAAGGCGCTATAAATTTTACCTGTCCTTGATATTGCGATTTTTTAAAATCGTCAAAACTGCTTTCGACAGTAGTTGTTGAATATTGTGGATATAATGGGAGAAGTATAACTTGATTATATTTCTTAAGAATTGGTGCCAATTTCGGTTGTGTATATCGCATGGCATATTCTACGGGCAAACCTAAATTATTACTGAGTTTTTGTGCTAAGCTTTCGGTCAAATCATGTAAACGGCTTCCACCTATAAGTTCATAATTTTGCCAAACTTTTTTATAACGTGTCACAGCAATATAAGGCGCTAATAGATGTCTAATGGGTTTATCGATAATTCTTTTATCTTTAAACATATTGTATAAAAAGGTTCTGAGCTCATTAGCAGATCTTGCACCTCCCATATTTAATAAAATAACTGCTTTGGACATAATTTTGGCTTAGGCTGCAAAAATACATTTTTATCTAATGATAAAATGTTAAACTAAGTCAAAAAAATGTTTATTTTAGCTAAAAAAAATATCGCTTATGGCAACAGAAGGATCTAAATTGGCCATTTTTGCTTCTATGGCTGCTAATTTGGGAATCGCAGTTATGAAATTTATAGCTTCGTTTTTTACGGGTAGTTCTGCAATGTTATCCGAAGGTATTCATTCGTTGGTAGACACATCTAATGGGATCTTACTTCTATGGGGAATAAAAAAGAGTAAAATCAGACCTGACAAACAGCATCCCTTTGGTCATGGCAAAGAGATCTATTTTTGGAGTTTTGTAGTTGCTATTTTTATTTTTGCATTAGGTGGTGGTGTGGCTTTATATGAAGGCATAAAACATCTCATGGCAGCCAATGAAGTCCATATAGATCATTCTTCTAAAATGAAATGGTGGAATTATGGTGTGTTAATAGGGTCATTATTATTTGAAGGCGCCAGTTTATGGGTGGGTTGGAAAGAGTTTCGTAAAAAACAGCCAACCGGCTTTATTACAGCCATGACTAAGAGTAAAGATGCTGCAACTGTGGCTGTAATAATTGAAAATGGTGCTGCTGTTATCGGCTTACTTATAGCTTTGGTTGGTATTAGTTTAACTTATTATTTCAACAATCCGGTATTTGACGCTTGGGCATCTATCTTGATTGGTGTTTTATTAACAGTAGTCGCTGTGTTTATGGCAGTAGAAACTAAACACTTATTAATTGGAGAATCTGCAGATCAAACAGATTTACAAGAAATTCATAATATACTTAAATCATATTCTGAATTAGAAGGTTATGGAAATATTAAAACCATGCATTTGGGACCGGATGATATTTTGTTAGGGGCAAATATCAATTTTAAAGACCACTTAACCGTGGCGCAAATTGAACCTGTTATCAAGGATATAAAAAATAAAATAGTTCAGAATAATCCTCGAATCAAACATATTTTTATTGAAACCGATTCGATTAAAAACACATAAAATTGAAATTATATTTGGTTTATTTTTTATTGATTGTAAGTCATTTATCTTCTTGTCAAAATATAAAAGATAATGCTAAACTATTAAATGTTGTCAATTCTAAAGCTAAGGACACTATAAAATCACTCAAGAAATATAAAGATAGTGATTGGGTTGAGCTTAAAACCTTAGATAGTAGTTTTATTTATGACTTGAGATATGCTACTAAACAAAATTTTGTTCATAAAAAAATGTATCCTTGTGCTAAATGTTATGTGCGTTATGTTGTGGCTAAAGCATTGCTTAATATTCAGAAAGAATTAAAAAATAAATCATTAAGTCTTAAATTTTTTGATTGTTACCGGCCAATTCAAGTGCAAAAAAAACTATGGAAAATAAAGCCGGATCCGCATTATGTGGCCAATCCTAAGAAGGGTTCAATGCACAATAGAGGAGTTGCTATTGATGTAACGATTGTTGACAAAAACAATAAGGAACTCAATATGGGAACACCGTTTGATTTTTTTGGAAAGGAAGCTTATCAAGATTATAAATACTTGCCTGATACTATAAAGAAAAACCGGTTGTTGCTAAAAGAATTAATGCAAAAAAATCATTTAGAGCCAATTACTTCTGAATGGTGGCATTATTCTTACCGGTTAAAAGATTATCCAATTGAAAACTGGATGTGGCATTGTAATGAAAAAAAGCTGCCTTAGTTGGGTAATTTAAGACAGCTTTAAACAACACAAAATTAATTTAACAATTATGAGAATTATAGGTTAACAAATTCATTTTGTTAATGAATTATTACACAAATATTGATCTTATTTATGAATTTATATAAACCTATTTGTTTATTTGCTTACTTCATCAGATGAAAGATGTTTATGATTTGATAAAGCTTTTATTTTTGCATTAATTTTGGTAAATAATTATTAAACCATTTGGCTTTAAAAATAATCATATCATGACGACCTTCCGGGACAATTATTTTTGGGTCTGTTATATATTTTTCCGGAAAAACGCGGTCATATTCTCCTACAATGTGAACATAAGGTTTTTTTATTTTATCAGATTGCCAATTTAAAATTTGTTCTATAGACCATCTTAAATAAACCGGATTGTTAATATTCATATATTTCCGGTATAATTTTATTTTTAGTTTTGCTCTTGATGTTTGAGCTATTTTTTCTAAAATATCTAAATGGTTTAATAAACTTAATGGTATGAGTTTGTATAACCTATACCTTCCTATGTTTTTTAAAAAAGGCGACAATTCTCCTGAATTTTTGATTGTTGAGATTAAGATGAGTTGCTTTACTGATAATTGTCGTGCCATCTCTTGAATAATTATTCCTCCAAAAGATACGCCTAACAAAATTGGATTAGTATGATGTATTTGTGTTTTAATCAACCTGTTTACATACGATTTTAAAGATTCATCGGGTTGAGGCATCTGCCATTGTAAATAATATATATCATAAATGTCCGGTAATTTGATATATTCAAATATTTGGGGACCGGCAGCCATGCCGGGCATCATGTAAACCGGAATTTTAGACATGTAAAATATTCTACAAAAGCTCTTTACCGTTAAAATGTTCTAAATATTCAGCAACCCGTTTAACAAATAACCCGCCTAACATACCATCAACAACACGATGATCATAGGAGTGTGATAATATCATTTTTTGTCTGATACCAATAGTATCACCTTCTGGCGTTTCTACAACAGCAGGCATTTTTCTAATAGCGCCTAATGCCATAATGGCTACTTGTGGTTGGTTGATAATGGCTGTGCCTGCTATATTACCAAATGATCCTATATTGGTAACAGTATAAGTACCTCCTGTAATTTCGTCAGGTTTTAGTTTATTTTCACGTGCTCGTTTGGCTAAATCATTTACAGTTTTTGTCAAGCCGGTTAAACTTAGTCTATCGGCATTTTTAATAACAGGAACAATTAAATTACCTGTAGGCAAAGCTACGGCCATTCCAATATTGATATTTTTCTTTTTAATGATTTTTGTACCATCTAGTTGCACATTAATCATCGGATAATCTTTTATAGCCTTAATTATGTAATAAATAAAAATAGGCGTAAAAGTGATTTTTTCGCCTTCGCGTTTAAAAAACTCGTCTTTAATTTGGTTACGCCAGTTAACAATTTTGGTTACGTCTGCTTCAACAAACGATTGCACATGTGGTGATACTCGTTTAGATTGCACCATGTGTTCGGCAATAATTTTGCGCATACGATCCATTTCTATTATTTCATCACCATTGTCTAAAATTATTCCGCTACTGCTGGGAATATTAACAGGTTCTGAAATTTTTTCTGTATGAGATGCTACTTGTTCGGCTTGATTTTGCGAAGATAGTTTGCCGGAATTTTTGTCATTTATGTATTTTAAGATATCATCTTTTGTAACCCGACCATTTTTACCACTACCGGGTATTTGATCTAGTTCTTTTTGACTGATACCTTCTGTTTTAGCAATGTTTTTGACAAGAGGCGTATAAAAACGATCTTGTGAAGACTGTATTTCTGTTTTTGTGTCAGTTAGTTTTTCAGAAGTATTTTCAGATATTATATTATTAAGTTCGGGATTTTGAATAATGGCAATTTCATCTTCTTGTTCAATTTCTTGGTCAGTTTCAATAATTGCTATTACCTCACCAATTTTAACTACATCGTCAACCTCAAAAAACTTTTCAACTAAAACACCGGGAACTTCACTGGGGACTTCAGAATCAACTTTGTCTGTAGCGACTTCTAATACGGTTTCATCTTCTTCAATTTTATCACCAATATTTTTAGTCCAAGCTGTAATAGTTGCTTCAATTACACCTTCACCCATTTTGGGTAATTTAAGTTCATATCTTGCCATTTGATTTGTTTTTTATGCTTGTGCGAATTTAATAATTTTATCTGATTTTATACTTGTCAAAATTAATTTTTCTTAATTATTTATCCTTTCTGGTGTAAATATTTTGTATTTTTTGATTTGTTGCCTTTATTTTTAAATATTAAAATAAATTTTAATGCCCAGTCAATCCTTCTTATCTTTGTTTTAAAATATTGACATATGCGAATAGATATACTCAGTGCGGTACCACAACTTTTTGAAAGTTTTTTAAATTATAGCATTGTGCAGCGTGCTAAAAAAAAAGGTTTGGTTCAAATTTTTATTCATGATATTCATGATTATGGTAAGGGTAAATATAAGCAGATAGATGATTATCAATATGGCGGCGGTGCCGGAATGGTGCTGATGGTGGAACCACTTGACCAATTGATCTCGCAATTGAAGTCAGAGCGTAATTATGATGACATTATTTTTATGACGCCCGATGCACCGGTTTTAAAGCAGCCCGTAGTTAATGAATTATCTTTACATAATAATTTAATGATATTAGCAGGACATTATAAAGGTGTAGATCAGCGTCTTCGTAATTTGCATATCACGCGTGAAATATCAATTGGCGATTATGTTTTGTCGGGGGGCGAATTGCCTGCGGCAGTTTTGACTGATGCAGTTATCAGATTACTTCCTGGTGCGATGTCTGATGAAACTTCCGCATTGACTGATTCTTTTCAAAATGACTTATTAGCACCACCGGTTTATACACGTCCTCCCGAATATAAGGGTATGAAAGTTCCAGATGTTTTGCTGTCGGGCAATCATCAAAAAATAGCAGATTGGCGTGAAGAGCAAGCGGAGAAAATCACCCGAAAAATTCGTCCGGATTTATTAGATTAATGTCAATTTTTCAGGTATGTAAAAAGTAAGCTTTAAGATGTTTTGTCTTAATTTGGTTGTAGTGATAATTTTTAAGTCCGGAATTACAATTCCGGACTTAAAAATTACTGCTTTAAAGGTATAAAATATGAATTTTCAATTGTGTTAAACACTTGATAAATAGCAAGTTATTGTAAAATAAAAGTTGAACCAATTGTTATAATATTTGCATGAAATTGGTTATCACGCTCGTAATAATTATAATTTAAACTCAGTTTTTTTAACCCGAAAACTCCAAATACTTTTGTGTCTAAGTACACATCGGTATACTTTATACCAAAGCCATACTGATTGGCTGTAAATGGTGATAAATCATAATCAGATGTATAGTAATCATATGTAGACAATGCTGTTTCGTATGGATAAAAATATTTGGCTGCAGTTTGATTATAATACCTGTATGATGGATACAAGGTGAATTTTTCTGCTATTTTAATAGGTAATTCAAAATTTATGGTATGTGATTGGATATCCCAATCGTCAAAATAATAGCGATAATAACTTCTTAAAACTAAAAATTCATTAATATAATAATTAAAGCGAACACCAATAGGCATTTTTAATCGCGAATCGGGTAAGCGTTCAATATCATCAGCCAGTTGAAAGACACCATTATTTTTTTGCGGATCAGTATAATAAGGAATATCTGCAGCTTCGCCGATATAATAATTAGGAGTATCTTTAAAATAAACACGCTGCATAGGATTAGATAGCCAGCCCTTTTGCAAAACGACATCGCCAAATAAAGAAACTTGAATATTTTTAGAAAGGACTTGTGAAAATGATACACTCGCAGAATAAGAATTTCGGGCTTTATCATTTACTAAATCAGTACTTTTAGGACGCCAAGTGTCAGGGCTTGATTTGTCTGTTACTTGACCATTTTGATCTAAAATACTTACGCCATTAAAAAAATCTTGATATAAATTTCCTCCGGTTTCTTTGTAAACATGTATTTCAGTTGGATAACGAGGATCCCAAGTGTCAAGAAAAATATTAGTAGACAAACTTAATTGTGTGTTTTTTTGATTAAAAAGTTTGATAATACTGCCGCCAAAACCAAAAGAATGATAGTCAAATTCGCGTGATAAGCTAATATGTCCGCTACTGATTGTATTTCGATCATCTGATGAATGTTCATATGAAAAATTTCCATTAACCCAAACATCTTTTTGTGATGCCCCCGATGAAGCAACCCAAGGAGAACCGACCAGTGTTGTATTAGCTTGAGTAAGCCGGGAAGGGCGGTCGTCATCATCGTCTTCTGAGCTGGAAGCGCCTGTATCAAATGGATTAAGATTGCTTGATGAAGCTGATGTGTAATAGGAGATAGTTCCGTCAAAATGAAAAACATCGTCTTCATTAACAGGAATGGCAATACTAATATTGGTGGCATAATCAGAGAGTGATTCGTTTCCTATTCCACCGGTTACGGCAGCATGGTTACCTTCTTGTGTGTAATAACTGCCTAAAATATCTAATTCGGTAGCTTCTAAAACACGTTTTTTATATTGTGTTGTTTTGGTTTGTTTAGATATGGATAAACTGTCTGTTTGCTGGGCTCTAATTTGTGTAAAAAATAAACTGAGAATAATAATTAAGTATTTCATTGTTAATATTTTGTAAACTTATTGAATGTTAAAATCTAGTGGGTTTGTCTGTTGTTTTTAAGTTCTGTAATGTCTGTTAAAATTAATTACAACCGCAACCGCCTCCACTTTTTCCGCCGTTAGCTCCGGATGCACCTTCACGATATACTTGAAAGGTTGTAACAAATTTAACATCTTTGCGCGGGCTTAATGTCATATCGGGGTCGTTTAGGTTGATTTTTTGGTAGGGTTTAACAGTTGTGCAAGAACTAAACAAGCCGGTTATAACCGCCATAATTAATATAATTTTTTTCATTTTGTATTATTATTTTTATTTAAATATTTTTTAATATGAATACCTTTTGAGGTATGAATTTTATCTTGATCATCGACGATAACACATTCTACACCAGGCAATTGATTGATGCGATCAATACCTATTTCGGTTCCCATTACAAAAATAGAAGTTGCTAGAGCATCGGCCAATTCGGCACTAGGTGCAAAAACAGTGGCGCTTATAACACCTGATGCGGGATAACCTGTACGAGGGTCAATGATATGTGTATAGCGTTTGCCATTAAAAATAACGTACTTTTCATAATTTCCGGATGTAACCACGGCTTCATTTGTTAAAGGAAAAGTAGCAAATACAGTATTTTTATGAAGCGGATTAGTAATGCCGATTTGCCATTTTTGCCCATTAGGTTGTGTTCCCCATGTATTCATATCGCCTGATGCATTAATGATACCGGCTTTGACACCTTTATTGATGAGTAATTGTTTAGCCTTATCGGCAGCAAATCCTTTACCAATAGCACCAAAACCTATTTTCATTCCTTTCAATTTTAAGAAAACAGTTTGGTTTTTTGGATCCAGAATAATGTTTTCATAACCAACTTTACTAACAGAATTTTTAATAGTTTCCGGATCTGGAAATTCTTTCATGCTACCATCAAAATGCCAAATTTTGTCCATAGAGGCGTATGAAATATCAAATGCTCCATCTGTTATCTTTGATATTTTTTTAGAACGACTAATTAAATTATAGAGTTCAGGACTAACTTTTACGGGTTTTATACCGGCATTACGGTTAATCTCTGATGTTTCTGAGTTTGGATCCCAAGAGGAAATTATTTTTTCAATCCGCTTAATTTCATCAACGGCCCAATTAATGTAACTGTTACCAATATCTTGGTTATCAGCTACTACAACAATTTCAAAACGGCTTCCCATTAATTTTAAAACGCGTTTATAAACTTGTTGGGCATGTAGTGAATGTATTAAAAAGAATATTGCAATAAACAGGTATTTTTTTTGCATTGTTTAATTGTTTGATTTTTCTTTTATCCAATTAATATAATATTGAGGTGATTTTTGTGGTAAGTATCCGGTTTGTCCCAAAATATTACCTTCACTATCTAAGATGAGGATAGTTGGAAAAATGCCTTCCGGATTATATTTAGCTGCCAAGGCATCATTATGTTTTTGTTGCAATTTTGGTAACCGATTTTTTTTACGTCTGGGAAAATCGGCTTTTAATAAAATCAGGTGTTCTTTGGCAAATTCTTTAAATTCGGTTGGAGACAAAATATCACGTTCTAATTTTTTGCAAGGTGCACACCAATCAGAACCTTCAAAAACAAGAAGTATAGGTTTATGTTCTGCTTGCGACATTTTTTTAGCTTGGTCAAAATTATTAAGCCAGTTTTGGGCTGAAACAGTACCGGATAGGATTAATAACAGTAAAATAAGTAGGTTTTTCATAGATATATTCTTTAATGCGATTGTTTAATTTATTGATAATAATTTAACGTCAAAGATAATTTTTTAGTTTAAAATTATTTATAAAATTGTGTTAAAGTCAAGTTTAAGGTCTAAAACTTAAACTTGACTTTAATATAAATGTTAAAAAGTTTACTTGTTAATTGTTGCTGTCGCTATCATTATCATCATCACTATCATTATTTTCATCATCATCTATATTACCATCGCCATCAGCATCGTTATCTTGTGCGTCTTCCATGCCATCATTGTCAGAATCAGTATCTAAATAATCCGGCGTACCATCATTATCGGCATCGCCGCCGGCAACATCACCGTCACCATCATAGTCTTCATTGGCAGTAGCAACACCATCGCCATCATCATCGGTATCATTTATATTGGTAACACCATCATTATCGGTATCGTCATTTGTTACATCGCCATCATGATTAACATCTTCATCCTGATCGGCTACCGTATCATTGTCATCATCATCGTCGGCATAGTTAGGCGTGCCATCACCATCACTATCATGACTGTCAATGCTCGATTGTAATTCGGCTTCATTATCAATAGAAGTGTTTGTTCGGGAAGTGTTTTGGTCATCAATATTAAATGGATAATCAATAGATTTGATATAAGATGTTTCTGTAAGTCCGTTTATTATATTGAGTAATTCGGATGAACTGTTTATACTAACTTTTACATCATTATTGTAGGTTAAATTTATTGGATAAATGAATGTAAAACCAAAATCTTGTATCATATTTCTATCTAAGCTAAGGTCATCAGGTTGGGTAATTTGACTCATTTTCGATTTGAGATTGTCGGTTATGGTTTTAATGGCAACATCGCCTGTGGTCTCTTCAATATTTGATTCTGTATCTTCTTTTGTACAACTGGTTAAGCTAATAATTGCTAAAAGGATAATACTTGTAAGTTTACTAAATTTTTTCATAATTTTTAATTTATAGGTTTAGATTTTATTTTTTTCTTTGCTTTTGAAGCGCTTCATTGATAAGACGATGAGCAGTATTAAAA
>WGBX01000026.1 GCA_015494075.1 Flavobacteriaceae bacterium
CCTATGAAATGTGAGCAAAATTCAAATGCTTTCTTTTTGTTCTACTTTTTCTAAATATTTACCATCAATGATTTTAACTTTTTTGTTCAATTTGGATAATTTTTTTAAATCTACACGTCCTGTCACTACCATCACAACAATATTGGGATTCTCTACATTTTTTGATTTCAAAATCATCACCAACTCTTTGGCTATATGAGGTTTATCGCCTTTTACGATATAAAATTTGACATTGGCATCTTGGTCATTGATACGCATTAATTCGGCCATGCTTTTATTTTGAACATAAGTTTGAGCATCTTTTAAAATTTTTTTTCCTACTTGAATATCTTCGGTAGAAAAAACCTTCAATCCGGTTAAACCGCTCAATACGTTAATTTCTTCTTTAGCTTCCGGACTCTCAGGTTCAATTTCTTTGAGTAGTTTAAACATTTCATCTGTCACAATAACAGAATTTACTTGGTCCAAGTCTTCATATTTGTCAAAAAAACTTTGAGCAAAATTTGGACTAAAAATAAGCAGACTTAAAATAAAGAGAATATTTTTCATTTTTTTGTGTTTTTAATTTTAAATATTTTTTTTGTGGTTGTTCCAAAAATACTAAGCGCACTAATATTTTGAACACCTTTTTGAACATGATCAGCAAATTTTTTAATTTCTTTTTCAGCGTCTTTTTTTTGAATTTTTACAGGCAGCTGTGCCTTGGTTTTGGCAGTTACATCTTCCAGTTGCCAGTTCTTTATTGATTGATCTTGCATAAACCATACCAAGCCCAAAGCTATAAAAATAGAAACAGCAGCAGCATAATATTTTTTACGGCTGTTGTCTGATATAGTCAGTTGTACCGGAGATGGATTTTTATCTTCTGCTAAAATTGAGGTGCAATCAAACAAAGCTTTATAGGGATAATGCTTGGACGAAACGGCACCGGAGGAAAAATACCGACGTAATATCTTTTCTTCTTCCAGACTAGTCATGCCCTCGAAATATTTGTTAAGAATATTGTCTATTTTGTTGTAATCCGTATTCATAATGTTTAATTAAAGCCTTTTTTAATGTTTTTCTTGCCCTTGATAAAGCTGTTCTTATGGCATTTTCATTCATATCTAAAATCATTGCGATTTCTTTAAATTCGTAACCTTCAACATCTCTTAATTGTATTATTAAACGTTGCTTTTCAGGTAAATGCAAAAGTAACTTTTGCACAATACTAACCGCTTCATGATTATCATATTGTTTTTCTGCAGATAATGCTTTGATTCTAAATTCAATATTATCCAGCCGCTGTTCTTTAGCTTGTTTTGATTTAATCCTATCCAAACAAAAATTACGTACAGCTCTCATAAAATAAGCATCTGTATTAGAAATACGGTTAAGCTGTTCTTTTTTTACCCATAGCTTAGTCAAAACTTCCTGTACTGCATCTGATGCTTCATCAGTAGATATCAGCATCATTTTGGCCAAACGAAACATTTTGTCCTCCATTCTTTTAAAAGTATTCACAAATTCCAGTTGTGTCATTTTGGGCGTCTTACTTCTAATTAACGAAAATATTAAAAAAATGTTACAAAGCTATAATTTGCACATTAATTAAAATTTTAAAAATGTTAATAAACTTTTTGCACTTTTCCTAACTGATCTTTGCTATCACTTCCAATTATTATATTGTTCTTTGGAAAATAAAACCGAAAAAATACAGGTTTGTTTTTTAATTGAACCATCCATGAAATAATAGTTGACATCTTATACGTTTCTGTGTCAAAAATCAACAAAGCAGGAAATTGGTCTATTGCAGAAAATTTAGAAATCTGATGTGCTGATGGGTATTTTTCTTTAATTTTTCTATATTCCTTTTCATTGCCTAAAAAATATATATATTCAAACACAGGACGGGACAACTTTGATGTTTTTTGTTGTTTTCGAAACCATAGCCAAACTTTTAAAAGTTTACCGGCAACAAATTCAGCCCAGGGTCTAACTTGAAAATGTTTGCGATAAAATTGTAAAGTTGACTGATAAAAATTTTGATAATAATCAGGACTTTTACCGGCACTTTCGCCTTTAAAATGAATAATTTTAGCTGATGACAAATAGTAATTTGGCCGTCCGGATTTTAAGACTCTGTATGATAAATCGACATCTTCACCATACATGAAAAATTGTTCATCTAAACCATTTAATTCTAAAAAAACCTTTTTATTAAGACACATAAAAGCTCCGGTAAGTATATCTACTTTTGCTGTTTGATTGTGATGTATATGTGTTGCATAGTAAGCTGTAAAAGGATAGAAATTTAGTTTTTTATATAAGCCTAAGAGTTTACTAAGCACAGCTATGGCTGTTGGTATAGCTCGTTTACTTTCAGGTAAAAAATGGCCTGTACCATCAATCATTTGTCCACCGATAATACCAAAATCAGGATGGCTACTTATAAAATTATCTAGTTGTTCCAATAAGTCTTCGCTGATTAACGTATCAGGATTTAACAGCAAAACATAAGTGCCTTGTGCCACCTTGACCGCTTGATTGTAGGCTTTTGCAAAACCTGAATTTTCGGGAAACCATAAAAATTTAATTGAAGAATATTTTGATTCTAAATATGCCTTGCTACCGTCAGTAGAATTATTATCAGCAACTATGATTTCAACAGATTTGTTATGTGTAGCCTTTAAAATTGTCTGCAAACAAGCATCAACAAAATACTTAACATTATAGTTTAAAATGATAATAGAATATCTCATAGCGACAGAGCATATATAAATCTTAACGCTTTCGTATCAACCATAACCCGAAAAAAGTTAAAGTCGCATTGATTAGAAGCAATTCAAAACTAAATTGATATTTCCAACCAAAATAAACGGGTAATTGTGCAATAAAATACGTCAATATTGGAGAAAGAATAACAACTAGCGGCACCCATTTGTCTTTGATACGGTAAGACGTAAACAAACCAAATACGAATAAGCCTAATAAAGGCCCGTAAGTGTAACCTGCAAATTTGAATATAGAGTTGATAATACTTTTATCGGTGATAACTTGACGGTAAAATAGCAATACTAAAATAAAAAAGATTGAGATACCGATGTGTACCATTTTCCTGATATATTTTTGACGTGCCGGCGAAAAACGTTTATCAATTTGAAGAATATCCAAACTAAAAGATGTTGTAATAGCTGTCATAGAAGAATCAGCAGATGAATAAGCCGCTGCTATAAGTCCCAAAATAAAAAATATACCGGCTGCTAATCCCAGACCTGATTTTACAGCCAAATATGGAAAAATTTTATCACCGGTGATCCCCATGCTTTCCAAATCAATATGCTGATGAGAAGCATAGGCTAGTAATAACACACCTAAGGATAGAAAAAGTAGGTTAACGACTAATAATGATAAAGAAAACCAACGCATGTTTTTTTGTGAATCTTTTAAATTTTTGACGGTCAAATTTTTTTGCATCATTCCCTGATCTAAACCTGTCATAGCTATTGCTATAAAAATACCGGCTAGAAACTGTTTCCAAAAATAATTGCCGGCATTGACATCCTCAAAATGAAAAATTTTAGCATAAGGGCTTGTCTTTACATGAGTTATAACATCAGTTATAGACCAGTTAAGTTTTTGTGCAATTAGATAGATAGAAATACCTAGGGCAATTAACATAAAAGCTGTCTGCAAAGTATCTGTCCATATAATAGTTTTAATGCCACCTTTAAAGGTATAAATCCATATAAGCAAAATTGTAACGGAAACCGTAATGGTAAAAGGCACATGAAACTCGTCAAAAATCAACAATTGTAATACACCGGCAACTAAAAATAATCGTAATGAAGCACCGGCAATACGTGCTACTAAAAATAAAACGGAACCTGTTTTATGTGTGGTAGTTCCAAAACGATCTTCTAAATATTGATAAATGGAAGTCAAATTCATCCTATAATAAAGTGGTAACAATACTTGAGCTATAACAAAATAGCCGACAACAAAACCTAAGACCATTTGCAAATAAGAAAAACCTTGTGAAGAAACCCAACCGGGTACTGAAATGAAAGTAATGCCTGACAAAGAGGCCCCTATCATTCCAAAAGCAACTAAATACCACGGGGCTTCTCTTTTAGCTCTAAAAAACACATCGTTACTGTCTTCTTTGCCGGTCATAAATGAGATAAGAATAAGTACTATAAAATATAGCGCTATAATAAGTAATATGGTTTGTGCTGACATATAGTTGATTTTGAATAACGACAAATTTAGGAAAAAAATAAAGACCGGCTCATAAGTAGTAATATAAGCCGGTCTTAAAGTAAGTAAATATTAACAATTGTTATGAAGTTTCAATGACTGTAGTTATTTGTTTTTTTAAATCACTTATTTGTGATTTTGCTTTTTCTAAATCTTTCAAAATTTGAGTTTTGTTTTTAGCAAATCTATCACCGGTTTCAGCAAATAATGCCTGGTAATAAATCCAACCTTTCTCTAAATTTTGAATAAATTTTTGAAAATATTTCTGTTGCTTCTTATTAGTGATTATAGTATCTTTTAATTCCTCTTTTAAATACTTAATGTATAAATTTAATTCTTTAACAAACATATTTGGACGATAAGCTTTTGTCAAGAGGTTTTTTTGGCTATAGATATGCCCTATCATGTCCTTTAAACTAACTACTTGATTAAAATAAGCCATATTTGGCCCGGGACAGACACTTACACCATTATCTTTAATCTTGTAATCTATTTGATATGTCAAAATAGCCGGCTCAGACAAACCTACGCACAAACATTCAGGATCGGTAATTTTCTCAAATTCCTTTTGGTAAGCGACTTCATCTAATCCTAAGTTAGACAACTCTTTCAGTTTTAAGTACTGATATTGTCTTGAAGCTGTACAAATAGCTTTGTCAGTATATTCGGTAGTAGACACCAAGTATTCTTTAGGACAACTACTGCCCGCACGCCCTGCAAGTGCTTTTGCCTTCTTTTTGAGAGTAGCCGAAGCATTACGCAAGGTATTAAAGGGGACGCCTAAAGGCGAAATTTTGCTCAAATACAAATCAGACTCTTCTGCCTTTGCTAATTGTTTCAGGGTATATTCATCAACAGTAGTGGCTTCGGGTACTAGCAAAAAAGGACTCCCCCAACCTACACTATCTATATGATAATGATTTATCAAAAACTCATGTTCTTCATTAGTCCCCACGCCGCCTTGTGCCGTTATTTTAAGAGATAGATTAGAAGGCACCGGCTTATTCTTTTGCTCTAATGCTTTAATTAAAATGCCGAAAACTTCATTTTGCAAGCTATGTCTGTTATTTTTGAACTCTTCTAAGATCGGCCCCATTAAATAACCCTCAGTTGCAAAAGCATGCCCACCACAATTTAAACCGGATTCAATACGATACTCACTAACCCATAAGCCTTTCTTAGCTAAAAATTTTCCTTGAATTAAGGCAGAACGGTAATCACTTACTTTTAAAATTATTTTCTTTTTAATCTGTCCCTTTTCATCTGGATAGAAATCGTCAAATTCTTCTATATAAGCATATAAACGAGGGCTCATACCTGCTGACAATACCAATGAAGAGCTCAAATTGCTTTTGGCATAGCCACGTAAAGCTGCATGAGCATCATTATATTCTTGAGGTAACTGTTGACCATTTTTATAATTTGCTTTATCTACTTTGGTCATAATATTTACATCAATACTACCCATTTGCAAATTATCCTTTATCCATTGTTTAAATTCATCAATATTTGAATGAACTTTTAATTTAAACTCTTTTTTTAAAACTGATGAATCCGGCAGCATTTCAAAATAATCAATAATTTCATTTTTTTTATCTTCATAATTATTTTTGAGATCTTCAAACTTTTGCGTCGTCAGTTTATGAATCAAATTAAGGTAAGAAGTAATACGTTTAGCCATATAATCTTCTGCCTTTTGTGAAATTTCTTTATATGGTAAATCAAATTTTTCACTGTAAAATTGTCTTAATTTTTCTAATAAAACGTTATCTACTAATGAAATAACTGAATCTATACCTAAAGGCGCGACTTTTAAAGGCGTGTCAATAGTGTAGGCAACACCCATGACAGGAATGTGAAAAT
>WGBX01000027.1 GCA_015494075.1 Flavobacteriaceae bacterium
AAAAAAAAAAGTAACTATTATTGTTTCTTTTATAGAAAAGGCATATTTTTGCATTTCAAATTTAAAAATATTATAATGACTAAAGCGGAGGCAATTGAGAAAATAAGAAAAGCTAAAATGGGCCATAAAAAATGGTTATCCTATGCAAAAGCCATACATATGGGTATTAATGTTGATAAAGATGCTATTCCAATGTTAGAAACTGATTGCGATTTTGGTAAATGGTATTATGGTGAAGGGCAAATTTTTTCCGATTTAGAATCTTTTCAAGCTATTGAAGCGCCACATAGTTTATTGCACCAAACTTATATGAAATTATATAAAGCTCGTCGTAAACCTGCTAAAACCGGTTTGTTTGTCTCAAAAAATAAAGCTCACAATGAAAAGCAAAAAGGTTTAGATAATATTATGAATCAACTCGTACAAGTAGGTCAAATTTTATCTGATAATTTGAAAGAGTTAGAAGCTGATATCAAAAATATGAATGATTTTGAATTTAATCAACTTATGTAATTATTTACAATCTTATTGTTAAATCCCGTCATATTTGGCGGGATTTTATTTTTTTACAGTTTTGATAAGTTTCTTCCCTAATTTTTTTACAGTTTCAATCCAATTATTAATTTGGATAAATTCAGAGTCTTGGTGCGCTTTAAAGGTTAGAAACAAACCTAATGGTAGGAGTAAGGCAGTAGCAAACCAAGCGCCTAAGTATGGTGGAATAGCACCTTCTTCTGCTGCATTTTTGCCCAGCATGCTCAATATATAATACATAACAAATATTATAACTCCCAGCACAATAGAAATTCCGAAACCACCTTTTTTAATAATGGCTCCTAATGGTATACCCACCAAAAACATAATGATAACCATAACAGGATAAGTAAATTTTTCTGAAAAAGTATGAATATATTTATTAGTGCGCACGGTTTGATTTTTTAAATAGTCCGATTTTCGTTTGACAAACTGTTTCAGACCTTCTGCTTTTTGAAGAGCCCTACTATATATTGCAGTCAATTGTTGAGGAGAAATAAGGATACTGTCATTTAAAATTTGATAAACATCTTTATAATCGTCCAAATTAATTTGATCGGAAGTGGTTTCATGAACATGATTACGCCTTAAGATTTCTTGAGTAAAAACTTGTTTTTCATTTCTACTTTTATTTTTAAGCGTATCAATTTCCTTTTTTAAATCTATTACGTCAAGCATGTGGTAAGCAGATGAAATACTTGTTTCATCCATGTCAACTTTATTCAAAGATGAAATATCGATATTGATAATGTGTTTTTTAAACGCTGTTTTTAAAGCCGGATATTTTTTCCTGTCAGAAGCTTTTTTTTGTTGACGAGTCATATCTTCATAAAAAGCTCCGTTATATAAAATCAATTGAATCAGTTGGTTATCCGGATCACTTCTAAACAATCCATTTTTGGCTATGATAACTTTATCAGGAATACCATTAACCTTTTGGTGAATAATGATTTTTTTCAGTTTATTGTTATTAGGGCCATATTTTTTTTGAACATGGATATTAATACCTGCCGGTTTAAAATCATTAAAGACACCTTCGGTAATTGCAACGCTAGGCATTTTCTTTTTAATATTGCGACGCAAATTGCTAAATTTATAATTACCGTAAGGTAAAGCGGTATTAGCAAAGATAAATATACCTATGGCTAAAATCACAATGCTGGGCATTAAGGCATTCATCATGTTTTTTAATGAAATACCCATAGATTTCATAGCTGTAAATTCTGATTTTTCACCTAAACTGCCAAAACTCATAATACCACCTAACAGAATGGCTAAGGGTATGGCATTTAATACTACATAGGGAGAAATATATAGTAAAAACTTAAATATAGTAATAGTTCCCAGTCCTTTACCTGCAAGCTCGTCAAAATAAAGCCAAAATGTTTGTAAAACAAAAATGAAATAAATAATAATAAAACTCGGAACAAATTTCTTTAAAAAATTGATTAATATGTATTTATATACAATTTTCAATTTAATCGAGATCGTTTATATAATAATCGGGGTATTTATTTTTGTTGAATTGGAATAATTTGGAAGGCAAAACTTTGTTAGTTTGAAAACTAGTGATATCTAAATTAATAACAGAGCCGTTTTTTTCCATTATAATAGCATTATGAATGTTATGCGTTTTTGTATCAATACCGAGCAGGATATATTTTTCGGCAGAATGGCTGTTTTTAGGAATAAGTTTAACATATTGTATTAAACGGCCTTTAACTTTTTGTTTAATATCCATTTTTTTTGTGTAGCCCTTTTGATAAAAATTAAAAATTTTATTGGGTGTAAATTCATCGTCATCTTTATGAGAACTGATATTAACTTCTTCATTTTCATGCACTATCTGATAGCGTTTTTGTCCATCATAAATATCATCAATTCCCATATAGTTTGCATGAAATTTATTCCCTTGAATAATAACTTTTCCTTTGGTATTTTGAGAGACACCGGCTTTTTTATTAACTAAGCTATATTTAAATTCTGCCTGTATATTTTTGTAAGTTTTTAGTTGATTGGTTACTTGCTGTAATATTTTCACAGCAGACATATCATCTTGGGCAAGAGTTACATTTAAGCTAAATAGCATTACAAGCCATAAAAGTACAGTTTTTTTCATCTTCTTTTGTTTGTTGTATGTTAAAGTTTATTGTTAAAAAAATCATCTAATGCAATAATATCCGGGATTAAAACTTTTCGTGCTTTACTTCCTTCAAAGGGACCAACAATTCCGGCAGCTTCCAATTGATCAATAATGCGGCCGGCCCGATTGTATCCCAATTTTAGTTTTCTTTGTAACAAAGAAGCTGAGCCTTGTTGAGCATTGACAATAATGTAAGCAGCTTCTTTAAATAGTTCGTCCCGATCTTCCACATTATCAGCAAAATTTGTGCCACTATTCTCATCTTCTACTTCCGGTAAAGCAAAAGCCGTGGCATATCCTCTTTGAGAGCCTATAAATTCTGTCAGGTTTTCTACTTCGGGCGTATCAATAAAGGCACATTGTAAACGGACAAGATCATTTCCGGTTGAAATCAGCATATCGCCTTTTCCGATAAGCCGTTCGGCACCGCCACTGTCCAGAATAGTACGTGAATCTATTTTGGAGGTTACAGCAAAGGCAATCCGAGCCGGAAAATTGGCTTTGATCATTCCGGTAATTACATTTACAGAAGGACGTTGTGTGGCTACAATTAAATGAATACCGACTGCTCTGGCCAACTGGGCTATGCGTGCAATAGGCAATTCTATTTCCTTACCGGCAGTCATCATTAAATCGGCAAATTCGTCTATTACTAATACAATGTATGGTAAATAACGATGTCCTTTCTCCGGATTGAGCAGACGTTTTTTAAACTTGTCATTATATTCCTTAATATTCCTAACCATAGCTTCTTTGAGCAAATCGTAACGGGCATCCATTTCTTTTGTAAGAGAGTTCAATGTTTTGACTACTTTGGATACATCTGTAATAATAGCCTCTTCTTCATCGGGTAATTTAGCCAAAAAATGCCGCTCTATTTTATTGTATAAAGTTAATTCTACTTTTTTAGGATCAACCAATACGAATTTCAATTCAGCCGGATGTTTTTTATAAAGTAAAGATGATAAAATAGCATTTATTCCTACGGATTTTCCTTGCCCTGTGGCACCGGCAACTAAGAGGTGTGGCATTTTTGTCAGGTCAAAAGTAAAAGTTTCGTTGGTAATAGTTTTTCCCATTGCCACGGGAAGTTCCATTTCAGCTTCTTGAAATTTACGTGACTGTAATACAGACCGCATAGGAACAATTTTTCTTATTTTATTAGGAACCTCGATGCCAATAGTTCCTTTTCCGGGCATTGGTGCAATAATACGTATTCCTAAAGCAGCGAGTGACAATGCAATGTCATCTTCAAGATTTTTAATTTTAGAAATACGCACGCCCGCTTCCGGAATAATTTCATATAAAGTAACTGATGGCCCGACTATAACTTCAATTTTAGAAATTTTAATTTTAAAATCTAATAATGTTTTGACAATTTTATCTTTATTACGTTTAAGCTCTTTTTCATTATAAGTGATGTCTGTAGCACCGTAGTCTTTTAGTAAATCAAAAGGTGGAAAGCGATATTCCGATAATTCTAAACGTGGATCAAAAGGCCCTTGTTCATTAACTAATTGGGTGGCTTTATCTGTAATTTCTTCCGCTTCTGCAATACGAATATTCATACTTGTTTGGTCTTGCTCATCGGTTTTTTTTGTTTGGTGTTCGAGTGATTTTGAATTATTTTCATTAGGCAAGTCAACAGCCTCTTCTTCTACCGGATTTTTAATTATCATATCATCGTCAAGATGCATAATGCCGACTTCTTGTGTAGGTATTAAAGGTTCATCTGTATTATATTGGGTAGTTGTTGCCTGGGATTCGTTAAGGTTCTCCTTTTTTTTCTTCTTATAAAATAAAAGAGGAAGCGACTGCGCCATGCGGTGAATTTGATTGGCATCTATACCTAATTTATGACTCAAAATAGCCGTCAAAATAAAAATTAGGATCAGTACACTACCGAGTTTTCCAAAAATTTGATTTGAAAAAAAAGCAATTTCTTTGCCAAATAAGCCGCTCCAAATATAATTTGACGGCACTAACAAAGCTAACAAAAAAGCACCTGTATATAAATATATAAAAATCCATAGCCAACGTTTAAAATGATTGACTAGCGGTTTTTTGGCTATAACTAGTAATCCGGAATAAAAAAGACCGTAAGGTATGAGTAAAGCCATTAAGCCAAAACCTTTATAAATTAATTGATGACTGATAATAGCGCCCAGTTTTCCAACCAAATTCCTAGCCGGTTCACCTTCGGTTGTTAAATATAAATTACTTTGATCATATTGCCAATTAAAGAAAAACGATATTAAAGCTGCTAGAAGTAGAAAAGCACTAAAAATAAAAATAAGCCCAACAATTAACCGATTTCGATCATTAAGTTGAAAATCAAGTTTTTTTGCTGATTTCTTTTTTTTAGTTTGCTTTTTTTTGGCCATTAAATCTTTCGGTTTTATAAACTTCAAAAATCGTAATTTTATATCAGAATAAAAAATTTATTTTATAGCTTCATACATTACAAATACGGTATAAATAATGTGATTCTAAAATTAATCTTTAAAAATTTTCTTTTTTCTATAATAGTTTGTATTTTCGCAGACTAATGAAAAATAAAACATAATAAATTTAGATAAAAATGGCAATATTAGGACAAATTCAAAGAAGATCGAGTGTATTAATCATAATTATTGCATTGGCATTATTTGCTTTCATTATTCAAGGTTTAATTAAAAACTCATCATCTTTGGGCAACGGAAATATTAATACAATTGCAGAAGTTGACGGCCATAAAATAGGCAGAAATGATTTTCAAAAAAAAGTCGCTCTTTTACAAAAACAAAATCCAGGAATATCCAATATGCAAGCGATGCAGTCTGTATGGAACCAAGTGATAAATGAAGCTGTGTTGAATAATCAGTATGATAAATTAGGGATTCAAGTAGGATCAGACCGAATTAGAGAACTGATAGTTAACAATCCTTCAATTAAAGGTGCTTTTACTAACCAACAAGGTGTATTTGACGAAAATGCTTTATCAGATTATATTGATAATATCTACAAGAGTAAAAAAACCAATCCGGAGTTGTATGCACAATGGAAAAATTTTGAAAATTCTTTGTTAGAGTCCGAAAAACAAAAAATATATACAGATATGCTTAAAGCAGCTGTAAATCCGACTTTAAAAGAAGGCGAATGGTTATATCATTTTGAAAATGATGCTGTTGATTTTAAATATGCAGCAGTTCCATATAGAACAATTCCGGACTCACTGGTAAAAGTAACTAAAGATGATATTTTGTCTTATTTAAAAAAACATAAAGATCAATATCAAACTGAAGAAACTAGAAGTTTAGAATATGTATTTATACCATTACAACCATCTGTTGAAGACAAACAAAAAGTTGAAGGTGAGTTGAAAGACTTAATAAATGATAAAGAAATTTTTGATGCTAAAGCTAAGGATCAAAAGCGTTTAGAAAAAGGCTTTAAAAATACGACTGATGACGAAGCTTTTGCTAACAAATATTCTGATGTTAAACAACAAGCCCGTTTTTTCTTTAAAAGCCAATTGCCTAAAGAATATGCCGATACTTTAATTAACTTAAATAAAGGCGATATTTTTGGACCATACAGTTTAAATAATCAAGTATATTTAACCAAAGCTTTAGAAACCAAAATGATCCCCGATTCAGCCAAGGCAGCACATATTTTAATAGCCTACAAAGGTGCTTTAAGAGCTAATCCGTCAGTAACTATAGATAAAACAGTCGCTAAGAAAAAAGCCGATAGTATTTTAAAATTGGTTCGTAAAAATCCGTCCAAATTTGCTGATTATGCACGTAATTTATCTGATGGACCTTCTAAAACGCGCGGTGGTGATTTGGGTTGGTTTACCTATGGACAAATGGTGCCAGAATTTAATGACTTTGTTTTTACAGGTAAAAAAGATCAAATTGGTATAGTTGAAACACCATTTGGATACCACATTATTAAAATTAATGATATTACTAAACCTAAAAAAGCTGTTAAGTTAATTTCAATAGTACGAAATGTAGAACCGAGTACTGATACTGAAAATGCGATTTTTGCTAAAGCGGCACAATTTGCCAGTGAGGCCTTAGATACTGATAATTTTGAAAAATTGGCCAAAGAAAAAGGCTATCAAGCTAAGCCGGTGATGCGCATTGGCAGATATGAAGATAATTTACCCGGCATAGGTAAAAATAGAGAAATAGTTAGATGGCTTTATAATAAAGACAGAAATATTGGCGATGTAACCAAATTTGACACAGATAAAGGGCATATTATTGTATATGTTACAGGGATGCAAGAGAAAGGTTTAATGCCGGTTGAAGAAGCTTCTCCACTGGTAAAGCCAATCATTTTAAAAGAAAAAAAGGCTAAGATGATAAAAGAAAAATTTAAAGGTAATACATTAGAAGAAATAGCTAAAAATGCCAGTGCAAAACTAGGCGTAGCTAATGGTGTTACTTTAAAAAATCCGATTATTCCGGGTTTTGGTCGTGAGCCTAAAGTTGTTGCAAAAGCCTTTGTTTTAAAACCACAGGAAATTTCTCAACCCATTGATGGTAATCGGGCTGTATATGTTATCGAGACTTTAAAGCTAGACAAAGCGCCTGATATTAAGAATTACATACCTTATGTAGAACAACTCAAAAAACAACGACAAGCAGGTATTGCACAAGATGTCGTTAAAGCTTTAAAAGAAAAAGCCGATATTGAAGATAATCGTGCAATAATTTATCAATAAAGATATAAAATTTAAAAAAAAAGCCTTTGCTTCGTAGCAAAGGCTTTTTTGCATTTAGATTTATAAAACTTTAACGCAAAAATTACTTTATAATATTTATCAGCTATAAAAAATGCTTTAACTT
>WGBX01000028.1 GCA_015494075.1 Flavobacteriaceae bacterium
TGTTGTTATTTATGCTTGTTTTAACAAATCTACATTTTTCTTAAAAATAAAACAATTTTTTGTGTGTTTAATTTTTTTGTTGGTTTTAAGGTCAAGCAGTGTGACGATTTATATTATAACATTTTTTTATTAAAATTTTTGTATGGTTTAATTTACATGGTGTATGTAATGAAATATTTATAAATAACTTGTTTTAGTAACTAAAAATAAGGCTAATGTCATTTCATTAACTATGATTTTTTTTGATATAGCACATAAGCTTTTTTACTATGAATTAATTGTTGTTTTTAGGCATTCTTAACCCAAACGGATATTTTAAATAATACGGGGTATTTTATGTATCTTTGTCGCAAATAAATTATATCAATGGCGATTATAAAAAATATTAGAAACTTTTCAATTATAGCACATATCGATCATGGCAAAAGTACTTTGGCCGATCGCTTGTTAGAATATACCGGCTCGATAACTGACCGCGAAAAACAAGCACAAGTTTTGGACGATATGGATTTGGAACGTGAGCGTGGTATCACCATCAAAAGTCATGCGGTACAAATGGATTACCAATATCAAGGAGAGGCTTATAAACTGAATTTGATTGACACACCCGGACACGTCGATTTTTCTTATGAAGTGTCCCGGGCTATCGCCGCTTGTGAGGGCGCTCTGTTGGTGGTCGACGCAGCACAAGGCATTCAAGCGCAAACTATTTCCAATTTATATTTAGCCCTCGAAAATGATTTGGAAATTATTCCCGTACTCAACAAAGTTGACTTGCCGAGTGCCAAACCTTTGGAAGTCACTGACGAAATAGTTGACCTGTTGGGTTGCGATCCAGACGATGTCATTTGGGCAAGTGCCAAAACAGGTGAAGGGGTTGATAAAATAGTCAAAGCCATTATTGAAAAAATTCCGCCGCCACAAGGTGATCCTGAGGCACCTTTGCGGGCCCTGATTTTTGATTCTGTTTACAATCCTTATCGTGGTGTAGAAGTTTATTTTCGTGTTTTTGACGGTAAAATAAAAAAGGGGCAGAAGGTCAAGTTTATGGCTACTCACAAGTCTTACAATGCCGATGAAGTAGGTTTTTTAAAATTGAAACAATTACCGTCAAATGAAATAACAACAGGAGATGTAGGCTATTTAATTTCGGGTATTAAAGATGCCCGCGAGGTAAAAGTGGGGGACACCATTACCGATGCCGACAATCCGACAGAGAAACCCATTGAAGGTTTTGAAGATGTAAAACCCATGGTATTTGCCGGTGTCTATCCGGTCGAAACAGATGAATACGAAGAATTGCGCAACGCCATGGAAAAATTGCAACTCAATGATGCCAGTCTAACATTTGAACCCGAATCATCGGCGGCTTTAGGTTTTGGTTTTCGTGCCGGTTTTTTGGGTATGCTACATTTAGAAATTATCCAAGAACGCTTGGAACGTGAATTTGATATGAATGTGATCACCACCGTTCCTAACGTTTCGTATCATGCTTATACCAAAAAGCATCCGGACAAAGCTATTATAGTCAATAATCCTTCCGAATTGCCGGAGCCTTCCAGTTTAGACCGGGTGGAAGAACCATATATCAAAGCAACGATTATTACGAAATCTGATTTTATAGGTCCTATTATGACTTTGGCTTTGGAAAAACGCGGGGAAATAAAAAATCAAGTCTATTTAACCCAAGACCGTGTCGAGTTGTCTTTTGATATGCCTTTGGCCGAAATAGTTTTTGATTTTTACGACCGATTAAAAACAGTTTCCAAAGGTTACGCCTCTTTTGATTACCATCCGATAGGTATGCGCAAATCTAAATTGGTTAAAGTAGATATTTTGCTCAACGGACAAGTAGTCGATGCGCTTTCGGCTTTGGTACACGCTGACAATGCTTATGACATTGGCAAAAAAATGGTGAGTAAGCTCCGCGGATTAATTCCACGTCAGCAATTTGACATTCCGGTTCAAGCGGCAATCGGGGCCAAAATAATTGCCCGTGAAACCATCAAAGCCTTACGTAAAGATGTAACCGCCAAATGTTACGGTGGTGATATTTCTCGTAAAAGAAAATTATTAGAAAAGCAGAAAAAAGGAAAAAAACGGATGCGTCAAGTAGGTAATGTACAAATTCCGCAATCGGCCTTTATGGCTGTTTTAAAATTAAATGACTAATATTTTTGACAATATGTAATTAAAAAAGCGTCCCGATAATCAGGACGCTTTTTTTAATTATGAAAGCAATGCTATTTAAAATCACTATCTTTTAAAGTGTTGATTTCAGCATTTTTTAAGATTAGTTCTATGCTTTGCGGACCATTTACAATTATAATTTTTCCGGGAATTTTAAAGCCGTCAACGGCTTTGTAGTCTTTATATAAAATCGGTTGGCTTATTTCTCGTCCTTGCATTTTGATATGTTTGACAGCTTTGTCTTTTAAGCCGGTTTGGGTATTAAAGAAATATTCAGTTCCGTCTTTATCAATTATAACATAGTATTCGTTTTCGTCAAAATCAGCAATACGATCCAGATGACCGTTTTTAATTAAATTTAACTCAGGTATAGGTTGAGGTGTTTGCTTCATTTTTTCCACTTCTTCCGGTTTCACAGGTTTGTTTTGTCCTTGTATACTTTGGCGGGCTGTTTTTCCATCAAAAACTTCTTTGCTTAAAATCATGCCCATAGCTTCCATTTGTGATAAGGATTTATTAGGCGCCATAGCAGCTGAAGTCATCTTTAGCTGTATATTTTGCATGTTACCTTCATAAATTTGCTTTATTGATTTTAAATTTTTGATAATTTCTGTACCGCCTAATGCTGTTATGTATTTATTTATGACAGTTTGGGTTGTAATGCCATCCGGAATTTTCTGATTCATCTTAGGAGGCTTTGCCGGCTGTCCGTATTTGTCAAAAAAATTGACTTTATAACCTGCTTTTTTCAAACCCGGAACGGTGGTATTGGCATTGCCGGCAACGATGATACGTGCTTTGTCGGGATGTAAATATTTTTGGGCTACTTGCTGAATATCATCAACTGAAACAGCTTCTATTTTTTGTAAGAAAGTTTCGTAATAGTCTTCGGGTAAATTATTGATAAAAATATCATAGGCTTGATTAGCAATAGTAGCAGGTTTTTCCATTTGCAACACAAAATGCCCTAAATATTTTTGTTTGTTATTATACAGTACTTTAGGGTCGACTTTTTCATTTCGTATTTTATTGATTTGGTCCAATGTAACTACTACGGCACTATCTGCTACTGTATTACGCACACTGGTAGAAGCTTTAAACAAACCGCCAAATTTGTCAGTATCAAAATGGCTACGAGCGCCGTATGTCCATCCGTGGTTTTCACGAAGTGTCATATTAAGATATGAGTTAAAGTCGCCTCCTAAAATAGCATTCATCAATAAAACTTTTTGATAATCCGGATTGTTTTTGCGGATATCTGAACGTTGCACTACTTTGATTTCCGATTGATCGGCATTAGGCATGTGCACAAAATCTACTTCTGTCGCAGGTACATTTTTTATAGCAGGCAGTTTTGCTTCCGGTAACCGGCCGGCTTTTGGCCATTGTGCAAAATTTTGTTCAGCCATTTTTTTAACATCTTCACTATTAATATCACCGACAACAATCAGGTAAGCGTTATTAGGATTAAAAGTTTTGTTGTAATAATCTTGAACATCTTTTAATTGTACATTCTCAACGGTTTGCACGCTAGCTACTTCGCCATAAGGATGTTCACCATATGCTAATTTGGTCATTACCCGATCAGCAGCAGCCGGTGTGCTTTTTTCAGAAGACTTTAAACTTTCAATTAATTTTTCCTGTTCTTTGTTAAATTCTTCTTGGCTGAATTGTGGATTTAATGCTTGGTCAGCAGTTAGTTTTAAGATTTCCGGAAAATATTTACTCAAACTATTAATAGAGAAACCGCCATCATATAAATTAACATTCGCGCCATAAAAATCAATTTTTTTGTTGAATTCGTCTTTGTTCATGTTTTTAGAACCACTACCTAATAAAGCGCTTAATAATATATCGCTACCTTTTTTATTTCCTAATTTGATTGGTGGATTATCAATGCGTAAACTGGCATTAACCCGGGGGAGTTTATGGTTTTCGACCAAAATTACGGTTAGACCATTGGGCAATTTAAACACTTCGGGTTTTTTAAACTTAATAATTGGGGCTTCTTCAGCGGCGGGCATTTTATTAATGTCTTCTGTTGGCATAACTTCTTGTTTCTTAGGTTTTTCTATTTTGCTGCTGGCGCACGAAAAATTAAGTAAAACTAATAAAAGGGGTAAAATATAGGTTATTTTTTTCATTTTTTCAATTTTTTATCGGCTTCTTTTTTGGGTAAATATTTTAATATAACACGATGATTTTTATCAAGGTATTTTTGGGCAACCTTGCGTAAATCTTCGCGGCAGATATTTTTGTAAATATTTAATTCCTTATTGATTAAATCCGTATCGCCGTACAATACGTTATATTGTGCTAAATTATGTGCAATACCTTGCATAGATGTGTTTGAATTGACATAATCGTTTTCAATTTTGTTAAGTAGTTTTTGATAGTCCTTTTCTGAAATTAATTGATTTTGCAATTTGGCTATTTCAGTATCAATATCCTGACTTAATTCATCTAATGATACTTCATCATTTAGAGGAATGGCAAAAATTATATATGTACCATAATCTTCTTGGCTCAGATTAAAAGCACCAACACTCAAAGCTTTTTTATCTTGATCGACTAATTTTTTGTATAATACCGAACTTTTACCACTGCTGAGGTATTTCGATATTAAATCTAGGGCGTAAGCATCACGTTCTTTCATTGAAGGTGTTAAGTATGCTTGCATAATGGCCGGCTTTTGTATATTTTTGTCATAATAAACAGCTTGCCGTTCTTTTTCTATTGGCGGTTCTATAATTTTCTCTCTTTTGATATCGGCTCCTTTTGGAATAGTGCTGTAATATTTTTCAATTAGTTTTTTAGTTTTGCTCTTATCAATATCGCCGGCGACCACTAGTGTAGCATTATTAGGGATATAATACTTATGGTAAAAAGCTTTAAATTCGTCTAATGAAGCCGCATCTAAATCTGCCATTTTACCAATTGTGGTGTGTTTGTATGGGTGTTTTGTAAAAACATTATCTTTAATAGCTTCTAAAAAGTGACCATACGGTCGGTTATCATAACGTAAACGTTTTTCTTCTTTAACAACTTCATTTTGAGTATCGACGCCAACCTGATTGATGACGGCATGACGCATTCGTTCAGATTCCATCCATAAGCCAAGCGCCAAATTATTTGAAGGTAACACTTCATAATAATAAGTGCGATCATCGGTTGTATTGGCATTATTTTGTCCCCCGTGAGAACTTACAATTTCCATCCATTTACCTCTTGGAATGTTTTCTGTCCCTTCAAAAAGTAAATGTTCAAAGAAGTGTGCAAATCCCGTACGATCGGGCTTTTCGTCTTTTGCACCTACATGGTACATAACGCCCACAGTTACCACCGGAGCGGTGTGATCTTCATGTAATATTACATGTAGCCCATTTGGTAAATCATACTCTTCATAAGCAATTTTTTGTGCCATAGCCGGTTTAATTTGCGTAATTATCAGAATAACAAATAAAAATTTTAACTGTTTCATTTTAAGAATTTTAAATTATTGTTTGGGTTTGATAAAGATAGCTTTATCAGGTTGTGGCGGATTTATTTTCACTTCATTTATTTGCATAGTTACCATTGGGTTACCATCAACTTTTGTGACTATTTTTGTAGGGAGTTTAATATTATCAAAAGTTTTATAATCGCCATTTTCGGTAATGACAATATGACCATTATTTTTTATTTCAACAGCACTTAATAAATGGGTTCCCGGATTAAAGTAAGCAAATATATTTTCTACACCTTTTTCAACAGGTTCTGACAAGTTTAATTGGACTTTATCATACTCTTTGCCTTCAAGTTTTTGCTTACCTAAATATTTAATTTTATGACCGGCTTTTTTGTAGTTATAAAAATAACCGAATAAATTTTTGGCTTTGTTTTTAAAAACATTGGCAAGACTATCGGGGATATCTTTATAACCAAAAGTTGCATTGTCAAAGACGTAGCCTTTTTGACCGTCAAAAGCAACCATGGTCATGTCTTGTCCCATCAAATTCATTTTTGTGTACATCTGACCATTTGTGTTTTGGTATGATTCTAACGGGAATTCCATACCGTTACTAACCATTTTGCCTTTTTGTAAAATAGCATGTACCTTTTCTAACTGTTGTCCTCCAATAGCTTTATAATAATTTTTGACAATATCTTCGGCTGTTTGTGCAGTTACAATAC
>WGBX01000029.1 GCA_015494075.1 Flavobacteriaceae bacterium
GAAAAAAAAGCTTATCTCAAAGAAACAAAACTTTATATTTTAAATAATCAAACAAAAAAGAAAAACATTATCGCTACTCCCCGAATCGGGATAGATTATGCCGGAGAATATAAGAATAAATTATGGCGTTTTGTTTTAAAGGAATCCTATAAATGAAATTTAAAAAAATAATAAATAGAATTTTGAAATTCCAAAAAGAATTTTAAAACCGCCTTTCGGCGGTTTTATTTAATCTATTTTTCTTTCTTCCAATTTAACCTTGACCGTTTTTTCTTTGCCTTTGTGATAAACTTTCATTATCACTTCATCACCCGGTTTATGTCTGCCGATAATTTTTCTTAAATTATGTTTCTGATCTATTTTTTGTCCATCAACTTCCAAAATAATATCATTTTCAACCAAACCGGCTTTATCAGCCGGACCACCCGGAATAACAGCCAATTCTTCAGCATGTCTGCCTCTAACAATTAAAGCGCCGTGATCAACTTTTAAATTATTTTTTTTAACAATGGTATCATTTAACAAAACATAACGAACTCCCAAAAACGCTCGGGAAATTTTTCCGGTGTCTCTAACGCTTTCATAAACGCTTTTACATTCATTAATCGGAATAGCAAAACCGATTAATTGTCCTTCACGAGAAATAGCCGTATTAATTCCGATTACATTACCATGTAAATCAACCAAAGGGCCTCCGGAATTACCCGGGTTAATGGCCGCATCGGTTTGCAAAACATCTTCCAATGATTCCGAACCATTGGAACCGCCGGCAAAAATGGTTCTCCCTCTGCCGGAAATAATTCCTTTGGTAACGGTATTTTTATATTCTCCCAAAGCAAAACCGATGGCAATAACGGTTTGACCGATTTCCACACTATCTGAATCACCAAAACTGATTTCCGGCAAATCCGTTGCTTCTATTTTTAAAACCGCCAAATCATTTATCGGATCTTTGGCTAATACTTTAACGCTATCATAACGTTTACCGTCATTGGTAATTACGGAATATTCCGCTTCTTCATCGGCAACCACATGCTTATTGGTTAAAATAAGTCCTTTTTTACCGTCAACAATAAAACCCGTTCCCCCACCAATTTCCTGTTTACCCTTTTTTTGCGGGCGACTTTCCGGAATATCAAAATCAAAAAAATCATCAAAAGGAAAAAAATCAATATCATTGCGCCGATAATATTTACTTAAATCTTTGGAAATAATAATACTGACAACCGCCGGAGAAACTTTTTTAACAGCTTCAATAGTGGCCGATTGTTCTTGCAATTGTTCCACTTTTGTTTTTTTGATTATTTGATTTTGAATCGTTTTTCCAACAAGAGGTGTTTTTGTTAAATAATTTATCCCAAAATAAGAAAACGCACTACCGGCAATTCCGCCGGCAACGGTTCCGACCAATAAACTAACAATAATAACACCGAACATTATTTTTTTAATTTCCGAAGTTTTTTGATTATTTTCTTTGTGATTCATATTTTTTAAATAAACAAAAATTTAATTTCTTTATTAAAAAAATTAAATTTTTGTCATATTAAATTAAAATAATTTGATTAATTTTATATTATTTGAAAGTTTCAAAAACTTATGTTTTTAAAAAACTATCATCATAACTTATTCAAAATCTCATCTTCGTTCTCCACATGTCATTCTGAATCCTGTGTCGAATTTGTTTCGGTATTATTTCAGAATTTCGTGTTAACCATATGTCACTCTGAACATTTCAGAATCTCGTGTCAATTCTACTGTCATTCTGAACTTGTTTCAGAATCTCGTGTTTTTTAAGGTTTTACTCTTTCCTTTGAGATGCTGAAATAAATTCAGCATGACAGGGGGAATTGGCATGATAGAAAAAAGCGCTGTCATTCTGAACATTTCAGGATCTCGTGGATTTAAGTTATATTTTATCCTCCGAGACCCTGAAATAAATTCAGCATGACATGAGGAGAAACAAGATGCTGAAATAAATTCAGTATGACAGCAGGCGATTCAGTATAACTAAAAATAATTACAATTTATCTTTTACTCTGACTGCAAACGGCTTTGAGTTCTTGTAATTGTTCGGGGCTTAACTCCACCTGAATCTTTTCTTGATTAATTCCGATAATTTCATTAACATCACTGCGAATTTCCGTGAAAAAATTTCGCAAATAAGGTGGCAAATAAAATATCGCAAACAATATTGGCACAATAATTAAAAGCGCATAAAACCAACCTTTAATCTTTTGAATCAAAATCCAATGTCTGGTTTTACGGCTTAACATTAAAATATTTTTGGAAACTTTTAGATTTTCTTCCAAAAGTCTGATAATTTTTTCTTCATTACTTTCTTTTGAATTATTTTTCTCGGCCATAAATTAATTTCTAATTATACATTTTTGCCCCACGCTTTCAACGGCCTCTGCCAAATCATTAAGTTCTTCATCGGAAAGCGGTTTAAATTCATTATACCTCTTTTTATCCTCTTCGTCCAATTCTTCTTTTTGAGGATTAATATAATTTTGCAAATAATAAGGTTTATCACTTTTAATACTCTTGGCAATATCAATAATATCTTCTTTGTTTAAAAGTCCTTGTGTTAAAGATGTCCGGAATTCAAAATCAATTCCGCTGTTTAAAATGAGTTTCACGCTCTTTAAAACTTTTTCAAATAACTTTTCATTTTTAATTTTTGAAATTTTTTGATAATCTTTAAATCGTAAAGGGGCTTTGATATCCATTGCCAAATAATCCACTTGTTTGTTTTTTATTAATTTTTCCAAGACATCCGGATTGGTTCCGTTACTATCAAGTTTAACTAAAAAACCCATTTCTTTGATCTTTGAAATAAAATCAATCAAATCGGGTTGCAATGTGGGTTCTCCTCCGGTAATGGAAACTCCTTCCAAAAGCCCTTTACGTCTTTTTAAAAAATTAAAAATTTCTTTTTCGTCAATTAATCTGTCTTTGGGAAATTTATTGGCAAAAATTAATTCGCGATTATGACAATACGGGCAATTAAAATTACAACCAAGTGTAAAAACAATAGCAACCATTTTCCCGGGGTAATCTATCAAAGAAACTTTTTGAAAACCGCCTATTAACATATTTTAATATTCAAATTAAGAAAAGGCGAAGCCGAGATAACTTCGCCTTTTCGTTTTTTAAAAAAGCTTGAATTTTAATTTACAAGATATTCCAATCTTTTTTCAAACTCGGATTGTTTGGAATCGTTCCATTGTTGAACAGGCCTTAAATATCCGACAACCCGAGAATAAACTTCGGTTTCCGCTTCGCACTTTGGACATTTATACTCTTCACCGGCAATGTACCCATGAGTTGGACAAACACTGAAAGTAGGCGTAATCGTATAATAAGGTAATTTATAATTTTCAGCTATTTTTCTAACCAAATTTTTTGTCGCTTCAACAGATGGCATTTTTTCCCCAATAAAACCGTGCACAACCGTTCCGCCGGTATATTTCGTCTGTAATTCATCTTGTAAATCCAAAACTTCAAAAATATCATCTGAATAATCAACCGGCAAATGAGTGGAGTTAGTATAATATGGGGAAGCGCCTTTTTCGTTCACTTCTTTTTCATTAGCCACTATAATATCCGGAAATTTTTTCTTATCAGTGTTGGCAAATCTTCTGGTAACTCCCTCGGCCGGAGTAGCCTCCAAATTATACAAATTATTGGTTTGATCTTGATAAGAACCGATTCGTTCTCTCATAAAATCCATTACATCCAAAGCGAATTGCTGACCTTCTTGAGAAGCAATATCTTTTCCCAAAAGATTAACCGCCGCCTCATTCATTCCGTTTAAACCGATTGTGGCAAAATGATTTTGCCAATACCTGTTAAATTTGGCTTTAATGCCGTTTAGATAATATTTAGCGTAAGGATAAAGACCTTTTTCAGTCAATTTTTCAATAATATCTCTTTTGATTTCCAAGCTGTCTCTTGCCAAATCCATTAACTTCGCCAATCTTTCCATAAAATACTTTTTGGCTTTTTCCGGATCGTTCGGATATTTTTTTCTTGCCAAATAACCTATTCTCGGTAAATTGATAGTTACCACCCCGATTGAACCGGTTAACGGATTGGCGCCAAATAAACCTCCGCCCCTTTTTCTTAATTCCCTGTTGTCAAGACGCAAACGGCAACACATTGAACGCGCATCTTCCGGATTCATATCAGAATTGATAAAATTGGAAAAATAAGGAATGCCATATTTGGCTGTCATTTCAAAAACTTTTTCCATTACCGGACTATCCCAATTAAAATCTTTGGTAATGTTATAAGTCGGGATTGGAAAAGTAAAAACCCTTCCTTTTGAATCACCTTCCATCATAAGTTCAGCAAAAGCCATGTTTATCATATCCATTTCTTTTTGAAATTCTCCATAAGTTTCGTTTTGCGGAACGCCCCCGATAATAACACTATCGTTTTTTAACATATCCGGCACAAATAAATCCATTGTAATATTTGTAAACGGAGTCTGAAAACCAACTCTGGTCGGAACATTGATATTGAATAAAAATTCTTGCAAAGCTTGTTTTACTTCTTTATAATCCAAACCATCTTTTCTTATGAAAGGCGCCAAATAAGTATCAAAATTGGAAAACGCTTCCGCGCCGGCCACCTCACCTTGTAAAGTATAAAAAAAGTTTATCATTTGTCCTAAAGCGGTTCGGAAATGTTTTGGCGGTTTTGACTCCACTTTCCCATTAACTCCGCCGAATCCTCTTACCAACAAATCTTTTAAATCCCAACCGGCGCAATATGGCGCTAAAAGTTGCAAATCATGAATATGAATATCACCATCTATATGAGCTTCACCGATTTGTTTGGGATAAACTTTGTTTAACCAGTATTTTGAAGATACGGTTGAGGCCACGTGATTATTAAGCCCTTGCAAAGAATAACTCATATTACTATTTTCTTTAACACGCCAATCTAGTTGATCTAAATATTTTTCCATTAACTCACCGGAATCAACCAAATTTTCCACATCTCTCAATTTAGCTCTTTGATCACGATATAAAATATATGCTTTGGCAGTTCTAATAAGTCTTTCTCTGATTAAAACTTCTTCCACAATATCTTGAATTTCTTCAACCGCCGGAATAGAACGACTATGAAATTTTTCAGAAATCATTTTCACAACTTTTTTGGTCAAATCTTTAGCCAACTCTTCTGAATTTTCCACTTCTCCGGTGGCCTGCAAAGCTTTTAGAATGGCTTGTTCAATTTTTTTGTCATCAAATTTTGTAATTGAACCGTCTCTTTTTAAAATTTGAGTTATTTTTTCTTTATTTTTTATTTTGGTGGCTGTAGTCATAGGTTTTTAGTTATTTTTTAGTTTTTTTAACTC
>WGBX01000030.1 GCA_015494075.1 Flavobacteriaceae bacterium
CTATTATGCACATGTTCGTTCTGAAAAGAATGAAGAATACGGTAATTTTATAAAAAAGAAAGAATATTTAGCGACCCTAAAAGAGCAATTTAAAGAAATAGACGAAAATACGACTTATACCATTGATGATATAAAAAAAATAACATCTGAGTGGAAAACTCTTGGGTATGTACCTGATAATAAGCACTATATAAATGTAAAATTTAATAAGTTTATCAATGCGCTTTATGATAAATTAAATATTGATAAAAGAGAATTATCTTTTATAAAATTTAAAAACACCATTGATCAATATATGGAAGATGGTAATTATCATAAAGTAGATGCTGAAAAACGATATGTACGTCAAAAAATAGAAGGTATCTTAAAAGAGATAGAACAGCTCGAAAATAATATGATGTTTATCAAATCTGCTGATAAAAATAATCCATTTAAAAAAGAAGCAGAGAAAAATGTTGCTAAAAACTTAGAAATTTTAGCATTTTGGAAGAAAAAACAACAATATCTGGATTCTTTAAACTATTGATTTTGAGAAAACTAATTATAATTGGCTTATGGTTTTTTACTTGGGGCTTATCTGCTCAGGATTTAGATATATATAAACACCAAAAAAATTCCAATTTTAATTTGCCGGCTATTCCGGCCGAAATGACTTATCAGGAATTTAAAGTTTTAAGTACGGATTTGCGTATGCAAGATATGATTATAGCCATGGTGTTGCCTGGCCATGTGCATTTTAAAATTGGTGAATATCGCACAGGTTATTATCTTTTAGGAGTCAGAAGCCTAGGCTATGCCGGCTGGGTATATTTATCAGCAAAAGGCAGCTCGCTAACTCAAACATTATTATTAGACTATACAGGTCTTAGCAATAATGTTTCAACAGGTGATATGGTTGTTGCTTATGTCTCATTAGGACTGGTCATCGGTAGTTATCTATATGATTGGATACATGGTAAATATGTTTTGGATGAAAAACAAAACCAAATCCGTTATAAATATGCCAAACAAAAAATTAGAGTAGGTATAAAATCTATTAAAGGACAATTTAAAACCTACCCCGGTGTATTAATAGCTTACAGATTTTAACATAATAATATAATAAAAGGGTTAAAAAGTTTGAATTTACATTGTAAAAATTTATCTTTGCCCGTCAAATTGAATAACGAACTGAAAAAAACAGAAGAGAATGCGAAATAAAGGACTCGTAATAGTATTTGCTACTATTTTAGGATTGATAAGTATTTATACGTTATCATTTACACTTAAAAGTAATCAAATCAGAAAAGAAGCCAAGCAATATGCAAAGGGTGACTACACAAAGGAAAAACATTATTTAGATTCATTGAACCAAAAACCTGTTTTTAGTATCTTTGGTTCAGACTTTACTTATAGCGATATTAAAAACCGTGAAATGAATCTTGGCCTCGATTTACGAGGTGGGATTAATGTTATTTTGCAGGTTTCAGTCAAAGATATCTTAAAGAATTTGGCAAATAATACCAAAAACGTTACATTTAATAAAGCACTTGAAGAAGCAAGTCAAATGCAAAAAAACAGCAACAAACCTTATTTAGATTTGTTTTTTGAAGCATTTGATAAAATTAACAGCCAATCCGATCATCCTGTAAAATTAAGTTCTCCTGAAATATTTGGAAATCGTAATTTATCTGATGAAATTAAATTTAACATGCCTGACAGTGAAGTCAAAAAAATTATTCGTAAAAAAGTTGACGATGCCATGGTCAGTGCTTTTGAAGTTTTGCGCAAACGTATTGACAAGTTTGGGGTAACACAACCCAATATTCAACGTTTGGGAAATTCAGGCCGGATTTTAGTAGAATTAGCAGGTGCAAAAGATATCGAACGTGTTAAAAAACTCTTACAAAGTACTGCTCAATTAGAGTTTTGGCATGCTTATAATGCCCAAGATGTTATGCCCTATTTACAACAGTTAGATGCTTACTATGCCAAACAATCTGTTGTTGCTAAAGATTCTACGACACAAGATGCTGACAGCTTATTAGTTGATGAAACTCAAAAAGAATCACTTTTTAAATATATGCAACCGGGTAATTTTTCCAGAGTTGGATTGGTTAAAGTAAAAGATAAGGACAAAGTTATGAAAATGCTTACCAGTCCGGAAGCTAAGAGAATGTTGCCTGCTCAATTAAAAAATGTGAAATTTTTATGGGGAAAACCAGCCAAAAACAGTGATGTTGTTTACTTATATGCCATAAAAGGAAATAGAGAAAATATTCCACCTATTAGCGGTGATGTAATTGTTGATGCTCAATCCAGTTATGATCAGTTTGGTAACCCAGCAGTAACTATGCAAATGAATGGCGCAGGTGCTAAAAAGTGGAAAGAAATGACCACACAAGCATTTAATGACAAAACAGGTATTGCTATTGTATTAGATAACACGGTTTATTCGGCTCCGGGAGTAACCAGTGGCCCAATTACAGGTGGTCGTTCAGAAATTACCGGTAATTTTTCATTAGAAGAAGCAAAAGACTTAGCCAATGTGTTGCGAGCCGGTAAATTACCTGCAAAAGCAGATATCGTACAATCAGAAATTGTAGGACCTTCATTGGGGCATAAAGCAATAGAAGGTGGTAAATTATCCTTTATTTTTGCATTCTTATTTATCTTTATTTGGATGTTTGGCTACTACGGAAAAGCCGGTATATTCTCTGACATAGCCTTAGTACTCAACATATTATTTATATTTGGTATTCTGGCTAGTTTGAATGCAGTATTAACTTTACCCGGGTTAGCAGGTATTGTTTTAACTATTGGTATGGCAGTCGATGCTAATGTACTTATCTTTGAACGTATTCGCGAGGAAATGCGTCGGGGCAAAAATCTTAGAGATGCTGTTGATGATGGATTTAGTAATGCGCTCTCTTCTATTATTGATGCTAATATCACTACTGCACTAACAGGTTTAATCTTGTTAGTATTCGGAACCGGTCCAATTAAAGGTTTTGCTACAACTTTACTAATAGGTATTGGCACATCATTATTTACAGCCATTTTTATTACCAGATTATTAATTGAATGGTATATGGCTAAAGGTAAAACACTAAGTTTTGATACTAAATTGTCCAAAGACCTATTTGCAAATGTAAGTTTTGACTTTTTAAGTAAACGAAAAATTGCATACACTATTTCAAGTATTATTATAGGTATTGGATTGGTTTCTATATTTACTAATGGCTTGAATCCGGGTGTTGATTTTGTTGGAGGTCGTACTTATATTGTTGCATTTGATAAAAATATTAATGCCGAAGAAGTGCGCAATACTTTATCAGACAAGTTTGTAGATGAAAATGGTCATAAATTCACGCCTGATGTTAAAAAATATGGAGGTGACAATCAATTAAAGATTACAACCAAATTTTTAATTGATAAAGAAGGCGAAGAAGTAGACAATGAAGTTCAAAAACGATTATATGAAGGATTAAAACCCTATTTTCCGAAAGGTTATACCTATCAAGACTTTATAAGTAGTGATGAAAACAAGAAAATTGGCCGTATGCAATCTATCAAAGTTGGGCCTACCATTGCTGACGATATCAAAAAAGGTTCCGTTTATGCCGTACTTGGCTCTTTATTTGTTGTCTTCTTATACATATTATTCCGTTTTAAAAAATGGCAATTTAGTGCCGGTGCAGTTATTGCCGTATTCCATGATGTCTTAGTTGTTTTAGGTATTTTCTCCTTAATGTGGCGATTTGCACCGTTTAATATGGAAATTGATCAAGCTTTTATTGCTGCTATATTAACAGTTATAGGTTATTCATTGAATGATACGGTGGTTATTTTTGACCGGATTCGTGAATATATGAAAGAACATCCGAGATGGACATTAAACAAAAAAATAAATGAAGCTTTAGATAGTACTTTATCTCGAACTTTAAATACATCACTTACTACCTTAATTACTTTAATTGCTATATTTATTTTCGGTGGCGAAAGTATCCGTGGGTTTGTATTTGCATTAATTGTTGGTGTAATGGTTGGGACATACTCTTCTTTATTTATAGCAACTCCTGTAATGTATGATTTGGCTAAAAAAGAAGAAGAATCTAAATAAATTTAGTAATTAGACTCTAAAAATAAAAAAGCCACGTAATTGCGTGGCTTTTTTATTTTTAGAGTCTAGTCTTTCTTTTTTAACATAGGTACAAACCTGAACAAACCGTGTGAAGATTCTATAATATTGCCATCTTCGGTTTTTTCTATCAATTTCATTTCTTGCGTAGTTTTACCTACGGGAATTACCAACCTGCCACCGGGTTTTAATTGCTGTATCAATGCTTCCGGAATATAGGGAGCAGCAGCCGTAACAATGATTTTATCAAAAGGTGCATAAAGTGGCAAACCTTGATAGCCATCGCCATAGCCCATATATTTGAGCCGTATATTTATCATTGAAAGATTTTGTTTGGCCTTTAAATATAATTCTTTGATTCGTTCAATAGTATAAACTTTACCACCTAAATAATGTATGATAGCCGCCTGGTATCCTGAACCGGTTCCTATTTCTAAAATACGATCTCCTTTCTGTACTTGAAGTAAACCGGTTTGAAAAGCTACGGTATAAGGTTGCGAGATAGTTTGACCGGCTGCAATAGGAAAAGCTTTATCTTGGTATGCATGAGGTTCAAAAGCTGACTCAAGCAATAAATGCCTAGGTATGGCAGCTATGGCCGATAAGACTTTAGCGTCAGAAATCCCTTTGTTTTTTAATTCGATCACTAATTTATTTCTTAAACCTTGATGTCTTGGTGTATCAATCATATGTTTATTTTGTTTGCCTCGAAATTAAGCAAATTCATAGGAAAAATGCTTAAAAAATATTAAATTTGTTTTTATAAGAAAAAACCTTGTTAATCAATAAAATATTATAGATATGAATAAAATAGCAGTTATAGGTGCCGGTACTATGGGTAATGGTATAGCCCATGTTTTTGCCCAATCGGGTTTTGAAGTACACCTAGTTGATGTATCAAAGTCAGCTTTAGACAGAGCCATTAATACTATTACCAAAAATTTAATGCGTTTATTGACTAAAGAAAAAATTGATGAAAAGACCAAAGAACAAACCCTAAAAAATATTCAAACTTTTGATAGTTTAGCCGAAGGCGTTAAAGACGTTGATTTAGTCGTAGAAGCCGCAACAGAAAATATTGATTTAAAATTGAAAATATTTCGTGATTTAAGTGATTTAACGCATGACGATGTAATTTTAGCTTCAAATACATCCTCTATTTCAATTACCACTATTGCTTCTGTTACTAACCGTCCGGAAAAAGTTATAGGAATGCATTTTATGAATCCGGTTCCAATTATGAAATTGGTTGAAATTATTCGTGGATATTCTACTTCAGATGAGACTTATCATCAAATAGAAACTTTATCTAAGCAATTAGGTAAAGTCCCTGTTGAAGTTAATGATTATCCGGGTTTTGTAGCTAATAGAATTTTAATGCCGATGATTAATGAAGCTATCGAAACCCTTTACACGGGCGTAGCCGGTGTTAAAGAAATTGATACGGTAATGAAATTAGGAATGGGCCATCCTATGGGGCCTTTACAGTTGGCAGATTTTATAGGTTTAGATGTGTGTTTGGCTATTTTAAATGTTATGTATGATGGTTTTAAAAATCCTAAATATGCTCCCAATCCATTATTAGTAAAAATGGTTGAAGCCGGAAAATACGGCGTGAAATCAGGAGAAGGCTTTTATGATTATAGTCAAAGTAAAAAGGCAGAAGTTGTTGCTAAACAATTTAAGTAAGAATATATAAATTTAAAATGGCGAGCAGATGCTCGCCATTTTGTTTAAAATTGTGGTATTATTAATGTTGATGGCCTTTGCAGTCATGGCCGCCTTCACCGTGATCATGATGGTGTCCGTGATGTTGAACCGTATTAGGATCAACAGCTTTTAAAGTGCCGTTTATCAATTTGTTGACTGCTTCATCCGGGTTCTTTTCTTCAACAATATATGCTCTGACACCCATATAAGCCAATTTATTTATGGCCCCCAAACCAATACCGCCGGTTAATAAAATTTGAGTGGTTAATACTTCATGATCATTTGGATTGATATCCGGATTGTGAAGTAGGTTGTGTAAAGTATGCTCTTTATCAACTTTAATAACTTTTGAACCTAGTAAACCTTCATGCTCATCAATCTCATAGATTTTAAAAAAAACACCATGTCCCGCATGTTCGGTTATTTTATCACCATTTTTATTGGTTGTAACTGCTACTTTTGCTTTCATTTTATGTAAATTTTTGTCAAGCAAATATATTGAAAATTTGACAATATAAATTAGATCTCTAAATTTGTTTTAAAATTTAACAAATGCTGAAATATTATTTCTTTTTAATAAGCTTAATGTTTGGGCAACTCCCAATTTACAGTCAAGCGAAACCTGATCTTGAAGTTTAAAAAAGTAACAGATGATATTCAAAAATTTTAGATCAGGATATAACTACAACCGGTATGATACATTGTATTAAAAGGCACAAAAAATATGGAAAAAAATTAAACTATTATTATCAAAAACTCAAAATAGTTCTATCTGATTCCTGACAACAAGTTCTTTTATTAGCACAGCAGCAGTGGTTGCATCAGCGTGATGTTGATTTTAAACTCATTGA
>WGBX01000031.1 GCA_015494075.1 Flavobacteriaceae bacterium
CATTTATCAATTCTAAATCTGACTTATTTTCAGCTTTTTAAATAAACTAGCGACAAATTGTCTGAGTTTGTGTGAGGGAATAAAATTTGCTGCCGGCAAGTTTAAAGTCTAATTAAAAAAAGATGAAATATGGGATTTTGGGGATTTTTTATCATACTGACGGTAATAAGCTATTTGGTAAGCATACGTTTTCAGAATAAATTTAAGCAATACTCCATGCAGGCATTGCCTTATGGGATTAGCGGTAAACAAGCTGCTGAAATGATGTTATCTGATTATGGAGTGCGTGATGTGGCAATTGTACCTGCCCGTGGGTATTTGAGCGACCATTATAATCCGACAACAAAAACCATTGCTTTAAGTCCAACAGTTTACAGCGGTAACAGTATAGCTTCACTGGCTGTGGCTGCACACGAAACCGGTCATGCCCTGCAGCACAAAGCCGGTTATTTTTGGGTACACGTGCGCTCCGGTTTGGTGCCTATGGCGCAGTTGGGTGCACAAATCAGCTCATGGGCTTTGTTGGGTGGAATGTTTTTATTGAATGCTGCGCCTTGGCTTTTGCTAATTGGTATTCTTGGATATGCCGTATCGGTACTTTTTAGTTTTGTAACTTTACCCGTTGAGTTTGATGCCAGTCGCAGAGCTTTGACCTGGATGCAGGAAAAAGGTATGCTTAGTGGACAAGATTATCAAAAAGCCAAAGATGCTCTGAAATGGGCTGCAATGACTTATGTTGTGGGTGCATTAACCGCTTTGGCATCGCTTGCGTACTATATCTTTCTATTTATGGGTGTGAGTAGTGATGATTAAAATTAGTGTATTGGTATAAGTATTTGTAAATTAGCAATTTGATGTATTAAAATATAGCTAATGCAAATTAAGGGCTTAAATACAATAAGTTTGATTGCAGTATATTAAAGGTATTTAATTTAATCCGCAAAATTCATCGTTCTTAGCACACTTGTACCGTAAGCTACTGTGTATTAAAATGTTAAACAACTTTTACAACAAAGTAAAACCTCCCAAATTTATTTGCCTTCGGCTCATGAGGCTAAAGGTTGGGTATGCTTGAAATTCTCTTCACGCATTCCGATAAATCGGAACAGATACTGTGATAAAATCCAAATTTATTTTGTGATTTTTTTATTAATTTTTCTTTTTTTATCTTAGCCGAGCAGAAAGAAGGCTTCAGTCGATTCGTTGAACCGGAGTCTATCTACCGGCGGAGATTCTTTTCTCCGCCTTTTTCTTTTGCTTCGCAAAAGAGCAGAAAGAAGGCTTAGTCTTCATCATTACCCGGAGAGAATTAAGTCATTTGATAATTTTCAACGTATTCCTCATCTTTTTTCCATAATGTATAAATTAAAATTAATAGTTTTCTCATTACTGCAATAAGTCCTTGTTTTTTTATTGTCCTACCTTCATTTATCCTATTGTAAAATACTTTTAATGTTCTATTATGTTGAACAGCAGACATTGCTGGCATATATAAAGCAGATCTTATCCTGGCATTCCCTTTCTTAGATATTTTTGTTTTTCCTTTATATTTACCGGATTCTTTTTCAATAACATCTAAGCCTGCATAACTTACTAACTGGCGAATACTTTTAAATAACAAAAAACCATTTGTTTCTGTCAATACCTTTATTATAGTGATAAATCCAAGTCCTTTTATTGTTCCGATTTTTTTAATTCTTGAATAAAGACTTATGTCTGACTTTACCAAAGTGTTAATTTCTTTTTCTACTCTTTTTATTTGTTCTTCATAAAAATCAATCTGTTGTTCTTTAAGCTTAATTACATTATCGTAAGACGAATGAGCATGTTTAAGTGCATGAAGTTGTGATTTTGATACTGTTTGTGCTTTTTTCAGGCTTGTATGTTCACGTGCCAAATCCCGTATCATTTTAAAATCTTTGCTTGGTGGTGTCCATAAATCTGTTTCCGTTAAATTTTTTTCTATCCCAAATTCAGCAATCATTTTTGCATCTACCTTGTCGGTCTTGGTTTTTAAATTACAACTCTTTGCAAAATATTTTATTTTTTGAGCTAACTGAACGCTTACTTTTTCTTTTTTATGATATAGAAAATAGGCCAATTCTTCATAATAAACACCCGTTGCTTCCATTACAAAAATGGGTTCCGCTTCCGGTGTTTTATTGCGTTTTTTACACCATAAATAAAACTCATCAATACCTGATGGGCTGTTACTAAACAACTTTGTGCCTTTTATAACAGTGCTTTTATCATCATGCTGAATTTTATAACAAGCATAAAAATTTTCCATCCCGATATCGGTTGCTACAATTTGTTTTGTTACCTTTTTCTTATTCATTACCTTTGTTTTAGATTAATAAATAATAAGGATTTTTCTCACAGTCTTTCCTCGCAGTTGATACGAAATCTATGCATATAGCATAGTTTCTCAATACTGTTCTGACTCAAAGAAAGAAACAAAATAGGATGATAATCTGTTCCCGGACATACAAATAGCTGTTGTCTTGGTAATACTCTTGCTCCTAATTTGCCCCTATTATTTAATCATCAAAGATAAAACTTTAGCTTAATAAAGATTTTTACAAACATACGAGGTTCTACTTCGTTACGAATTCCTTGAACTTTTCTCTTTACAAGCTATGCTTGTAAAAAATATAAAGATATATCGGTGGAATTCGGTGCTTCCGATAAATCGGAACAGGCTTCGTATCTGCATTACCTGTTCAGAACTTGTTTCGGAAAAGAAAATTTCATGAACTGCGAAGCACATCACCGAAGGTAATTATTGCGGCTAAGTCTATTCCCCTTTTTTCTTTGATTTTTCAATTTTTCGTCCGTCAATTTTAATTTCTTCGCCAAGGCGGTAAGTGATGGTTGTACGCAAAATTCCATCTTCATCGTAAAACTCCCATGTATTATGGCGTTTGCCCATTGAGTATTCGCCTTGCATTTTTATTTTTCCGTTTGGATAAAAATAGATGTGTTTTCCGTTTTCTTCGCCATCAACATAGCTGCCAATAAATTGTTTTTGCTTATTTTCGTAATAATTTACCCATTCACCGTCTTTTAAATCGGCTTTGTAATTACCTTCTTCAATAATATCGCCAATATGGTAATACCAAGCCCCCTCTTTCATTCCATCTATATATTGTCCTTTTGCCACAATGGTTCCATCATCTGAATATTCTACATATCTACCATCTAATTTACCATTGGTAAGTTCTTCTTCGCGCAATAAAACCCCGTTTGGATAGTACCATTTCCATAATCCTTCGGGGCGACCTTTGCTGTTATAATGCCCCTCTTGTTCTACATTTCCGTTTTCGTAAAAGAATTTCCAATCTCCTACTCTCCGGCTGTTATGATATGCTCCATTTACTTTTACTTTCCCGTTTTTGTAGTAATAGATCCATTTTCCCTGACGTTTACCTTTTCTGTCCACAATTCCTTCTGCCATTACCCAACCCGATGAACTATAAGTTTTTGCAGAAACAACTTTTCCTTTTTCATTATATTCGCGATGAACACCTACCGGTTTATTCTCACGGTAAGCTCCGGTTTCTTTCAGTTTTCCATTGGCATAATATTTTTTTCTGAAATCAACTTTTTTCTTTTCAGATTTTGGAGCTATATATAATTCTCCATTCACATAGCGTTCTGATTTTAAGAGTTTTCCTTTTTGATCGTATTCTTTTACATAGCCATGCAGGTAACCGTTTTTATAATAACTTTCTTTTTTTAATTTCCCGTTAGGATAAAATTCTTTCCATGTTCCGTTTTTCTTTCCATCCTTAGTGTAACGATTTATTCGTTCTTTGGCTACCATTATATCATGCCGGTATTTGTACAAAGTAATAATTCGTCCGTTTTCATCGTACTCAATACCCTCTCCTTGTTTTTGATTATCTACATAATTGGTTTTCATGTGCAGTTTGCCACTATCGTAATAATACTCCGACACACCTTGTCTTAAATCGTTCACATACAACTCTTTTGATTTGATAATGTTTCTATCTACCGAATCTTTTATTAATTTATAAACAATGTAATATCCGTTTTTTTTGCCGTATTTGTAATTAATTTTTTTAGTGATGTTTCCTTTTTCATCATAAAAAACCCAGGTACTGTCCAGTTCCCAATTTTTTCGTAAACCTTCTGATTTTAATTCACCGTTTACATAATACGTTTTCCAGTAG
>WGBX01000032.1 GCA_015494075.1 Flavobacteriaceae bacterium
TTTAACAAATTATAATTTATTAATATTTTGAATTTCAAGTTTTTTATAAATAATTAATATTAAAAATTATTATGACATTCAATTTTAGACGTATATAACAGTTGCCTATCCAACACTCCCTTCTAAACTTATTTCTAATAATTTTTGGGCTTCTACGGCAAATTCCATAGGTAATTTGTTCAACACTTCTTTGGCATAACCATTGACTATCATATTGATAGCAGATTCTTCATCAAGGCCGCGTTGTTGTAAATAAAACAATTGTTCTTCAGATATTTTGCTGGTAGTAGCTTCATGTTCTACTACCGAGCTGCTATTTTCGATATCTATATACGGAAATGTATGTGCACCACATTGGTCACCCATAAGCAAAGAGTCACATACAGAATAATTTCTGGAATTTATAGCGCCATGTTTAATGTCTACCAAACCACGATATGAATTTTGGCTGTGCCCGGCAGAAATGCCTTTACTAATTATAGTACTCTTAGTATTTTTGCCAATATGAATCATCTTTGTTCCAGTATCAGCTTGTTGATAATTATTGGTTACAGCTACTGAATAAAACTCCCCGACAGTATTATCACCTTTTAATATTGTAGAGGGGTATTTCCATGTAATAGCTGAGCCTGTTTCTACTTGTGTCCAGCTAATTTTAGAATTATTACCTTTACAAATACCACGTTTGGTTACAAAATTAAAAATACCACCTTTACCCTCTTTATTTCCCGGATACCAGTTTTGAACAGTTGAGTATTTAATTTCAGCATCTTTTTTAGCAATCAATTCAACTACGGCAGCATGTAATTGATTTTCATCGCGTTGCGGTGCTGTACACCCTTCCAAATAACTAACATAACCGCCTTCTTCAACGACCACTAAGGTTCGCTCAAACTGACCTGTCCCGGCAGAATTAATCCTGAAGTAACTTGATAATTCCATAGGACTCTTAACACCTTTAGGGATGAATACAAAGGAACCATCAGTAAATACAGCTGAATTTAATGCGGCATAATAATTATCAGAGTAGGGGACAACAGAGCCAAGATATTCCTTGACCAACTCGGGATAGTCACGAACGGCTTCACTAATAGGACAGAAAATAATACCACGTTCTTTAAGTTCTTTTTGAAAAGTCGTTTTAACCGAAACACTATCAAAAACTGCATCTACTGCTACTCCTGACAAAGCTTTTTGCTCTTCAAGCGGAATTCCTAATTTTTTATAAACCTCTAAAATTTCAGGATCTACTTCATCCAGACTTTCTAATTTTTTTTTGGGTTTGGGTTTGGCGTAATAAATCAATTCTTGAAAATCAATTTCAGGGATTTTTAAATGAGGCCATTCAGGAGGAGACATTTTTAACCATGCATTATAAGCTTTTAAACGAAACTCTAAAACCCAGTGGGGCTCATTTCTAATTTCTGATATTTTTCTGATAATACCTTCATTCAAACCTTTTGGAAATTTTTCCATTTCAATATCGGTTTGAAAGCCATATTTGTATTCCTGTTCTGTTACTTCTTTCAGAACTTTATCTTGATGTTCTTCTTTTGTAGGCATTTGAGTTATGTATTTTTTGATACACAAAAATACAAAACATTTCGTTATTTAGAACAATTTTAAATAAAAAATTTTAATTGATTAATAATTATTTATTATAACGCGGCTGGACATTTTTGAAAGGCTTTATAAAGTTAAAATGAGGCATAAAAAAAGCCGTAAGATATAATTCTTACGGCTTACAGAAGTGGGCGATGAGGGATTCGAACCCCCGACCCCCTCGGTGTAAACGAGGTGCTCTGAACCAACTGAGCTAATCGCCCTTTTCTTGTTTGCAAAATTTCAAATTAAGGCTATAATGTTTCCTTGTGTTTGCGAGTGCAAATATACAGCAAGATTTTTAATCTCCAAACTTTTTCCTTTATTTTTTTGATATTTTCTATCAGTATTTTTATAATAAATTGAAACCGTGAGGGATAAATTAAAACTTTTTTTGGGCAAAAGTTTCATACAGCCAAGTCAATGTAAATGTTGGGATAAAATCTAAGCCAGGCGCAGCTTCTTCAACAAAACTGATTATCCCGCTGACTTGTCCTATTTTACCAGGATACATTCTAGTCATCAACCAATAAGAAAGCGGTGCCCATATAACATCCGAAAATTCGCCTATTCCCGGAATAACAAATGAAGTCATGCCTAGAATATCTAATAAAATGCTAAAAATCAATTTGGATAGATTGAGGTTTTTATTCATTTTTAAGTATGGTTTTAAAATGTTTTCTAAATTTTTCAAGTTTTGGCAATACTACATATTGACAGTATGGATTGTCAGGGTTATTGGCCAAGTAATTTTTGTGGTAATTTTCTGCTTCGTAAAACTTGGTAGCAGGTACAACTTCGGTTACAACATATTGTTTATAGACATCAGAATCATTTAAAAATTTGATATAGGCATTTGCAATCTTTTTTTGTGCCTCATTGGTATAAAAAATAGCCGATCTATATTGTGTCCCGACATCATTACCCTGCCGGTTTAAAGTTGTCGGATCATGTGTCGCAAAAAAAACCTGTAAAAGTTCTTCAAAACTAACCTTTGAAGGATCAAAGATGATTTTAATGGCTTCTGCATGTCCGGTTGCGCCTGTTGACACTTGTTCATAAGTCGGATTCTGGCGTTTGCCTCCTATGTAACCAGGCGTAACACTTTTTACACCTTTAATTTCTTTAAAAATGGCTTCGGTACACCAAAAGCAACCGCCGGCAAAGATAGCAGTTTCATTAGAAGTTTGATTCATATAATTGAGATTTGTAATAAATGATAAAATTAAGATAAATTTCATATTGCAAAATTAACAACAATCATACCAATTTGCAATTTTGCATTTAACAAATTAAATAAAAAAAGCTTTTTTAATATCAAAAAATCAAAATTTACTTAAAAAATTGACAGTACTTCAAAAACATATTTTAATATGCTTATAATCGAGCTATAACGACATTTTACAGCCTTAGATTATGATATTTTTCCTATTTTTGAAGCGTTTTGTAAAAATATTAACCTTAACAAAATTTATTTATATGAGTGATAAAAAACCAACCATCATATGGACCAAAGTTGATGAAGCACCAGCTTTGGCTACTTATTCTTTATTGCCGATTGTAAAGGCTTTTGTGAAAGCCGCAGATGTTAATGTCGATACTAAGGACATTTCGCTTGCCGGTAGAACTCTGGCAAATTTTCCGGATGCTTTAAAGAAAACGCAACAAAAAACCGATGATTTGGCATATTTGGGTGAGTTAACTCAAAGTCCTGATGCTAATATTATTAAATTGCCTAATATCAGTGCATCTATTCCACAATTACAAGCTGCTATAAAAGAATTACAAGAAAAAGGCTATGCTTTACCCGATTTTCCTGAAGAGCCCAAAACTGATGAAGAAAAAGCATTACGCCAAAAGTTTGCTAAATTGTTGGGGAGTGCCGTTAATCCGGTATTACGTCAAGGAAATTCAGATCGGCGGGCAGCAGAAAGTGTTAAGAAATTTGCCCAAAAAAATCCGCATAAAATGATGAAACCTTGGCCAAAGAATTCTAAAACTCATGTTGCACATATGCAATCAGATGATTTTTATGGCAACGAAAAATCAGTTGTTGTACCGATGGAGACCGATTTTAAAATTGTTTTAAAAACACCCAAAGGAGCGGTCGTCCTTAAAGACAATTTGCAAGCGCAAAAAGATGAAGTTTTGGATATGACTTATATGAATACCAAAGCTTTACAAGATTTTTATAAAGCACAAATTAAAGATGCAAAAGATAAAGATTTATTATTTTCGCTGCATTTGAAAGCTACAATGATGAAGGTTTCCGATCCTATTATGTTTGGGTATGCCGTTAAAGAGTATTATAAGGATGTTTTAGAAAAATATGCTGATATTTTAGATGAAATAGGTTTTAATCCCAATAATGGCTTAGCTGATTTATATAAAAGAATTCAAAAGTTACCCGAGGATCAACGTAAAGCCATAGAAGCTGATATTCAAAAAGTTTATGAGCAACAAGCAGCACTAGCAATGGTTGATTCTGATAAAGGAATTACCAATTTACATGTTCCCAATAACATTATTATTGATGCTTCTATGCCAGTTGTAATTAGAGATGGTGGACGTATGTGGAATGCAAAAGGTGAATTACAAGATACAAAAGCTGTGATTCCAGATCGGTCATATGCCGGTTTTTATCAAGTTGTGATTGAAGATGCTCAAAAAAACGGTGCTTTTGATCCTGCTACCATGGGGACAGTACAAAATGTAGGTTTAATGGCACAAAAAGCAGAAGAATACGGCTCGCATCCGACAACTTTTGAGATTCCGGAAAATGGAACAGTTGAAGTTGTTGATAATCAAGGAAACATATTAACAAAACACAATGTGCAAAAGGGAGATATTTGGCGTATGGCCCGTACAAAGGATATTCCGGTACAAGATTGGGTTAAATTGGCTGTCAACCGCGCAAGAGCAACCGGCTATCCGGCCGTATTTTGGTTAGACGAAAATCGTGCTCACGATGCACAATTAATAAAAAAAGTTGAAAAATATTTGAAAAACCATGACACCAAAGATCTCGAAATTCATATTATGTCACCTGAGGATGCTATGAGATTCACTTTAAATCGTGTTAGAAAAGGTCAAAATACGATTTCAGTTACAGGTAATGTGTTACGGGATTATTTGACAGATCTTTTTCCAATTTTAGAACTTGGCACGAGTGCTCGTATGTTATCTATCGTACCTTTGTTAAAAGGAGGTGGTTTGTTTGAAACCGGTGCCGGAGGCTCAGCACCCAAACACGTTCAACAGTTTTTAGAAGAAGGTCATTTGCGTTGGGATTCATTGGGTGAATTTTTGGCTTTAATGTCTTCATTAGACTTTATCGGTGAAAAATATAAAAATAAAAAAGCTAAAGTTATGTCAAAAGCTTTAGATAAAGCTATTGGAGATTATTTAGAGAATAAACGATCACCCGGAAGAAAAGTTGGACAATTGGACAACCGTGGTTCTCATTTTTATTTGGCACAATATTGGGCCAAAGCTTTAGCCGATCAAAATGATGATAAAGAATTGAAAGAAAAATTTGTTCCTGTAGCTAAAGCATTAATGGATAATGAAAAGCAAATTCTGACCGAAATTGCAGCCGTTGAAGGCCAGCCGGCTGATATTGGTGGCTATTATATGCCAGACGATAAAAAAGCTGAAGCAGCCATGCGACCAAGTCAAACATTTAATGCAATAATAGATAAAATATAAATTTAATTTCAAATTCAAAAGAGGCTGCCTTTTGAGAC
>WGBX01000033.1 GCA_015494075.1 Flavobacteriaceae bacterium
GTTTATATCCTTTAATTATGCCTCTTGGAGATTTTTTAATAAATTCAATGATTTCATCACGTTCCGGTGAAGCGGGCATATCAGCTTCAATATATTCAATAGCTTTACTAATGTTGTTAATTTTTTGAAAAACATATCTGTAAATATCTTGTATTTGGTTGATTTGTTCGGCTGTAAAACCACGGCGTCTTAATCCTATGGAGTTAACGCCAACATATTGTATGGGTTCTTTAGCAGCTTTAACAAAAGGCGGAACATCTTTTCGTACTAAAGTGCCTCCGGAAATCATAGCATGTCGTCCTATTTTTACAAATTGATGAACTGCCGAAAGCCCACCTAAAATAGCCCATTCACCAATTTCGACATGACCGGCCAATGCTACATTATTGACTAATATTGAGTGGTCGCCTACCACACAGTCATGAGCCACATGGGCATTAGCCATGAGTAAACAATGGTTTCCTACGCGGGTTTCACCGCTGGCTTTGGTGCCACGGTTGACAGTTACATTTTCTCGTATAGTTGTGTAATCGCCAATAATTGCTAATGTCTTTTCGCCTTCAAATTTTAAATCTTGAGGTTCGGCAGCAATAACGCTTCCCGGAAAGATTTTGCAATTTTTACCAATACGAGCACCTTCCATTATGGTAACATTAGGGCCAATCCAAGTGCCTTCTCCAATTTCTACATCTTTATCAATGGTTACAAAGGGCTCAATAACGACATTTTTGGCTATTTTAGTTTCAGGGTGTATATAAGCTAAGGGTTGATTCATGATTTTTATTTTACATTATCTTTTTTGACAATTTGCGCCATCATTTCAGCTTCGGCTACTAAATAACCATTGGCATAAGCGTAGGCTTGCATATGACAAATACCTCTTCTAATGGGTGATATTAGGTCAGCTTTAAATATTAAGGTGTCTCCGGGTTTTACTTTACGCTTAAATTTTACTTTGTCCATTTTCATAAAATAGGTAAGGTAATTTTGCGGATCAGGAACAGAGTTTAAAACTAAGATGCCACCGGTTTGTGCCATAGCTTCCACTTGTAATACTCCGGGCATAACCGGAGCTCCGGGAAAGTGTCCAATAAAAAAGGATTCATTCATCGTAACGTTTTTCATTCCAATGACATGCGTGTCTGATAATTCTAAAATACGATCAACCATTAAAAAAGGTGGTCGATGAGGTAGTAAGGACATAATTTTTTCAATGTCCATTAATGGTGGTTTATTTAAATCAAATTCGGGAACTTTATTACGTTTTTCGTTTTTAATGATTTTTTGCAATTTTTTTGCAAAAGCTGTATTGACTTTATGTCCGGGTTTGTTAGCAATTACTTTTCCTTTAAGCCGCGTGCCGACTAATGCCAGATCGCCAATAACATCTAATAATTTATGTCGGGCTGCTTCATTGGGCCATTGTAAGTCAATGTTATTAAGAATTCCGTTAGGTTTTACTTCAAAATCATCTTTTTTAAAATAGTCTTTTAGTAATTCTTTGGTTTCATCAGATATTTTTTTATCTACGAAAATAATAGCATTACTTAAATCACCTCCTTTAATTAAGCCATGTTTTAACAACATTTCCAATTCGTGTAAAAAACTAAAAGTACGGGCCGGTGCAATTTCAGTTTTAAAATCTTTTAGATCTTTTAGATAGGCGTTTTGGGTGCCAAGAACTTTTGTGCCGAAATCTACCATAGTTGTAATTTCATAATGATCGGCAGGCATAATTAACAATTCGCTTTCTGTTTCAGGATCTACATATGAAATCACTTTTTTAACAACAAATTCTTCTCGTTCGGCTGTTTGTTCTTCAATACCGGCTTTTTCAATCATTTGTACAAAAAACTTAGATGAGCCATCTTTGATAGGTGGTTCAGGAGCATTTAATTCTATAATACAATTGTCAATATCCATGCCCACTAAAGCTGCCAAAACATGTTCGGTAGTATGTATTTGCACACCATTTTTTTCTAAGACTGTACCCCGTTGGGTTTTCGTGACATATTGTGCACTGGCTTCAATTTCGGGTTTTCCTTCTAAATCAACACGAATAAATTTGAATCCGTAATTCTCCGGGGCCGGTTTTAAAGTCATCTTTACATTTTGTCCGGTATGTAATCCGACACCATCTATGGAAACGGGCTTTTTAATTGTCTTTTGTTTTGCCATGATTCGCTTATTTCAAGTTGTTAAGTTCTTTTTCAAGTTTTTGTATCCGTTTGTATAAATCTTCTAAATTTTTAAAGAGGATACTGGATTTTTTAAAGTTTCTAATTGGTAGAGCCGGTGTGCCTACAACAATTTCATTGTCTTTTAAATTATGGGAGATGCCTGATTGTGCACCAATTTTAACATTATTTCCTATTTTTAAATGTCCTGTCAAACCGGCTTGTCCGCCTATCATACAATTTTTTCCGATTTTTGTAGACCCGGAAATGCCTGTTGAGGCTGCAATAACTGTATTTTCACCAATCTCAACATTATGAGCTACTTGTATAAAATTGTCTAATTTAACACCACGTTTGATAACAGTTGATCCGATAGTTGCGCGGTCAATAGAGGCATTAGACCCGATTTCGACGCGATCTTCAATAATAACATTACCGATTTGTGGTACCTTTTTAAAATCATTGCCATTATTTGGCGCAAATCCGAAGCCGTCTGCACCGATAACAGTGCCGCTATGAATGGTTACATATGCACCAATCTGAGTGTCATGATAAATAGTAACATTGGGAAAAATAATTGTATTATCACCAATGCTGGCATTATTTCCAATATATGTGTTGGGAAATATTTTGACATTATTTCCTATTTTAACATTTTCACCAATGTAAGCAAATGCTCCTATATATACATTTTTACCTATACTAGCCGTATTACTTATTTTAGAGGGTATTTCAATACCTGTTTTATCATCATATGTGGTGTTGTAGAACTCTAATAATTGTGAAAATGCTTGGTAAGGATCTTTTACACGAATTAGATTTGTTTTGAGGGGTTTTTCAGCTTGAAAGTCATCTTTGACAATTACTGCTGAGGCTTTGGTAGTGTATATATGTGGCGTGTAAATAGGATTGGCTAAGAAAGTAATATCACCGGAATGTGCTTCTTCGATTTTAGCAATATTGCTTATTTCTGTATTTGGGTCACCATCTATGGCGCCTTGCAAATAATCTGCTATTTTTTTAATACTGTATTTCATTCTGGCAAAAGTATGAAAAAGATTAATTTTTTACAATTTTTTTATTATAGGATGACTCAAATAGTATTTGGTTACAGGTCTTGATAAAGCTTCTATATTAAGTTGGTCGCTGGCTTGTGCAAATTCGACCAGTCTGCCTTGTTTGGTGAGGAGTTTAATTGGGTGACGGGTTTTATCATAAGCACTATGGATTAGTTTACCTGTAAAAAGCAGGTATGGAAGTTCGGACTCACTTACCGGAAAATTTGCAAGCATTTTTTGTTTTAAGTTTTGAAGGTTTTCTTGTTTAAAAGGCATTTTTTGAATAGACATTTTGTTTAAATGTGTCCTGTTAACTAACATATTACTGAGATATGAAAGAATAAAGTCGGGATTTTCAGTCCATTTTTTCAAATGATACCAAATATCAGTGTCATCTAATTGGGCAAAGATGTCTAAATTTTCTTTGGTCAATTTTGTTTGATTTATATTCCAAAGAAATGCTAAATTATTGTCTAAAAATAGTGGCTGTCGTTTTTGATATAAATATTGTGCACGTTTGATAACGTGTTGGAGTATTTTCTCCAGCATTAAACCGGTTTTGTGAAAATAAACTTGCCAATACATTAGGCGTCTCGAAATAATAAATTTTTCTACCGAATAAATACCTTTTTCATCAATAACCAATTGGTTGTTTTTTACATTGAGCATTTTTATTAGGCGTTCGCTATTAACTTGACCTTCGATTACGCCGGAATAAAAACTGTCACGGCGAAGATAATCCAAACGGTCCATATCAATTTGACTACTGATCAGTTCTGTCAAAAAAGTTTTAGAATATTGTCCTTTAAAAATTTGTATAGCCAAATCTAATTGATTATCAAACTGTTTATTAAGTTGTTGCATAATAGCAAGCGAAAGCGCTTCATGTGATATGTTTTTGATTATATTGTACTCCAAAGCATGTGAAAACGGGCCGTGACCTATATCATGTAACAAAATGGCCAGTAAAACGGCCTCTTCTTCTTTGGGGCTTATGTCAACATTTTTATAACGTAAAACGTGAATAGCCGTTTGCATTAAGTGCATAGCACCTATGGCATGGTGAAAACGTGTATGGTGTGCGCCGGGATAAACCATATATGATAATCCCATTTGGGAAATGTGTCTAAGTCGCTGAAAATAAGCGTGTTGAATAATATCGAAAATTAATTCATTCGGAATGTTAACAAAACCATATATTGGATCGTTAATTATTTTTAATTTATTCATATTTAAGATTAAGTTCAGTTTGATATATTGGGTTGCTATAAAAGTTATAGATGATTTTAAATTCGTACAACTTTTCGATTTGACAAGTCAATGTCAAATGGTAAAATTAATAAAATATATGGTAGGTTGATTTTAAAGTGCACAATTCTAACAAAATATTAAAATTTGAAAGGTATCAATTAAAAAAATTATCTTTGCAGCAAATATTGTAGTTGCATGAAATTTGATTTAATCAAACAAGATAATGAAACCAAAGCAAGGGCCGGGCTTATAGAATTGGCTCACGGGACCATAGAAACGCCTATTTTTATGCCTGTCGGAACGGTTGGTACGGTTAAAACCGTTCACCAGCGAGAGCTTAAGCAAGATATAAATCCGGATATTATTTTAGGTAATACTTATCATTTGTATTTGCGACCGGGGACTGAAATTTTAGAACAAGCGGGCGGCCTGCACCAATTTATGGGGTGGGATCGCAATATTTTGACTGATAGTGGTGGTTTTCAGGTTTATTCTCTATCGGACCGGCGCAAAATTACAGAAGAAGGCGTAAAATTTAAATCGCATATTGATGGTTCTTACCATTTTTTTTCACCCGAACGTGTAATGGAAATAGAGCGTAGTATTGGTGCAGATATTATTATGGCATTTGATGAATGTACAGATTATCCGGTGGCCTATAAATATGCCAAATCATCAATGGAAATGACACATCGATGGTTAGATCGTTGTATTGACCATTTAGATAAAGTGCCGCCAAAATATGGCTATGATCAAAGTTTATTTCCTATAGTGCAAGGTAGTACATACAAAGATTTGCGAATACAATCGGCTGAGTATATTGCATCAAAAGGTGCTGATGGTAATGCTATCGGCGGTTTGTCAGTTGGTGAGCCTGCAGAGATGATGTATGAGATGACCGAGCTTGTTTGCGATATTTTGCCTAAGGACAAACCGCGTTATTTGATGGGTGTAGGAACACCTGTTAATATTTTGGAGAATATTGCCTTGGGTGTGGATATGTTTGATTGTGTTATGCCAACACGCAATGCTCGAAACGGTATGTTGTTTACTTCAGAAGGTACTATTAACATTAAAAATGCTAAATGGAAAAATGATTTTACCCCCATTGACCCGATGGGCATTACTTTTGTTGATACCGATTATAGCAAAGCCTATTTGCGCCATTTGTTTGCGGCAAATGAATTTTTAGGAAAGCAAATTGCTTCTATACACAATTTGGGATTTTATTTATGGCTGGTTCGTGAAGCTCGAAAACATATATTGGCAGGAGATTTTAAGCCTTGGAAAGTGCAAATGGTTCGTAAATTAGGACAACGTTTGTAAAATATTAAAATTATGTGCTCGGATTTTGTCAGATGAAAATTATTGATAAATACATATTACGACGTTATTTTGGTACATTTTTGGGCCTGATGTTATTATTTGTGCCTATTTCTATAATTTTGGATTTATCTGAACGTATTGATAAATTTATAGAGCATAAAGTGCCAATATCAGAGATTTTAGGCTATTATGGAGATTTCTTATTGTATTTTTTTAATATTCTTTTTCCCATTTTTTTATTTCTATCAGTTATTTGGTTTACATCTCGTTTGGCACAAAATACTGAAATTATAGCAATGCTCAATACCGGAATGCCTTTTATGCGGTTGTTGCGGCCTTACTTAATAGGCGCCACTATTATTGCATTATCGGTTTTGCTTTTAAATCTCTCGATTATACCGAAAGCACGTATTGGTTATAATGAATTTTGGGTAAAATATGTGCATAACAAATCGCACAAAACGCGTCAAACCAATGATGTTTACCGGCAGATTGATCCCACGCATTTTATTTACGCATCAAATTTAAATCATAAAAGTCGTACTGCCTACAATTTTATGATGGAAGAAGTGGTTGGTGACAGCCTAAAATCTAAATTAACCGCTGACCGGATTATCTATAACCCTAAGACTAAAAAATACACTTTGCACAACGTACGTCAACGTTTTTATTTAAAAAATCGTGAAAAAATTGTACAAAAAACTGTTCAAGATACGGTATTTAATTTCACATTAGACGATTTGACACCCTTAACTTATATAGCCGAAGGTTTAAATTATATCGAATTAAACAAGTTTATTGCCAAAGAAAAAATGCGTGGCTCTAAAAATATCAAGAAGTTTGAATTGGAAAAATACAAACGTATGAGCTTGCCTATTTCTGCCTTTATATTGACTTTTATAGCTGTGGCTATGGCTTCGCAAAAGCGACGTAGCGGTATGGGAGGTAATTTGGCCTTTGGTATTACTGTTTCAATGCTTTATATATTGTTTGACCGTATTTTTGGCGTAATGGTTATTAAGTCCGGATTTAGTCCTTTTTTGGCTGCATGGATTCCTAATTTTATCTTTGGTGTATTAGCTGTTTTTTTAGTTTGGCGCGCTAAAAAATAATCACTTTTTTGATAAGTATAATATTTATAACGGTCTGAGATGTAAATTGTATAACCATTAATTGATATACAATTTTAAAAGATTGATAAAACTGATTTTGAGTTGTATAAGTAAATTATGTTATAACTTCTTGATTTTTTATCCGGGCAGATAAGGGTAGCTGTTCATATTAGTATGTCCAAACTACAACTTGGATCTTTTTTTTACTGATAGTTTTGTCGTAGAATTTTAACCTTATAAACATTATAGCATTATAAATAAAAAGTATTATGGACAAATTTATAAGATACAGAAAAATAGATTTTGAGGAATAAATAAAATATTATTTTACTTTATACTCCAATTTCATGGTAATGGAAGCAGTTTTATTTTTTGAACTTGTATTATAGGTTCCTCCCCATGAATAATTTTCAGTAGAATTCTGTCCTGTAATTTGAAAAATACCCATTTTGGCAGAGATAAGTTTTTCCAGTTTCCCTCCTGAGTACTCGGCAATTTTTTCAGCTCTGGTTCTGGCATCTTTAGTAGCTCTTGAAATCATTTCAATTTTTAGGTCAGCCAACTTTGTATAATAATATCTGGGAGGTTCCGAGTAAAATTGTACGCCTTGATTTAGGAGTTCTGTGATTTCGCGAGATATTTTTTCTACTTTATTTACATTTTTAGATTGGAGTTGAACAGATTGTGAGAGTTCATATCCTACAAATTCATCTCCCATATATTGTCCTGATGAAGAGTACAAAGGTTTGGTTCTTTTATTAATTTCAACAGCGCTATATATAATATTTTTAGGATTAATACCTTTTTTTTCTAAATAACTGTTTACTATGGCTCTATTTTTTTTTAAAGTAAGATAAGCTTGTTTTAAATCGTAATTTTGAGCATTAAAACTGCCTTCCCATACTATTAAATCAGAAGTAAAATCAGTTTTTCCGAGTCCGGTTACTTTAATTTTTCCATCGATTTTTTTTCGATCTGTATATGCTTTGCCAAGAAAAATAGATGAGAGCACTATGGCAATGCCAAATATAATGGCACTAAAG